>DATHAB010000096.1:0-3456 GCA_035296885.1 Rubrobacteraceae bacterium
GCCGAGCAGCCGAGGTCGACGTAGAGGCCGCCGCGGTCCAGCCGGGCGAGCTCGGCGATGATCTGTAGTTCGCGGTCGTTGGTGAAGTGTTCGCCGGTGAGAAGGGTAAGGGAATACACTCGCCACAGGGGCTCATAGAGAGGACCTGCCCCAGGTAAAAAGTTGGTGAGGTTGGCTACGTTGCTCGCTCCGATCTTGCGACCGAGTAGGTCGAGGTAGCCATCTTTTACTCGATAGGTTTTGCCGGTCGCGGGATCTAGCACGAGGCCGGAGGAGATAAAGCCGTTCTCCTCTACCCCTTCCAGGAGTTGGAGGCTTCTGTCGCTATCCGGCTCGGGGCGGACGATCCGTAAGAGCTCGCGCCGGAACAACCTTAGCTGCGCTTTCTACGCGAGGGGCGGTTGAGGCGAGCGTCGAAGCCTCGTATCGAGTCCACGAAGGCGCCCGAGTCCTCGGGGTGAGGGGCGGCCTTAAGGGTTGGGTACGAGCCCTCGTGGAAGACCAATGGTGCTTTACGCGTATCGCCCATATGAACGGCAACGACACGCCCTAAAAAGAGCTCGTGGTCGCCACCCGGGTAAACCGATTCGAGCTCGCACTCTATCGCCGCTAAAGAGCCCGCCGCCAAAGGCGCGCCCGTTTTTCCGTATCCGTCGTTAAGGGAGTTGACAGCGGAGAGGCCGCTGGAGCGCTCGGGGGAGGAGAAGAGCCGGCTCAAACCCTCCTGGTCGGCGGCGAGGAGGTTGATGGCGTAGTAGCCTTCCTCCTTGATGCGCTGGTTGAGCCGCGCGTCCTTATGGATGCTCACCAAAAGGAGCAAAGGGTTCAAAGAGACGGAGATCACCGCGTTCGCCGTCATGCCCTCTACCCGTTCGCTACGCCCGGTGGTAACGACCGTCACACCGGTCGGAAAGAGGCTCATCGCTACCCGCACGGCCGACGCGTCGGGACCGCGGGTCTCCCAACCGTGCTTTTCGAGATCCTGTCCTTCAGCCGACAATGCTATCTCTTTCGTGGGATTGCCGTGCATGAGCGATGCCCGGAGGCTACTACGCGTGGGGTCCGCCCACAAGGCGTTTTCTCACACTAAGCTCCTCAGGCCACCAGCCCTCGACCGTCTCCCGGTCGGAGCCGTACCAGCGGCCCTTCATAAAGCCGTGCCGCCGGCCGTGGTAGAGATCGTCGAGGACTAGAGAGGTAGAGCCCGGTAGCAGGGCCGATTCGACGGGCACCACTCCGTCTCCTTTGACTCTCCCGTCCTTAACGAAGCGCTCGTAATTCTTGCGGGCTTTAGGCGAGGAGGCCCCATCGACGGCGCCACCGGCAACGGATAGGTAATGGAGGCCCTTTTGCTCGTGCAGGGATCCGGGGAAGAGCTCGTTCACCTCAGCGATCGAGGCGAGGTGCGCATTACCAAGAACGTTATGGGGGGTGCCTAAAGTAATGAGGTGGGAGGCGCGGCGGTACCCCGCGTAGCGACGACCGCCGTAGGGGGGATCCCCGCCTATATAAACCCTGGCGAGGATACCGCCCGCCGAGTGGGCGACGAGTACGGCTCTGTCCGAGCTAGACTCGAGCAGGGCTTTGTCCACCGCGCTCGCTACCTCGAAGACGAGTTGTCCGTAGCCTCGAAAGCTGCCCAAGATCCAGTCCAAAGGCGTGAGCGGGACGATGTAAACCTTACGCTCGGAGACTGCGGCTAAAACTCGCGCCAGCCTCCAGTAGTTCACCGGCCAGGTCATATGCCCGCCGATGATAAGGATAGGTCCAGGCGTCTTCCCCGATGTCATTACGGAGAAATGATGCCACACCGGGGACGCATTGCCCGCAATAAACCACCCGTTCGAGGGCTTCGACGAGCTGTAGGAAGCGCTGGTCGAACGCTGGTTGGCGTTCTCGGAGCGGCACGGGTTGATCCGAATACGCGCACGTCGCTACTGGTAGTGGGACGTGGGTGAACTAGTGATGGAGTTCGACCGTATACCCATACGTAAGAGAAAAACGTTCGAGAGGCCACGAGGAGGGTCGGTAGGCTCTATGGCTAGCAGACGAATGATCCACGGGGAAACGCGTGTCCCAGCTTTGCCTGCCGAGACGGATTAAAGTTTTTCGACGGTTTGTCCGATAACTATATCGAGATGCGAGACCTTTGCCGACAATCCGGGTCTTGCTGGCAGATAGAACCTGACGGTGCCAGCCTAGCCGTTGCTGCGTTTGTTTTGAGGTATTCAGGGTGTGGGGAGTAGGTCTCCGAGTCCAGGTTAGGTAAGTGCTCCCTGCTCGGCTGGTGTTCGCCATGTGACGAGTACAAACTGTTTACAGTCGACGAGGGGGATCGAGAAAAGCTACATGAACCTCATTTGTTCCCCGGGGGAGGTCCGGCGTTTTGACCCTCCATCCGTGGTTTTCGCGTAAGAAACTACAGTACACCCCGGTTGGGCTCAGTACGCGGTCGACAAAACTTGCGTCCTCCGCCGCGCCGGAGCCATCAGAGCCCATCTGGATCAACTGCCGCCAACCGGTGTTCGCCATCGGCCTGGAACAGATGCTGAAGAAGGAGCTTCTGATTCATCGTGGGCAGCCGCCCCCGAAGGGTGACGTCCTCTCTGCCATAGTGCTCTATGCCGGTAGGGTGGAGGGCATCGCCGAGGGCGTGGAACGTACGCGGGAGGCAAACCTGACCTTCCCGTGCTGGTCTTCAGTTCACACGCCGACCTGTCGCTTGCCTATGCTGCTCTCAAGTCTGGGGCTCGGGGTTTCGCACATAGCGGGATGACATCCGACCAGATACTCCGCACCCTTAGGGTTGCACTGAAGGGCGAGATCGTAGCGCCCGGGGAGCTGCTCGAGTACGCGTTGGCCGATGAACCGACGGTGGTGAATCTGGACGTCCTCTCACCTCGTCAGCGGGAGATCCTGGAGCTAGTAGTCGAAGGCTTAAGTAACGCTGAGATAGCGCGGCGCATTTTCTTGGCCGAGTTCCCCGTGAAGCAGCACCTGCGCGCCGCCTACGAACTCCTCGGCGTAAAAAACCGTACCGGGGCCGCAAAGCTTGTCCGTACTGGCAACCAGCACTGACACAGTAGCGTACAGAAGGTATCTCCCCTTAGTGTTGGCCTTCAAGCGGCGTATTCCTTCCCTGAGCGCGGTTGGCTAGGATATCGCTGACAACTGATAGCGAAAGCCGAGCGCTACAAAGCGGAGCTTTGTTGGATACCGTCGAGCACGAACTGGACGGCGAGGGCAGCGAGGAGGACGCCCAAGACGCGGGAAAAGACGTTGGCTCCGGTCTCGCCGAGTACACGCATAATACGCGGGGCGAGTAGCAAGGAGGCGAGCACGAGCAGTAAGACGACCGAGAGCACGCCGAGGACCGCGACGATGGTGAGGGCATCGCCGTTGCCGGTGTAGAGAAGCACGGTAGTCAGCGAGCCAGGACCGGCGATTAAAGGTATC
>DATHAB010000097.1:0-3922 GCA_035296885.1 Rubrobacteraceae bacterium
CTAACGACACCGGCCCTGCGCACCTCGCCTACGCCTTTAAGACGCCTAGCGTGACCCTCTTCGGCCCATCAACAGACGTAGAGCGCTGGGGGCCGTTGGACCGGAGGCTACACGCCGTACTCTTCAAGAACCCCATCTCGGAAGTCTCGGCGGAGGCCGTTCTGCGAAGCGTCGAAGAGTTGGTCTCGAGGCAAGAAGGGGAGCGGTTAGGGGCGTGAGAGGCATGGAGAGGAAGCTGAACATACTCATCTGGCAGATCCACGGTTCTTACCTCAACACCCTCGTGCAGGCGCCGCACCGCTTCTACTTGCCTGTAAGGCCCGGTAAGCCCGAGGGTTACGGGGGTCGCGGGCCGACCTATTTATGGTCGCATGACACGATCGATGTCCCGGCAGAGGAGGTACGCGGCCTAGATCTCGACCTCATCATCTATCAGACGCAAAAAAACTTCTTCGAGGATGCTCAGGAGATACTCACCTCCGAGCAAAGGGCGCTTCCGGCGATCTACTTAGAACACAACACCCCTCAAGGTCGGATCAACGAGATGGTCCACCCGGTGAACGATTCCGGAGTGCTCCTCGTACACGTAACCCACTTTAACGACCTTTTCTGGGACTGCCGCGAGACCCCGACCCGCGTGATAGACCACGCCGTAATGACTTCGGCACCAGAGAGCGCTTACACCGGCGAACTCGAAAAGGGTGTCTCGCTCGTTAACGACATGCCACGCCGCAAAAGAGTGGTCGGCGGCGACGTCTTTGCGCGGGCGCGGGAGGACGTACCTTTAGATCTCTTCGGTTTCGACAGCAAAGGGGTCGGAGGATTCGGGGACCTCCCGCAGGCCGAGGTACACGAGAGGATGAAGTCATACCGGTTCTACTTCAACCCCATCCGGTACACCAGCCTCCCACTTTCGATTCTGGAGGCGATGGAGATAGGCCTTCCGGTCGTAGCGCTCGCCACTACCGAGCTCGTCACCGTGATAAAGAACGGCGAGAACGGCTTTATAAGCACCAACGTCGCGCATCTCGTTCAGCGGATGCGAGAACTCCTCGCCAACCCCGAAGAAGCACGCCTCATAGGGAAGGCAGGCCAGCACACGGTCCGCGAAAGATTCAACTTAGAGCGGTTCGTGGCCGACTGGGAGGCCGCGTTCGAGGAGGCATTGATGCTCAGGGAGGTGATGCCTTGCGTCTCGCGATGATCAGCGAACACGCGAGCCCCTTGGCCGCTTTGGGCGGCGAAGACTCCGGTGGTCAGAACGTCTACGTCGCCGAGCTAGCCCGGCGGCTCGGGACGATCGGCCACCAAGTCGACGTCTTCACCCGTCGGGACAGCGAGTTTCTCCCCGAGGTAGTTCACTTCGACGAGAAGGTGCGGGTAGTCAACCTCTCCGCTGGGCCGGCAGAGAACGTGCCGAAAGACGACCTGTTCCCGCTCATGCCAGAGTTTAGAGACGCTTTTTACCGGTTCGCGAAGGAAGAACCCGCAGCGTACGATCTAGTGCACGCCAACTTCTGGATGAGCGGTTGGGTAGCTTGCGAGGCCAAGAGGGATCTCGGGCTCCCGTTCGCCCAAACCTTTCACGCGTTGGGGGAGATTAAGAAACGCGAGCAGGGTACTGTCGATACCTCCCCGCCCGAGCGGCAGGCTACCGAGTTCAGGATATTGGAGGAGACCGATCGTGTACTGGCGACCTGCCCGGCTGAGGTAGAGGAACTCACCATCCTCTACGAGGCAGATCCTACCCAGCTCGCGCTCGTACCGTGCGGGGTGGACACAGAGAAATTCCGGCCGGCAAAGAAGAGAGAGGCTCGCAAACAGCTTGGTCTCCCCGAAGAGGTGCTAACAGTCGTCTACGTCGGCCGACTCGTGCCGCGCAAGGGCGTAGATACTCTTGTTGAAGCCTTCGCCCTCTTGTCTAGAGGGCTCGACGCGCGGCTCGTGGTCGTGGGCGGGGAGCCCGTAACCGGAGAGTCTCCCGAGGCCGAGAGGCTCTCGACCCTCGCCCGCAAGCTCGGAATCGAGGAGAGGGTAACCTTCGCCGGGAGCCGGCCTCAGAAGGAGCTTTACCTCTACTACGGCGCCGCTGATGTCTCCGTGACCGTTCCCCATTATGAGCCGTTCGGGATGACGCCGCTCGAAGCGATGGCTTGCGCGACCCCGGTCATCGGCTCGCGGGTCGGCGGCATAAAGACGAGCGTGGCCGATGGTAAGAGTGGCTACCTCGTCCCGCCGAAGAGCGCAGAGGCCCTCGCAAGCCGTCTTCTGCGCCTGCTCTCCGACAAGGATTTGCGCAACCGCATGGGCCGCGCCGCCCGGCGCAGGGTCCAGAAGCATTACACCTGGGAGCGCGTCGCTGCTTTGGCCGCCACCGCCTTCTCGGAAGTCACAGCCCGAACGCCAGGAGTCTCCAAGATAGCCTGACATACAAGATCCCACGTAGAAGGAGCAGCACTTTTATGCCGGAGAACACAACGACGTTCGACCTATCGGGCCAGGTGGCCCTCGTCGCCGGGGCTGGGAGCGGTCTCGGGGCGGCCACCGCACGCCTCCTCGCCGAGCATGGCGCGCAGCCAATCCTCGCCGACATAAACAAAGAGGCGGCCGGCGAAATCGCCACTGCTTTCGGCGGACGGCCGCTGTACATGGACCTCGCGGACTCCGGCTCCATCGAGGGCGGCGTAGCGGACGTGCTTGAGACAGAAGGCAAGATAGACATCCTCGTAAACGCGGCGGGGTTGGATTTTATCCGGTCGGCTTCGGAGCTCACACTTCAAGAGTGGGATAACGTGGTGAACGTGAACTTGAGGGCACCGTGGCTGCTCGCCAAATTAGTCATGCCGCATATGATGGAGCGTGGGAGCGGCCAGATACTGAACGTCGCCTCCACCGCCGCAAAAAAGGGTTGGGAGAACGCTGCCGCCTACGCCTCCTCAAAGCACGGCCTTTTAGGATTGACGCAAGTCTTGCACGCGGAGGGCCGGCGGTATGGAGTACGGGCGATGGCGGTCGTGCCGGGAGGGATGCGGACCAACTTCTTCAAGGCTTTAGATCCTCCGCCGCCCCCCGAGAACCTTCAACCTCCTGAGACCGTGGCGAGAAGCATCCTGTTCATGCTCTCTCAGCCCCTGGACTCCGTGATCCACGAGCTAATCGTCACTCCAATGACGGAGACATCTTATCCTTAGCTTTTAGCTGTAAGCTACCAGCTTTCAGCAGACTGGAAGGAGCTTGACAATGAGAACAAGCGAGACGACCCCGCATATCATCGGTAACACGAAGGTAGCCTCGACAGGCGAGGAGGAAATCGAGGTTCTCAACCCGGCGACGGGCGAACAGATCGGCTCTATCCCCGCTGGCACCCCCGCCGACGCTTCGGAGGCGGTAAAGGCGGCTCGAGAGGCGAAGACGGGTTGGTCGCGTCTCCCCGCCGCCGAGCGGGCGGAGTTCGTAAACGCTGCCGCACGCAGGATGAAGGAACACGCGCGTGAGCTAGCCGAGCTTGTCACCCTAGAGAACGGCAAGCCCTTCGACGACGCCTTGGGCGGAGGCGAGGCTGGAATAGGCACGCTCGAGCAGTACGCCGAGCTCGGTCCTTTGCACCGGGGCAAGAGCCTGCAGGGCAACTACATGGCCTCAGATACGATGGTCTACGAACCCTACGGTGTTGCGGCGGCCGTCGTGCCATGGAACGACCCGCTAGCCATCGCCTGTGGCTATCTCGGCGCGGCGCTCGTCACCGGCAACACTGTCGTCTACAAGCCATCCGAGAAGACACCCCTCTCAGCGGTTCGGCTCGTCGAGATGTTCGAGCTGCCCGACGGGGTATTAAACCTTCTTCTGGGCGACGCCCGCGCCGGGTGGCCGCTTGTCGCACACGAGGACGTGGACCTGGTGCTCTTCACGGGCTCAGTCGACA
>DATHAB010000098.1:0-17782 GCA_035296885.1 Rubrobacteraceae bacterium
TCGAGGGTTTCTACAACACCAGACGTAGACACTCCGCGCTCGGGCACCTCAGCCCTTCAGATTACGAGGAGGTTAGACTGAGAGGAGGTGCCGTGGCTTAAAGGCAAGCACAGTCCGTGGAGACGGGGCAAACCCAGGTAATAGAAGACTCGAGCAAGCGACCCGCCTGCTACAGCGCCCGGCATAAACGAAGTTCTTAGCCTCTACACATTCTCAATAAGATCTATAGCAGAGAGAGCTTGCACCTAGTAAGCGTTAGAGGGCGCCCCGGCGCCTCTATTCACTCGGCTGCCGAGAAGGGAAATTCTCGGAAACCCATATTCACGATCTTATATAAACCGATCAAATAGAGCCAGTAGAACCCCTTGAAAAACACTCTACGCGTACCCTTGCTACGCATATGTAATGACGGTGGATATAGTTGCGCAAAGCTGGATATAGATGTCGATCTAACTACAGTTATAGCCTCTACTGACAATTAGTGGCAGCACTATCTCGGAGAAGACTTTGAATGTCGAGTATCAGCTCGACGGTGTAGACCCTCGTAAACTCCAAGTTGGTGTCTTCCCCGGTCAGCAGAGCGCGGAACTGCAGCTCAGGTTGTTTTGTACTTCTAAACGTTGATGTCGAAAAGCCTACCGGCTTAACCCTGCCCAGGGACAGCTGGTCCCTCTACGTAGCTGAGGCTACCGCTGGGGACCCGATCTTGGGTTTCCCACGCTTCGACCGGCGCGAGTTCGTCCCCCTCAACCGGGGGTATAGGGTAAGTTCCGGATAGAGCCTCAAGCTATAACTGCCGCGACCTTGCCGTCACGAGTGGTATAAAGCCAGCGTGGATCTTGAAGGGCTCTATGGTGCATCTTTTGTCGACTGGGAGGCGGTCGCTGCTTCTTACGCGAAGCGCACCGTAGGGAGTAGGCTCCTCATCTTCGCCGCCCGCCGTTGCCTCTCAGCCAGTCCCGGCGAAAAGAACGAGTGGCGAGAGGAGTTCTTGGAGGGCGTCACCCTCGCCGACGAGATCAAAGCCGCTTTTGCCTCGCCCCCAGCTCCCGAGAGCGCGGCGTCAAGGCAGTGGGGCGAGTTCGTGGACACTGCTGTAGCTGCCGAGCTAGAGATGATCCCCTACGGAGAACGTCCGGTACTGCTGGGCGAGCTGCGCGCGGGCCTCCTTAAAGCCGCCGAAGAAGCCGGCGTCGGAACGCCTTTAAGGCGCTGGTTCCTCGCCCGCCACAACGCCCTCCCCGGCGAAGACCTACCCGAAAGCCCCGAGTACCTTCCTGTTTAAGCATCGGGTTGAAAATTCTTTCGAAGGTTCTTTGGGCGCGAGCGATGTCCCCTTTCAAGGTTTTGGATGCTGAAATAGAATACGTGTCGCTTACTGGAAAAAGGGCACTTAGGGTAAAGGGCTTATGGTTATGGAAGCGGCACCTAACGCGAGCTATAGCATGACCCTGCGGGTGGAGTTCCCGCACCGGGCGGGATCTTTGGGCGCTATCCTGACGGCTATTGGCGAGGTGGGGGGTGCGGTCGGGGCGGTGGACATAGTCCGAATGCAGGACGCTCGCAGCGTCCGAGACCTCACGGTAAACGCCCGCAACTCCAAGCACGGGCGCCGGATCGTCGAGGCTGTAGAGGCACTGCCGGAGACGCACGTGGCCAACATCTCAGACCGCACCTTCTTGATGCACCTCGGGGGCAAGATCGAGGTGAGGTCCAAGATGCCCATTCGCACCCGCGACGACCTCTCGATGGCCTATACCCCAGGCGTAGCGCGGATCTGCCGCGCTATAGCTGAGGAGCCAGAAAGGGCCTTCAACCTTACGATCAAACGCAACACAGTCGCGGTCGTCTCGGACGGAACGGCCGTTTTGGGCCTTGGAGACATAGGTCCCAAGGCGGCGATGCCGGTGATGGAGGGCAAGGCCATGCTCTTCAAGGAGTTTGCCGGAGTAGACGCTTTCCCCATATGCCTCGACACCAAGGATACAGACGCGATCGTGAAGACCGTCAAGCGTATGGCTCCGGCGTTTGGTGGGATAAACCTCGAGGACATCTCGGCGCCGCGATGCTTCGAGATCGAGGAGCGCCTCAAAGAGGAGCTCGACATTCCTGTGTTCCACGACGACCAGCACGGTACGTCGGTCGTGGTCCTGGCGGCCTTGATCAACTCGCTCAAGATCGTCAGAAAAAAGATGGAGCACCTGAAGGTCGTGGTTAACGGGATCGGGGCCGCAGGGGTGGCGTGCGCCAAGATCTTGCTCGCCGCAGGGGTAAAGAACATTATCGGCTGCGACTCAAGGGGCATAGTCCATGAGGGCCGTGAGGACTTAAACGCCTCCAAGCGCCTGTTCGCTGCATACACCAACCCGGAAGGGAGGGTCGGGGGCCTCGCTGAGGCTGTGAGGGGCGCGGATCTCTTCCTGGGGCTCTCCGTCTCTAAGGTCCTCAGCGCCGATCACCTCGACTCTATGGCAGAAGATTCCATAATCTTCGCCATGGCGAACCCCGAGCCGGAGATCATGCCGGAGCTCGCTGTGGACAAGGCCCGGATCATGGCGACGGGTCGCAGCGACTACCCGAACCAGATAAACAACGTCCTCTGCTTCCCAGGCATCTTCCGGGGTGCTCTGGACGTCCGGGCCAACGAGATCAGCGAGGAGATGAAGCTCGCCGCCGCCCAAGCTATCGCTGGCGTAATCTCCGAAGAGACCCTCTCCGAAGACTATGTAGTCCCGAGCGTCTTCGACGAGCGTGTCGCCCCCGCCGTCGCCGAGACGGTCGCGCAGGCAGCTAAAAAGAGTGGCGTGGCGCGCCGTACGGGCAGCGAACAGGAGATCGGGATCTCGACACCGATGTCGTTTTAGCTGGACAGCTTGTCAGCGCTTTAGCCTGCCAGCTTTGGACAATAGCTAGGCGCAGCTTAGAATATCGGCGTGAGCGGTTTTCGACAAATCTTCGTCTGCACTACTCTGGGGGAAGGGCGGTGCGGAGCTAAGGGGGGCGGCGAGCTCTTCGAAGCTTTTCGCGATGCTGTGATCAAACTCGGGCTTTCGCCATCGGCTGTACTCCGAAACGTCTGCGCCCGCCGCCACGATGAAGGCCCGGTCGTATTCGTCTTCCCAGACGATATTTGGTATACTCAGGTAACCCTCGACGACGTTCCTCATATAGTCGAGCAGCACCTAACCCAACAGACATTGGCTCAAACCTAAGGCGCTATGGGCTGTCCTGCTGGTTGTTGACCGCTGATTGCCGATAGCCAAGATCGAACCCTACGCGCCCGAGAGTTCGATCCAACGTCCAATCCGCCCCTGTAAAGAGGCGCCCGCGGCTCTTCATGTAGTACAGGAAGATGCTCCGGTAGAGCGCCTGGGCGACGCGGCCTTTGAGCTTGACCCTGAGAGGGTTCGCTACGGCGCTTTTCGGTCCAAGGCTCACCACGTAGCCCCTATTGAAGAAGTCGAAGGGACGGCGTTTCTCCTCCGGTATGTTCCGGACCCTCAGACCAAGATCGCGGGCGGCATATGGGCCTTGCTGCACCGCGACGGACGCGGTGGGGGGCAAAGGGCCGAGGTGTGGGTCTTCGTAGACGCCGCCGTCCCCGAGGACGTAGACCTCCGGGTAGTCAGGGAGCGTCAGGTCGTCGCCCACCCGGACCCTTCCCAACGGGTCGTGGTTCCCGGGCAGATTCCTCACAAGCGGGTTCGCCCGGCCACCTGCGGACCAAACGCGGGTCGCCGCAGGCAACCACTCGCCACCAGCCTCTACACCCTCCTCGTTCGCCGCCGTAACTGGTGCGTTTAGCCGGACCTCGGCCCCAATGCGCGAGAGCTCTTCGAGCGCCACCTCGTGAAAGTACGGGTCCAGCCAGCTCATGAGCCGGTCCGTCGCTTCTAGTAGCACGACCCGAGGTTTCTCGGCCAGAGTCCGGGCGGTGCGTCTCTTAAGGTAATCAAAGAGGACGGTGATCTCGCTGGCCAGCTCGACCCCCGTCGCTCCACCGCCCGCTACGATCACCGTGAGCCCACCTAAAGTCAGGTTCTCTTGTCGCAAGGCCGCTTGCCAGGTCTTATTCAGCGAGCAGCGCAGCCGCAGCGCATCATTGAAGGTCCAGAAAGTTTGGAAATATTTAGAGAGACCTTCTGGAGGAGGGACGGTGACGCTGCCGGGCGCGAGAACGAGATAGCGGTACCATACGGGTCCAGATGAGGTGAGGAGTGTCTTCTCTTCGAGGTTCACGCCGGTCGCCTCGGCCTTCAAGAAACCGTAGGAGACTTCGCCCTCAGGTGCTATCGGGGAGCGGATGCTATCCGGGTGAACTCGTCCTGTGGCGACCTCGTGGATCAGGGGCACGAACGCGTACTCTTCTCTGCAGTCTACGAGGAGCGTCTCGCCCGGTTTCTTCAGCGTAGGTGGCAAGTTATGCACGAAAGAACCTCCAGCGAACCCTGCCCCCACGACCACCACCCGGGCGCTGGTGGGAGACGTATTACTATCTTCTTGATCGTTTTTCGTGGTCTGCTGTCTCACGCTGGCTTGCCCTTCTCACCGCTCTTTGTAAAAGAGTGTATTCTTCAGCTACGCATAGAAGTGGGAGATGCTTTACAAAACAAGTAAAGCTGCGTAAACTCTACTTGTGAGCCGGCTTAGGGGTTGCCGGACTTATGAACAATTAGGGGACTTATAGGGAGCGACTCGTCTCACAGGGCTAGAAAGGGGCCGTAGTGTCAAAGGAGGAGTTGGGTGTCGAGGAGATCATCCCGGGACTCATAGTGAGGCACACCAGCCGGAGGCTGGGGAAGCTTGAGGTTGCCGAGGCCTGCGAGCGTTTGATCTCGGGCCAGATCTCTTTTTCGGAGTTCGTTGATCAAGTTGGTGAAGGCTTCCGGGAGCTCTTGGACTTCATGATAGAGTATGACCTGCACCCGGGGCGCCCCGATGAGGTCCTCTACTGCGTGGACTGCTACGCTGATTTCTCCGGCCGCTACGTCTTGCGCGCCCAGCTAGGCACACTCTACCGCATGAGCGCCGCGCGCGACCGGGAGCTTGGCTAGAAAGCTGCCCCACCTTTTTTCGGTTACCGCGTCTGTTTAGCGGTAGAATCCTCCCATGAAGAATCATGCTTACGAGAAACCGGGGCGCGTAATGCGACGGTTGTGCGAACGAGACCAAGGAAGGACGCGGACGTGAACGACGATATGCAGCGTAAGGCGATCATGCTCCTGTCGACCGGGCTTGCCGGCGTCTTGTCGAGCCGACTGGCCGACAAGTTTATCGACATACCCGAAGAGCGGGGGATCCAAGACGACGTGAAGGAGGCGCTCCTCAAAGCGTCTTTCTCCGTCGTTTCGACGATCATAGCCTCTGTCGTCATCCGGCGGATCGTGAGTAGCCGCTGGGGCTCTTAGAAACTCGCCTTGTAAGGAGTAAGCAACCTCGTTGAGCGTAAGCCTTCTTCAGCCGGCGCGGTTCGCGCTCGTTCTCGCGCTTCTTGCGGTCGGGGGTCTCCTATTCTACGAGCTCGTCGGCGTTTTGGAGGTTCTAGCGTTGGCGCTCCTCATGGCGCTGATCCTGGACCCGGCGGTGAATCTGCTCGTCCGCTTGAAGTTTCCGCGGTTTTTGGCGCTCTTGGTGGTCTTGGGCGGGGTGCTTGTGGGGTTCGGGCTCTTGGGCTATATAGTTTTGCCGGTCCTTCTAGAGCAGGGTAGTGACTTCTTGGAAGGGGCTCCCGGTGTGGCCCGTAGAATCCAGGAGTACGTTCAGAACTTAGGCGAGAGTTATCCGGTCCTGGGGAGCGGTTTCGGGGGCGGGGCGACGAGCTTCGACCTTACCTCCCTTATCCAGGAGGTCATACAAAGGCTTGGGGAACTCTGGAGTATAACCACTCGCGGGGCGGGACTTCTTTTGCAAGCCATAGGTGCTGTGGTAATGGCACTATACATGGTCTCTAATCCCCGCCCGCTCGTAAATGGGGTCCTGGCACTCTTCCCGCTTGAGAGAAGAGGGCGGGTCGAGGAGATCCTCATGCTCATAAGGGAGAGAGTTTCGGGTTGGATCCTCGGCCAGATAGCAGCGATGATCCTGATATTCCTCCTCACCTGGATAGGCCTCTTGGCTTTAGACGTCGAGTACGCCTTCACCTTCGCTGTCCTTACTGGGTTTTTGGAGATAGTGCCGTTTTTCGGCCCGATCTTGGCCGCCGTGCCCCCGACCTTGGTAGCCTTCGCCGATTCCCCGACGAAGGCCCTCGTCGTTGTCGTTATCTACATAGCGATCCATCAGATAGAGGCGCACCTCATCTCGCCGATGGTTATGGCAAGGAGCGTACAGCTCCACCCGGTCATGGTCATCCTGGCCGTCCTCGCTATGGGAGACCTTCTGGGGCTCGCGGGCGTTATCCTGGCCGTACCTACCGCGGCCGTCGCCACTGTTCTACTCGACGAGCTCTACGTCAAACCTCTGGGCACCCCTTCGCCTAGAGCCGCTGAGTTGCCCGAAAGAGAGGACCAACGAGAGAGCGATCGTGAAGAGACGGCGTCGGTCTCTCGCTCTTCCTCTTAGGAGAAGATCTTGTACGTACTTTCTTCTCCGATAAGCCTGAAGATATGATCGGGGAGCACCTTTCGTATGGCTCCAGATGCCTGGGTGAGCGGGTTGGGTTATCATTTCACCTATGAGCGGCGTTCTCATCGCGATCCTGTTGCTCATCGCCGTGTTTGTCTTGGCCTCTGTGGTGCTGGGGCGGATGACTCACGAGGTGGGGAGTGCTCGCGACACCGAGTATCTGGAGCTTGAGGGGAGCTGGGTACGCTACCGCGTGATAGGCGGGGGGCCGCCGGTCGTGCTCGTGCATGGCTGGCTCTCTTCCTCCAGAGTATGGGAGCGGCTCGCGAGCCGTCTCGCGGAGCGCTTCACTGTCTATACCCTCGACCTCAAGGGGTTCGGCGAGTCCGACAAGCCCGCCTCGGGCTACGGCGTCCGCTACGGCAGCCGCCTCCTTTACGCCTTCTGCGCCCACTTCGGCCTCGCGCGGGCCGCCGTGGTAGGCCATGATATCGGAGGGGCGATGGCCGTGAAGCTCGCCGCCGATCACCAGGATGTAGTGGGCCGGATTATCCTCGTCGCTACACCTGCCGAGGAGAGCCAGATAGACTTGCCGACTCTTCTCCGGCTCGCCACCCTGCCCATCTTAGGTCCCATTTTTTACACCTTAGGGCGTTTTTTGAGGCCCCTGCGTAGGCTCTGGATGCGCCCGTTCGTCTTTGACCCTGAAGATCTTGACGAAGAGGGCGTAGACGACGCGGGCAAGTCCACCCCGGCGGCTGCGAGCAAGACCCTTGACATGATGCGCCGCGAGACCGCGCGGGGCAGGCTCACCCGCCAAGCCGGAATCATAAAGGTTCCCGTCCTCGTCATCGCCGGTGAGGAGGACCAGATCGTAGACCCCCAGTCTGCAGGAGACTGGGCTCAAACTCTCTCGGCCGAGATCGTCCTCCTGGACGAATGCGGACACCTGCCGATGCTCGAGCGCCCCGGCGTGTTTGGTGCGCAAGTCCTCGCCTTTCTTACCGGAGATCACCGCTACCTTGAAGCGGCTTCCGAGCTCCAGGAGGAGGAGATAGGTTGGAAGGATAAAGATATAACCACTGCGGAAACATCGGAAGGTTCAACTTCTCTCTCACGCACCGAACCCGGCGATTCTGAAGCCAACCCTTCGGCCTTGACTCGTAGGCCGGACAGCGGTGGCCTCTTGCCGCCCAGCCGAGATTCTGAGGAGACCGAATATCGTCGCGACGCTCCGGAAACGCCTTCCGAGCGAGCCCCGGAACGAGACCCCGATCCGGCCCTCTCTGACGCCACCGAGGAGCGTTCTAGTCCCGAGGAGCGTCCCCGGGATCACGTAGATCGTGCCGGTGATGGTGGTAGCGATGTGGGCGGACTCATGCCTGAGTTGCCGAAGGATCTGTTTGAGTGGCCTGAGTCCTTGGAGGAGTACCGTACCCAGGACCGTTCCCGTGAGACGGGCCGGCAGTTTCGGGAGGAGCCTGGTGAGGATACTGAGTGGCCCGAAGACCCAGAGAAGGAGTCAAGCTCCTAGTCCTCTGACGACGTTGCAGGACGTATTCTTCCCGAAAGGTTCGAGAGGCACTCGAAGGATCCGACTCTCTTTCTGGTGGGGGCGCTGCTCGTTTATCATCGTGCTTTCGAGCCTGGGCACTAGTTAGCGCACGGTACGACCGTTATGAACCTTTCCGTACGCTCCTCGGGCTCAGCACACCTCTGGCCATGTCGATCTCCCGCGATAGGAATTACTCTAACGAGCGCTTTCCCTTCACAACAGATGCCTGCCATCAGAAGCGATAGAGATGATGAGGGCCGTCCAGGAGAATGGCCAGATCCAGAACTCCGGCGAATAGCTGATAACATGATCTGCTCTCAGCAGAGCGAGATAAAGGAGCTGAGGTTGCTCAAGGAGGCAAGATTCGTTTCCCTCGGAGCTCCCAATGATTATGACCGGGCGATCGAATCTACAGCTCTTTTTGCAGGTACAGCCAGTCTTCGATGCCGAGAAAGTAGCTTGTAAGCAGTGAGCGCTGCCGGGAGATCTCCTTGTAGCCGTAGGCTTCGTAAAGTTTGAGAGCGGGGAGGTTATCACCACTTACGTGGAGGCCCACAGTCTCTTTATCGAATTCACTACTCAAAGATTCTGCCTCCTCTAGCAGCGCCCGAGCCATGCCCTGGTGGCGGTGCTCGTGGGCTACGACGAGACGTTCCACGTAAGCCTCATAGGAAGTGGCGGCATAGCGGGGGTAGGAGAGCAGGGTCGCGGCCCAGAAGGCGCGCGCGTAGCCCAGATGTCTACGCAGAACTCTCCAAAGACCTCGCGTAAGGGCGGCCTCGTCCGAGCCTCCGGTACGAACGCCAACGCTCGCTATGATCCCCATCGGCTCGGGACCTTCGACCACTAAAGAAGAGACGCCGCCCAAAGAGTGTTCCAGACGCACCCACTTCTCCATGATCTTCACTGATTGGTCGATTTGGCGCCCGAAGACCGGACGAAACTTGTCTAAAAACCCCTCGACCACGAGGTCGGCGATCGCCGACTCGTCTCGGTGCTCCGCAGGACGCACTACAAAAGATCTCTCTAGCATGGGGCAATCGTAGCAGAGCTTCGAGCGGCCTACCGTCTTTTACCAAACGCTCTAACGGCCTCTCAACTTATGAGCCGCTTCCGCATCAGGTGGATCGGGAGGAGCGCTAAAGCGCCGGTGAAGATAAAGATCCAGGCCAGGTCTGCGAGCACGCCTAAAGAAGGCCCGGTGGCCAGAGTTCGGCAGACGTTCACCGCGTGATAGAGGGGGGTGAACCAGGCGATTTGGGGTACCGGAGCCGGGAAGCCCTCAACGGGGAAGAAGATGCCGGAGAAGAGGAACAAGGGCGTAACCACTAGGGTGAAGTAGTAGGCGTAGAGGTCGATGCTCGGGATCAGGCTCGTGAACAACGTCCCCATTACGCTGAACATGATCCCGACGAGGAGTAACACCGGCGGGATAAGGAGCGCCCAAGGGGAGGAAACTAGCAACCCCTCCGACGGGAACGCGAACCCCAGGGCCGTGATTACGGCCAAAAACCCCGTCCCGTACAGGGCCGCCCTCGTTCCCGCCCACAAGTACTCCCCGGCAACGATGTCCTCGGCGTTGACCGGCGTGGTCACGATGGCGTCGTAGATTCGCTCGATCTTTAGCCGCACGAAGGTGTTGAACGTGCTCTCGAACGAGGCCGCGAACATGGCGTTGCTCGCTAGAAGCCCCGGCGCCACATACTGCGTGTACGTCAGCCCGTTTATGCCGCCCTCCCGAATAAACGCCCCTAGCCCCAAGCCCAGAGCCGCCAGGTACAGCAAGGGCTCGAAGAGGTTAGGAAGCATGATGGTCTTCCAGAACTTGCGAAAAACGGTCGCGTTGCGCTGCCAGACTCGGAATGCCCCGCGCGGCGAGGGAATCCTTACAGTACCCATCAGTCAACCAGCTTTCTACCCGTGAGTTTTAGGAAAACGTCCTCTAGGGTAGCCTGTCTGTACAGGGTGTTCTCGACCAAAATACCGGACTCCTTGGCCTTATGCGCTACCGAGTCCGAGTCCGAGGTATACACGAGGAGTACCTCACCTATACGCTCGACCGCGTCAGCAACATCCTCGACGACTGTGGCGAGCTGCCCTAGGATGTCCGGGCTCGCTCGGAACTCTAGGACTTCGGGGCTAACGTGTTTCTCGATCAGGTCGCGCGGAGTACCTTCGGAGATGATGCGTCCGCTCTCCATGATGCATAGCCGGTCGCACAGCTGCGCCGCTTCATCCATGTAATGCGTGGTGAGTATAAGGGTTTTCCCCTCGCTCGCCAGCTGGCGCAGCTTGTTCCATACCAGGTGCCGAGCCTGTGGGTCGAGCCCGGTAGTCGGCTCGTCGAGAACTACGAGGTCTGGATCATTGACAAGGGCACGTGCGATGAGGAGTCGACGCTTCATCCCGCCCGAGAGCTGCTCAACCCGGGCGTCAGCTCTCTCCGAGAGCTGGATGAACTCCAAAAGCTCCGCCGCCCGTTGTCGTACCACCTTGCGGGGCAGATCGAAGTAACGGCCGTAGACGAGAAGGTTCTCCTCAACCTTTAGGTCCTCGTCGAGGTTGTTTTCTTGGGGGACGACGCCTATGCGGCGTTTGACATCCCGCTCGGCGCGGCGGGCGTCGAGGCCCGCGACCTTTAGCTCCCCGGTTGTAGGGACGGCGGCGCCGTAGATCATCTTCATCGTCGTGGTCTTACCAGCCCCGTTGGGCCCCAAGAACCCGAAGCATTCACCCCGGTATACCTCGAAATCCACACCCTTGACTGCCTCGAAGTCGCCGTAGGTCTTCCATAAGCCCTTGGCGGTGAGCGTGATCTCCCCGGCACCTGGCTTCTTTTCCGTTCCCTTGTTCAAGCGATCAACGCTCCCCTTCTTTGCTCGTCCCTTCTCTAGTGCGCAGAACGGACATTTTCTCTTTCAGCATCGCGAATGCTTTGTTCAAGCGCTCCTTGTTCTCTTTTTTGTTGAGCCAAGTTGAGGCTTTCGAAGGGTGTGGCAGGGGTACATATACTACCCAATCGAGCTCGAACGTCCCGCCGAGAGCCTCCGAGAGAGGCGCTATCCTGAGAAGTTCCTTTATCGCCAGCCCGCCGACCGCGACTACGAGCTCTGGCTGGAGCAGCTCGAACTCTCGCGACAGGTGCGGACGGCAGTTCCGGATCATGACCCGCGAGGGTACCAGGTCCGCCACCCTTCGCCTTGCCTGGGAAGCACCTGCACACAGCTGAGAGGTACACCCCCCCTCGCGAAAGGCCAATCCTCTCGAACCAGCCCGCAAGGCTCTCCATGCCGGCCCGGTGAACGGCAGCCAGGTCGTATAACCTCCGTTACCCCCGGGGCCTGAGCCACGAGTAGAATTCTGCTGTTCTTGGCAAAGATCTACAACCGGTGCGTTACCCCCCGAAGAGAAGCGGCGCGAGCACGCCCGCACGTTTGACCGGTGTTCCTCGAGAAGTCTCACGTCGCTAATAGTAACGTCTCGGAAGATGAGGCCTGTGCGCAAATTTTCACCGAACCGCTTTCACAATTCTTAAAAAACTCTTAGTAAAAGGCTCCCCTCGTCGAGGCTGTGCTGGTACAATGCTTCTCATGGCACTCATGGAGAAGAAGCGGTACGGGGAACGGCGACTTCGTAGGCAAACGATCAAGAAGCGTCGTTGGCGTACGGGGCTTTTGGTGTTTATTGGGTTGGTGGTTCTCGCCCTTGCAGCTTTAATCCTTTTCGGCCTGGGCATTACATCGCAGACGGACGAAGCCGGCGTTGTGGAGCGGGTCGAGGATCCAACCGTCTCTGGGGCTCCAGAGGCCGTCTCCGAAGAGTCGTCAACCGAGGAGGAAGCGACCGATGAGGCGGAAGCGGCCGACGAGGTAGAAGCCGTCGTGGGGGAGGAAGCAATTGACGAGGATAGGTCCACGCCTACTACGACGCCGCCCAATTCTGCGATGACCCTGAGCGTCCCAAAGCTGGGTATATCCGGCGCTATAGTGGCCGGTGGCGAGGCAGGGCTGGAGTTAGGCGTGCAGCACCTGGACGGTACGGGGTTCCCCTGGCAGCCGGGATCCAACACCTACCTGGCGGGCCACCGCGTCGGCTTCCCGGGAACCGGCAGCGACCGCATCTTCTACAGCTTACCCGCCATGTCGGCGGGGGACGAGATCACCCTTCAGGATTCCATCGGTCAGGTGTACACATACCGGGTCAGCAACGTCTTTGCCGTTACGCCCTACGACCTTTGGGTGGCGGCCCCGACCGGCAAGGACATGGTGACGCTGCAGGTCTGCACCGAGACCCTCGATGACTGGTGGACCATAGGCCCCAGCCTAATGAGCTCAGGACCTGAATCAGGCCGCTTGATAGTTCAGGCCGAGCGGGTCGCTTAAGTCGATCTCGCAAAACAACGGCAACGGAAGGGGAGCTCCAGCAAGGTGCTCCTTTTTCTTTGGGCTCAGACCGAAGATAGTCGAAACCGGCTAACGAGATCGACGGTTTGTCGCCGAGGACGAGCCGCCGAGCGCCCGCTACTTTTTTCGGTGACCGATCTGCTACCTGGGTTCGTAGACGTCGTAGAGGATAGGCTCTATGCCATCTTCGCCGACGCCGGAGCGGTACTGGATGTAGTAGGCACGCTGAAGGTAGGCCAGGGCGGTCTTTAGGCGGCCCTTGAGCTCGGGTATATTAGCCTCTATCTCGTCGAGCTTTGCGGCGTCGAGGACGACGTCTTCTTCGTCGCTGGCCTGCCACTCCTCCCAGAGCCTGCGCCATAAGGCATCGAGTTCGGGGGAGAGGGGTTCGCGCTGCATCTAACGGGCCTCCCCTTCGTGTTTGCGAAGCTCGAAGACGACGTGCGAGATCTCCGGCAAAAGAAGTTTCTCAATCGCGAGGCGCACAGCGTTGGTCGAGCCTGGTAGGCAGGCTATAAATTTCGAGCTAGCGTCGGTCGGAACCGCGCCCGCGACCGCGCGGCTCAACATAGCGGCGGCGCCTATCTCTTCGTAGGAGAGCATCCGGAAGAGCTCGCCGAACCCGTCGAGCCTTCTGTCGATTAAACGACTCACCACCTCGTAGGTGGTGTCTCTGCCCGAGATCCCCGTCCCGCCGGTCGTAATAACGGCGTCCACGCGTGGATCAGTGATGAGACCTTCGAGGACCTTCTTTATCTGGGGTGGCTCGTCCCTGACGATCTCACGGTGGTGTACGTGGTGGCCGGATTCTTGCATAAGCTCCACGATGACGTTTCCGCCGGTGTCGGTCTCAGGGGTGCGGGTGTCGCTTATGGTGAGGACGGCGATACTTATCTTCTCCGGCGACGCCTCCCGATGTTTCTCTACGCTCTCGCTCAAAGGGACCCTCCTACCAGAAACGGGTTGGTCATCTGCTCCCGAGCGATGGTCGTCTCGGGGCCGTGGCCTGAGAGGACCCTTGTATCGTCTGGGAGGGTCAAGAGTCTCTCGAAGATGCTTTGCATGAGTAGGTCCATGTTCCCGCCTGGCAGGTCCGTCCTGCCTATGCTCCCCGCGAAGAGCGTGTCTCCCGAGAAGATGAGGCCCTCATCTTCCACGTAGAAGGCAAGGTGTCCCGGAGCGTGGCCGGGGGTGTACAGCGCACGGAGCCGCAAGGTACCGATCTCCAATACCCCGTCATCCTCAATGTATACGTCCACTTTGGGTACCTTGTTGAGCCTTACGCCCATCATGATCGCCTGGCGCGGCAGCGTCTTTAGCGTCTCCGCAGCCTCACTATGCATGAGGACCGGGCAGCTGTATTCATCTACCAGAGGAGCGACGGCGCGCATATGGTCCACGTGGGCGTGGGTAACCAGTATCCGGGAGATCACCAGCCCGGTTTGCTCTACTGCGAATACGATGCGTACCGCATCGTCGCCCGGATCTATCAGGGCTCCCATACCCGATTCTTCGTCGCCGATTATGTAGCAGTTCTCCTGAAACCTGCCAACAACGAGCCTCTCCACGATCATTGCGCTACCTCCCGTTCTCTTACCCGGGCCCTTAGAAACTCGACGAGCAGGCGTGCTGGTGTCCCGGAGGCCCCCTTCGGGGTGTAAGCATTCCTGGGCTTACCATTGTAGGCGGTGCCGGCGATGTCCAGGTGCGCCCAGGGGTAGTCGACGAACTCCTTAAGAAAGGCGCCGGCGGTCAAAGCGCCGCCGTACCGGCCGCCGGAGTTCTTGATGTCGGCGGTATCGCCCTTTATCTGCTCTGTATACTCAGCGAAGAGCGGGAGAGGCCAGGCTCGTTCCCCCGAGGCTTGGCCCGCGGCCCGAACCTCGGCGATGAGGTTCTCGTCGTTACCCATTAGGCCTGAGGCGTAATCTCCTAAAGCCACGTGGCAGGCGCCAGTCAGGGTAGCGCAGTCTACGATGGCAGCGGGCTCGTAGCGCCTAGCGTAGGAGAGGGCGTCGGCCAGGATCAGGCGACCTTCCGCGTCGGTAGTGATGATCTCTACGGTCTTGCCGGAGTGGAGCTTTAGCACGTCTCCGGGCTTGAAGGCGTCGCCCCCGGGCAGATTTTCGGTAGCGGGGACAAGGGCGATGAGGTTTAAGGGCAGCTCCAGGGACCCCACGGCCTCCATCACGCCTAACACCGCTGCCCCCCCGCTCATGTCGTACTTCATGTCGCCCATGCTGGCGGCGGGCTTTATGGAGATACCCCCCGAATCAAAAGTCACGGCCTTGCCGACGAGGACGATAGGGGCCTCGTCTCCTCCTTTACGGTGCTCCAACATTATAAACCGCGGCTCGTTCGTCGCTGACCGGCCGACCGCCGCAAGCCCATATAGGCCTTCGGCCTCGATCCCGGCCCGGTCGAGAACGGTCACCTCCATGTTATACTGCTCGGCTATATCGCAGGCCTTCTCGGCCAGGTACTCGGGTGTCGCTGAGTTCGAGGGTTCGTTGGCCAGATCTCTGGCGAGAAGGGCCGCTGTCGCGAGCTTTACGCCCGTTCCGGCGCCCATCTCGACTTCTTCGATGGCGCTCTCGTCCGAGACAAGGGTGAAAGTTTCGAGCTGGTGGGTATCGTCGCTAGTCTTGTAGCGGTCGAAGCGGTAAAGGCCCAAAGCAGCGCCCTCGGCAGCAACCTCTGCGGCTCTGCGCATCTCCGAGCCTTCGGGCACTGGCAGGACGAAAGCAGCCTCGTCGAGCTTGAGGCAACGGGCGCGTCTAGCTGCGGTCGCGGAGACGCGCCGGAGCTTCTCGAGGACGAAAGAGGCACGTTCGCCCAAGCCGATGAGCAGCAAGCGGGGTGTAGTCAGACCTTCGGGAGCGTAGATAAGGGTTGTCTCACCCTCCTTGCCGGAGAAGTCTCCGTTCTGGAGGACTTTCTCTGTGGTTTCGAGCAGCTCTTGCGGGGCCTCTTCGTCTTTGTAGAGGCCGACCACAAGCAACCCGGACGACACCTCTGTTAGCGCGCCGCCACTTGTGCCGATCCGAACCAAACCCGCTTCCTCCTCTCTAACTAGTCGTTGCCTGACCGGGTAGATTATAGGCTAAAGGGATCTACAATCTTCGGAACGTTGCTCTTTCCGACCCGTTTATCGGTCTACACCAACCAAGGGGGAGACACGAGAGGTTTGAGTGCTTGTAGATACCTTACTTTCTCTTTGCAGGTCTCTGCGAACGGCAGCATCCCTAGCCTGCACGAGATGTACCGGGGCCGGAAAGCTAGATGTGGGCGATAGAAGGGATTGGGGGCCGTTCGCGTTTTGAGAGCTTGAGTCGGGATGCCCAAGACATCCGAGAACCGAAAGGGCGTTCTGGTCCTTGAGTAACTCCTCAAAGACCTCGGTGTTGCACTGGGAAAGCAGATTATGCAGTCCCTGATTATAGTTAGGCTATGCCGTTTTACTCCACTGGTCAGCCACCCAAAGCAAAAGCGTCTTAGGAGTTCCTATAAGCACAAAATGGGGCGCGGATTATAGTCTGCACCCCAAAAGCCCACAGGCGATAGCTGAAAGCTAACTGCTACAAAATTGGCAGGTACTTCTGGAGCTCGTACGGCGTGACCTGCACTCGGTAGTCCTCCCACTCCTCGCGCTTGACGTTCAACAGGCGGTGGAAGACGTGCTCGCCCAAAGCCTTTTGCAAAAGCTCGGAGTCTTCGGCTTCCCGGATCGCCTCGCCGAGGTCGGCGGGGAGGCTTTTTATACCCATCTTCTCCCGCTCGTCGTGGGAGAGGTGGTAGAGGTTGCGCTCCATCGGCTCGGGGAGCTCGTAGCCCTTCTCGATACCCTCGAGGCCGGCATGCAAGAGCGCCGCAAAGCACAGGTAGATGTTAGCCGCGGGGTCCGGACACCGTAGCTCCATGCGCGTCGCCTTCTCCTTGCCCGGGTGGTAGAGCGGGACGCGTACCAACGCCGAGCGGTTGCGACGGCTCCACGCTATGTAGACCGGGGCCTCGTAGCCGGGGACCAGCCGCTTGTACGAGTTTATGCTCTGGGCGAAGACGAGGCTGATCTCGCGCGCGTGCCTTAGCTGACCCGCGATAAACGACCTGGCCGTGTCTGAGAGGTAGAACTCGTCTTCCGCGTCGAAGAAGGCGTTGCTGTCGCCGGAGAAGAGGCTCTGGTGGGTGTGCATCCCTGAACCGTTCTGGTCGCGAATCGGCTTGGGCATAAAGGTGGCGTAGACCCCGTGGCGGGTCGCAATCTCCTTGACGACGTTCTTGTAGGTCATGACCTTGTCGGCCATATCTAAAGCGCTGTCGAACCTAAGGTCGATCTCATGCTGGGAGATGCCGACCTCGTGGTGGGAGTACTCGACGTCGATGCCAAAGGTCTCCAAAGCCAGAACCGTCTCGCGCCTTAAAGATGTCGCCGCATCCAGTGTGGTCAGGTCGAAGTACCCACCGTAGTCGAGCGGCTCCGGGGACGAGTCGTTTTTGAAGTAGAAGAACTCAAGCTCCGGACCGCAGAAGAAGTTGTCGAAGCCCATCTCGTTGGCCCGCTCCAGCGCCAGCCTCAAAACGTGGCGCGGGTCACCGACGTAGGGATCGCCCTCCGGGGTCATGACGTCGCAGAACATCCGGGCCGTGCGGTTCTCCTCAGGGCTCCAGGGGAAGACCTTAAAGGTCGAAGGGTCGGGCAAGGCGATCATGTCCGACTCCTCGATGTCCTGGTAGCCCGTGATCGAGGACCCGTCGAACCCCATTCCGCCGTCTAGCGCGTCCTCGAGCTCGCCCACCGTGATCGAGAAGCTCTTCAGCGTCCCCAAGATATCCGTAAACCAGAGCCGGATGAACTTAACGTCGTTGTTTTTTGCCTGTTCTAAGACGTCTTGCTTGCTCGCCGTTTCCAAACGTACCTCCTGTTTCTCTCTCTTCTTACTGGGATGCCATCCATATCCGCGGATACTTTGTCGCGGCACATAGGCTATGATATGGACGCCGATGTTGCTTGGATACGGCCCGGCGTACAAGCCAGCCCTCCGAAAAAACTCATATTTTCGGCCCTTTGTATAAAACAGACGCCGAAAATATGGTTGCCAAAGCATGATAGGTGAGCCGCGGGGGCAAGCGGGGTAGAATTAGGTGAAGATCGGCCGATTCACCACCGAAGAAAGGAAGAGAGGGGGAAAATGGAAGACAGGCCTCAGGACAGACCCGAGGACCGTCGCAGGCGCGGTCCCTTGGGGGACGAGGAGGACGC
>DATHAB010000099.1:0-4114 GCA_035296885.1 Rubrobacteraceae bacterium
GCACTATCTATTATTCCCTGGAGTACCTTGATTAAAACGTTTTAAAGTATGATTATTGGCGACGGGCCAGCGCTGAGGTCTAACACGCTGGTGGAGCCCAGGAATCTAGGACACGCCGCCCGGTGTGGCAGTTACATGATCAAGCATATGCGCCTACGAGGCAAGCAACCGGTCTGGGGGGCCGAGGAGACCAATGCGCCGTCGCTCGGACTGGCGGCCAGATTCGGATTCGTCCTCGTCGATAGCCTCCCCGTGTTTCGATCCCCCGCCTGATCGCTGAACCTCAGGCTTCGCGTCGGCCTATACCTCCCTCCATCCGGTAAACGTACCCGTGGTCGAAAGTCAGATCTTTCTCTTCCACCACCTTTACCGTTTGGAGGACAAGCTGGGGAAGGACTTCGGCCGAGAGCTTGAGCAGGCGACTCAACTCCTCCTCCGGCTCCGGCTCCGCAGCCCCGGTCGCGTAATTCACCGGGAATCCCGCGAGCGCATAGGGGAGCTCCAGTTCCCCGGCCAGGACGGCCTCGGGACCGCAGGTCTGGCTTACCGCTGTTACCCCTACTGCACCCAGCCAGCGCAGCTCCGCGCGGGTGTTGAACCGTGGCCCGTTTACGTGGCCGTAGACCCCACCGGTGGTCGCTTCGATCCTCAGGTTCTCGGAAGCGAGCGCCATCTTCCGTCGGAGGCTCGGGGAGAAGGGTTCGCTAACTATAAAGTGTCCCCGCTCGGGATCTCCTGGCTTGGTGAAGATGGTACATGCTTCGCCGTTGGGGAGGCGATTTTCGGGGAAGAACAGGTCGTCGAAGATGATGGGCCGCCCGAGCGGTATGCCAGGGTCTACCGCCCCCGTGGCTGTAGTCGCGAAAACCGCTCGCGCCCCGAGCTGCTTGAGGGCCACGAGGTTTGCCTGGTGGGGGATCGTGTGGGGTAGATGGAGATGACCCTTTCCGTGACGTGCAATATTTCCGACGGTCCACGGCCCATAGGACAGAACTGATACCTCCGCTTCTCCGAAGCGACTGTCTACCACGCGCGTTTCCCCTTCTGCGAGGGGGAGCTCGTAGATACCCGAGCCGGTGATGATGCCGATGTCTATCATGAGCCCCCCGAAAGGTAGGTTTCAGCGATTGTCAGCCAGGTTGTCAGCTTTGCCGGGGCTTTCTTGTCGGCATGCTAGCGCCCTGGGCACATCAGTTCATAGCACCCTCTAGTCTACGCCCTGGGCGAGCAGAGCCTGAGCGACGTTCATGAAGCCTGCTATGTTGGCGCCATTGAGGTAGTTGCCGGGGGTGTCGTACTCTTCGGCCGTCTCGTAGCAGGTGTCATGGATATCCTGCATGATCTCCTGAAGCTTCTGGTCGGTGTACTCGAAACTCCAGGCCTCACGGCCGGCGTTCTGCTGCATCTCCAAGGCCGAGACGACTACGCCGCCGGCATTGACGGCCTTGGCGGGACCGAAAGCAACGTCGGCTTTCGAAAAGAGCTGTATGGCCTCTGGGGTGCATGGCATGTTGGCACCTTCACCAACCGCTGCGCAACCGTTCTCGATCAACTTCTTGGCGTCGTCCTCCCTGAGCTCGTTCTGGCTGGCGCAGGGCAAGGCCACTTCGCAAGGGATCTCCCAGATGTTGCCCCCCTCTTCGAAGTACGCGCGCTTGTGTGCCTCGGCGTACTCGGCGATACGCCCGCGCTCGACCTCCTTGATCCGCTTAACGGTCTCTAAGTCGATACCTTCTTCGTCATAGACAACACCGTCCGAGTCGGAGCAGGCCACCACCTTGCCGCCGAACTCCTCCTGGATCTTCTCGATGGCGTAAGTAGCCACGTTGCCCGAGCCGGAGACCAAACACGTTTTGCCCTCGAAGGACTCGCCCAAGGTCTTTAGCATCTCCTGCATGAAGTAGGCGCACCCGTAGCCTGTCGCCTCCACCCGGGCCGAAGAGCCACCCCAGCCGGTTTCCTTGCCGGTTAAGGCGCCGGTTTCGAAGCGGTTGGTGATTCGCTTGTACCGGCCGAATAGGTAGCCGATCTCGCGTGGCCCCACACCTATGTCGCCGGCCGGCACGTCTGTGTAGTGGCCGATGTGACGGTAGAGCTCGACCATGTAGCTCTGGCAGAAACGCATCACCTCATTGTCGGACTTGCCTTTGGGGTCGAAGTCGGACCCGCCCTTGCCGGCGCCGAGGCCCAGGTTGGTAAGGCTGTTCTTAAATATCTGCTCGAAGCCCAAGAACTTGATGATCCCCATGTAGACCGAGGGGTGGAAGCGCAAACCCCCCTTATAGGGTCCCAGGGCGCTGTTGAACTCGATGCGGAAGCCGCGGTTGACGTGGGTTTTGCCCTCGTCGTCCTGCCAAGCCACTCGGAAGATGATCTGCCGGTCGGGCTCGCATAGCCTTTCGACGATCTTTTCTTCCATGTATTCGGGGTGCCTCTCAAGCACGGGGCCCAAAGAGCCCAAGACCTCGCGGACCGCCTGGTGAAACTCAGGCTCGCCGGGGTTTCTCGCGATCACCTCCGAACAAATGCTCTCGACCTTTGTGCCTGTATACGCCATCTCTTTCCTCCTGTTCGCAAGTGGGTTTATGCGCACAATGCGGAGCCCCACTACCTAGCCCCTACCGCTCTAAATTAGCCCCTACCGCTCTAAATCGCTAGAAGAATGATAATAGATTGGTACTAGGCGCACACCTTTGGCACCGACCCCGCGGTGTGTCAACTCGTTGCGTTTTTCAGTAAAATGTAGACAGCTGGGCTCTGCCCAGCGACCCTCTGCAGGTAAGGGAAAGGAGACTGTTTTGGGTAACTTGCAAGGGGCGGTTGCGCTCGTGACGGGGGCGAGCCGAGGCTTGGGAGCTGCGATAGCCAAAGAGCTAGGTCGTGGGGGCGCCAAGGTCACGGTCAATTACGCCGGCAGCAAGGAGCCAGCTGAGGACGTGGCGGCGGAGATCTCTGAGACGGGAGGCGACGGCGAAGCAGTAGCGGTTCAGGCGGATGTTGCAGACCCGGAGGATTCCAAGCGGCTGATCGACGAGACGGTGGAGCAGTTCGGACGCCTAGACATCCTGGTAAACAACGCCGGTATAAACATCGACCGCACGCTCAGGAAGCTCTCCCTCGAGGACTGGTACAAGGTCCTCCAGCTAGATCTAAACGGCTGCTTCCACACGGTGCACGCCGCACTGCCGTATATGATCGAGCAGGAGGGTGGCAAGATCATCAACATGAGCTCCTTTGTAGGCGAGGCGGGAAACGTAGGACAAGCCAACTACGCGGCGGCTAAATCTGGCTTGTTTGGCTTTACAAGGACGGCCGCCCTGGAACTGGCCCGCCACAACATCACCGTCAACGCTATCAGCCCGGGCTTTATAGAGACGGAGATGGTCGCTGCGATACCAGAGGATGCAAAAGAGAAGATCCTCGAGCAGATCCCGCTCGGCCGCCTTGGCCAACCTGAGGATATCGCCAAGGCGGTACGCTATATCGTCGAGGATGGCGATTACATGACCGGCAACATCTTGGATGTAAACGGTGGTGTTTATATGAGATCTTGAGCAGGGTCGGGCGGGTAAGGGAAGGAGGCTGGAGTATACCGGCACGAGGGTAAGGTAGAAAGCCTTGCATGCGTACGAGCAGAACTGGCGAGTTCAGCACAGGTGCTTGACATATTCCGAAGCGTAGGTAAGTACATAAGGTGGGATAGACTCGAGGAGTGAGGGCGCCGCACCTCATTAGTATCTAGACTGACAATTTCACCTTAGGTAGTTCGTCTATGCTAGGGCTCCGACCAATTTCCTCATGGCCAACCCTGCTGCCTTGCGCAAAGCCTTTGAAAAGGGGGTTGTCTATTGACCGAAAATTCCCTTACGGCGTCGAGGTTCATTTGCCGCTCTCACAGAGAGTACGTGCCGCACGAAAAGGGGCGGGGAAGTACCCCGCCCCTCCCTACTTGCTCGCCGGTGCCTAGCTCCTTCTCCTCCTCCTACTTTTGGGGCCCGACCTGCTCCAGGATGGTATCCACCACGCTCGGGTCTGCTAGAGTGGTCACGTCCCCTAAGTCCTCCTCGCCCTCGGCGATGCGCTTCAGGATGCGCCGCATGATCTTGCCGCTCCT
>DATHAB010000100.1:0-3525 GCA_035296885.1 Rubrobacteraceae bacterium
ATCATACCAGGACTTCTCTTTGTTCTCTTGATTCTGCTGCAAATCTGCAACTTTTTCTCAGTAGGGGCGGTGGGACTCGAACCCACACTGTACGGATTTTAAGTCCGCTGCCTCTGCCGATTGGGCTACGCCCCCAAACGAGGTTGTGTCGAGAGTATAGCAACTACTGCATGTGCTCCAAACGCTTAACGCACTCGGAGCAGCGGGCGGGATCGGCATACGGATTCTCTTCTAAATGGGCGAGGGTCCACTCGGCCACCGGGTTAGGCAGGGCGCCTGCCAGGTGAAGGGCGGTGAAGGCGTGCAGGCATTTTATGCGCCCGCCGAAGCTACCAACGCCAGCTACCCTAGTGCCGTAGCGGGCGAGGTGCTCGGTGTGTATCTCGTCAACCGCCTTTGGGCCGACTTCTTCCTGGGCAGCGCGGACGCCGCCTGCGGCTTCGACGCGGGAGATCGCTGCCCGGAGTGAGGGGCAGGTGATCCAGAAGCTCGTGGGCATCGTTAGACGACGCTCGTTCTCTACGATACTCGGGAGGCCAGCGAGACAGCGAGCGGCCGCGCGGAATGCTGTAGGCCTACGGCCGAGTTGAAGTGTCACGGCCTCGCGGTCGTTCAACGGCTCTCCTTTGATTCTTCTGGGACTATATATACTTTCTCGCCGGGTTTTATCATGCCATAACGCTCGCGGGCAGCGCGCTCGACCCCTTCGGACGTCTCGAGATCTCCTGCGAGCCGCCTCTTGGTGGCGTTATCCTTCTCCACCCTCTCGAGCTTCGTTTGAAAGGTGGAGATGCGACCCTTGTTCTCGAAGATCTGCTGGAGAGGGGAGACGTAAGAGGCGAGGAGGAGCCCGACAAAGGCCGCGTACAGGACCACCTTGAGCGGTCTGGACAGACTCTTCACTTAAGGCTACTCTTCGCCCACCGTGTGCAGCTTTAGCATGTTTGTGGAGCCCGGATTGGTACTCATCGACCCACCAGTGATGATGACCCGGTCGCCCTCTTCGATGAGCCCGGCGTGCCGGGCGGCCTCTATCGCCTCCTCGTAACGCTCCTCGATGCTGCCGCGCTGCTCGCCGCATATGGCGGCAGCCCCCCACACCATCGCAAGCATCCTGACCGTCGCCTCCTCGGGACTTACGGCCAGTATCTTGTTCGGCGGCCGAAAGCGTGCGACCCTGAGGCACGAGAGCCCACTCTGGGTCGAGGTAACTATGGCCTTCAGGTCGAGGACCTCGGCGAGCTCGCAGGCTGCGTGCGTGAGAGCGTCGTAGCGGTCGCCCCGACCCCAGTCGGAGGACGCGTCGATGTCCCGGCCATAATTTATAGCCTCTTCGGCGGCCCGGCAGATCCGGTCCATCTCCTGCACGCTCTCGAGTGGGTAGCGCCCTACCGCGGTCTCACCCGAGAGCATCACCGCGTCGGTCCGGTCGAAGATAGCGTTCGCCACGTCGGAGACTTCGGCACGGGTGGGTGTGGGGTTCCGGATCATTGAGTCAAGCATCTGGGTCGCAACGACGACCGGCTTCCCGAGGCGTCTGCAGCGGGCGATGATGCGCTTCTGCTCTACTGGCACCTGCTCAGCTGAGAGCTCGAGTGCGAGATCCCCGCGGGCCACCATAATCCCGTCGGAGGCTCGCAAGATGCTCTCAATATTATCTATGGCCTCGTGCTTCTCTATCTTGCAGATCAGGGGGATCTTGTCCCCGCCGAACTCCCTTATGCGTTCCTTGATCTCCTCGACCTCGTCCTCCGAGCGGACGAACGAGGCTGCGATCCAATCCGGCTTGAGCTCCTCGATACCGAAGCGCAAATCATCGAGGTCCTTGGACGTTAAACCCTCGATAGAGAGCGAAGAATCCGGGAAATTCATGCCCTTGTGCGAGGAAATCGGACCACCGGTCACGACCTCGCAAGTGACCTCGTCGTTCTCGACCTCCTCGACCTTTAGCTGCAAGAGGCCGTCGTCCATGAGGATTCGGTCGCCGGGCTCGAGATCCTGCGTGATCCGCTCGTAGGAGGTCGAGAGCCGGGTAGCGTCGCCCAAGAAATCGCCCACCGCTATGACCACCTGGTTTCCATCAACGAGCTCCGTCCCGCCGACGACCTCGCCGGTTCTTATCTTGGGCCCTTGTATGTCTTGCATCACCGCCACGTTACGGCCCAAAACTTCCGCCGCCTTGCGCACCAAACGTGCGTTCTTCACGTGCCTCTCCTGCTCCCCGTGGCTGAAGTTCAGGCGCGTCACGTCCACTCCGGAGCGCACCAGCTCCCGGATCATCTCCTCCGTCGAGGTCGCGGGGCCTAGAGTTGCTACTATTTTCGTCCGGCGCTCCACCGCCTAGATTCCCCTCCCCCTCTTAAGATTGAATGCCTCCCGACCAGGGTAGTATGCGGCGCTACCGAGCATCTCCTCTACCCGGAGGAGCTGATTGTACTTCGCGACTCGCTCGCCGCGGGCCGGTGCCCCGGTCTTTATTTGGCCGGCGTTCACCGCGACGGACAAGTCAGAGATGGTCGCATCCTCTGTCTCCCCGCTGCGGTGGCTGATCATAGCCGTGTACCCGGATTTGTGCGCAAGATCTATCGTCTCGAACGTCTCCGAAAGCGTCCCAATCTGGTTGACCTTGATGAGGATGGAGTTTGCAATACCCTCTTCTACGCCCCGCGCGAGTATCTTCGGGTTGGTCACGAAGAGGTCATCGCCGACCAGCTGCAACCGATCCCCGAGTGCCTGGGTAATAAGCGCCCACCCCTCCTGATCATCCTCGGCAACGCCGTCCTCGATGCTCAAGATAGGATACTCGTCCACCAGCCTCACGTAATACTCGACCATCTCTTCGTAGCCCAGGCTCTTGCCCTCGCCTGAAAGCTCGTAAAGGCCGTCCCTATAAAACTCGGATGCGGCGGGGTCCAGGGCAAAAGCTACCTGGTCGTCTAAAGAGTAGTCACTCCTCTCTACGGCCTCAGCCATGAGCGCGAGTGCCGCTCCGTTGTCGTCGAGGTTGGGTGCGAAGCCGCCCTCGTCCCCAATCCCTCCCAATAGTCTCCTCTCCGATAGGAGTCTCTTCAAGCCCTGGTAGATCTCGGCAACCGCGCGCAACGCCTCGGCGAAGCTTTCGAAGCCTATCGGCACGATCATGAATTCCTGGAAGTCTAGGTTGTTCGCGGCGTGAACGCCGCCATTGAGAACGTTCGCGCACGGGACCGGCAGCGCGTATGCTCCTGGGCCACCTAGGTAACGAAAGAGCGGTAACCCCGCCGATTCGGCCGCCGCTTTGGCCGCCGCTAAAGAGACGGCCAGGATGGCGTTCGCGCCGATCCGGCCCTTGTTCTCGGTACCGTCGGCCAAGATCATGGCCATATCGAGCGCCCGCTGGTCGGTCACGTCCATCCCCAAAACGATCTCGGCGAGTTCCGCGTTTACGTTCTCGACGGCCTTCGCGACCCCCTTACCGAGAAAGCGATTCTCGTCCGCGTCCCGGAGCTCGACGGCCTCGTTCTGGCCCGTCGAGGCTCCAGAGGG
>DATHAB010000101.1:0-25510 GCA_035296885.1 Rubrobacteraceae bacterium
TTCGGTGGCCTACGCGATCGAGGCCGCACTCGGGGAGCTCGGCAACAATCTCGCTCTCCTCCTGCCGACTATGGGCCTCGTGGTGCTCGTTATAGCCGTAATCGTCGTGAACTACCGTCAACTCGTCTCCCGCTTCCCCCAAGGCGGCGGGGCGCCGGCGGCAACCGGGCAGGCCTTTGGCGAACCCTGGGCGTTCGTGCCGATCGGGGCACTCATCGTTGACTTCGCACTCACCGCCGCGATCAGCGTATCGTCCGGCGCGTCCAACATCGTCGCCTACCTGCCCGAGCTAGCCCCCAACCAGGTTGTCTTGGCCCTGGTGCTCTTGCTCGTGGTCGGGGGCATAAGCTGGTTCGGGCACTCGGCACGCAGCCTCTTCGGCCTCATGGCGACGGTCTTCATAGTTGTGAGCGTCGTGGTGCTAGTCGGCGGCGCGAGCGCGGATCCCGCCACGACGAGCACAGAGAGCGGAGGGAGCGGCGGGTTCGCCCTCGTAACCATACTGCTGGCCTTCCCGGTCGCGATGGCGCTGGCGACAGGGGTCGAGGCACCGTCCACGGCGATAGCGCAGCTAGGACAGCTCGACAACGAAGATCGAAAGCGCTTCGGACATCTTTCCCTCTTCGCAACCCTCCTGATAGTCGGTACGCTGACTATGGGTTTCGCAGCCCTTGCCCTACGGCACGGTATCCGGCTTCCGCTCGAAGAAAGCACCCTGACCGCGGAGATAGCAAAGGCGAGCGTCGGCGGCTTTTTGTTCGCCGCCTTCCAGGCCGTTGTCGTCTTGCTGCTGATCGCGGCAGGCGCCTCGGCGCTTCAGGCTGGCCCCGGGATGCTCAAAGCGTTGGCGCGGGAGAGGACCGAGAGCGACGAGGTCAGCGGTGTCCTGCCCGGGTGGCTTGGCCAGACCAACCACCACTTCACGCCCTACTGGAGCCTGCTCATGTACGCTGGGGTGGCAGCCGCCCTCGTCCTGGCGGCGGGGGCGGAGGAGCAAACTCTCGTGCTCTTTTATGCGGTATCGGTCTTTATGAGCTTCCTGGCAGGGCTCGTCTCCATGGTCGTGTTCTCCTACAGGGAGGGCAACCGAGGGTCGCTCGCCCTCAATACTGTAGGGACGCTTATAGTCGCCTTCGTTTTGGTGATGAACCTAGCCCGGGTGACGCCGCTCGCTTCTTTAGGTGCCGCCATCCTCATAGCCCTCGGACTCTATTGGCTGTGGGTCAAGAACGAACGGCCGCGCGGCATCGCGGGTGCGGAGGCCGAAGAGTAGCCTGACTACGCAGGCGGCTACGAGGGGCACGAAGGTAAGGGCGACGGCGAAATTTCGCTCCATAGAAGCCAGGCCAGGGACATGATCTGAAGAAGACTCCGCTACCTAAGAACATAGACGAAGATCCAAAACTTAACCGAGACCAGGGATAAGCCACCACGATACCGAAAACCGGAGTGCGGTAAGTATGGCAGGAGTGCTCATAGCTGTTTAGCAAGCCGAAACTTTTCTATCAGGTCAGAGCCAGCGCTCAATTCGCCCAGTGCTTTGTCGAATGCAGACCCCACGGGGGCTATACTTCCTGCCAGTGGGTCCGCCAGAAGCAAAAGGAGCGTTACACGCGGTGCGAGTCGTCATCGTGGGAGCCGGGGAGGTAGGTTTTAACACTGCCCTCATGCTCTCTAGAGAAGGACACGATATTGTCCTCATCGAGGATAACGAGTCGCTTGTAGAACGGGCGACCGAGCAACTCGACGCCCTCACGATTCAAGGCAACGGGGCGAGTCCTAGGCTTTTGGCGGAGGCCGAGATCAAGAAGTCAGACCTTTTGATAGCCGCGACCAACTCTGACGAGGTGAACATCATCGCGTGTCTGACGGCTAAGGCCCAAGGTGTACCGCTCACTGTGGCGCGGCTCCACAACCCGGAGTACTACGACCCGCTCCAGCCGTTCGCGCGGGATATATTCAGGATCGACTTCGTTATCCACACGGAGCAGATGGCGGCGGAGGAGATTAAAGAAGCACTCTTGGTTCCTGGCGCTGTCAACGTCGAGTCCTTCGCCGGAGACAAGATAGAGGTCGCTGAGGTGATCCTGGACACGGATTCACCGGCCGTGGGTCTACCGGTCAGGGACGTAAAGCTGCCCGAGCAGAGCCTGATAGTTGGCATTGTGAGGCGTGGAGAGGCGCTCGTCCCCCGGGGAGACACTATATTGGAACCCCGAGACCATGTTTTCTTGATTGGCGAGCGGCGTCACGTCGACAGGGTGGTGAGAGCCGTTGCCACCGACACAGCCCCGGTTAGGGAGGTAATGATCTTCGGCGGCGGGCGGATAGGACTACGGCTAGCCCAGGCTTTGGAGCAGGTGGGCATCAGGGTGAAGGTGATCGAACGGGACGAAGCTCGAGCCCGGTACCTGGCCTCGCAGCTCAGGAAAGGGCTGGTGCTCCACGAGGACGGAACCTCGCAAGACCTACTGCTTCAGGAGGGAGTCGACCGGATGGACGCCTTCGTCGCCGTCACCGGCGACGACCGGGCTAACCTCCTAGCCGCCATGTACGCCCGACAACTCGGGGCCCGCCAAACCGTCGCGGGCATCAGCCGGAGCGAGTTCGCCCCGCTCTCGGAGGCCCTTGGGGTGGACATAACCATCTCGCCCCGACTGCTGGCCGCCGGGGCAATCCTCCGGTTTGTGCGCCGGGGAGAGGTGGTAGCCGTTACCCTACTCGAAAGCGGAGCCGAGATGATAGAGCTGAGAGTCCCAGAAAGATCTCAGGTCACCGGCCGGCCGCTCTCCGAGGTGAGGTTCCCCGAAGGAGCCCTCGTCGGAGCGATCCTGCGTAACGGTGAGGTTGTCGTACCTTCCGGCAGGGAAGCGATGAAACCGGGAGACGACGCCGTGGTATTCACCCTCCCGGCAGCCATTAACGAGGTGGAGCGCCTCTTTGCAGACTAGGGTAGTACGCGGTCCTTTCGAGGCACCGAAAACACCTGTTTTCTCCGTACATATCAGAGACTCGGCGCTACCCAAGCAGGGCTTGTGAATCCGAGGATCGTACTCCGAGTCAACGCGGGCGTTGTTCTGGCCCTAGGGTTAGCGTTGCTGGCTCCTCTGACAATCTCTTTCCTTTATGAGGACGGCTCGTGGGTGAGCTTCCTACTCCCGGCGGCGGTCATGGGGTTGGTCGGCGGGGCGGGGATGCTGGCGACGAGGCCACCTTCGAGCCGGACTATGATGCACGTATCTAACAGGGACGTTTACCTCTCGGTAACCCTGGCCTGGGTGCTCGCAGCAGTGCTCGGCGGGGTTCCGTTCTTTATAGAAGGAACCTTCGGTAGCCTGCTGGATTCAACCTTCGAGGGGATGAGCGGGTTCACCACGACCGGGGCGACCCTGCTCTCGGAGGTCGAGGCGGAGACCCCCTCTATCCTTTTCTGGCGGGGTATGACCCAGTGGTTAGGGGGAATAGGGATCGTGGTCCTCTTCGTGGCTATCGCCCCCACGATCGGGCTCGGGGCGGCGCGCCTGCTGGGGGCCGAGGGGTTTCGGGGCTCGGCCATGCGCGCCTCACACCGCGCATCGTCGACACCGCTAAGGCTCTGCTAGTGATCTACCTAACGCTCACCCTGGCCGGAATCCTCGCCTTGCTTGTAGTGGGGATGAACCTCTACGACGCGGTGGTTCACTGCTTTGCTACCGTGGCTACCGGAGGTTTTAGCTCCAAGACAGCCTCTATAGGCTTCTACGACTCCCTCGCTATAGAAACGGTCCTTATCGTCCTCATGACTCTTTCGGGAGTATCTTTCTCGCTCTACTACTTGTTCTACTCCCAGCGCCGCTTTGACTTAGTGCTCGATCGAGAACTTTTAACTTACCTGATCATCATAGTGGCGTCCGTCTTCTTTGTGTGGGGCATATTGGTCTTTGAAGGAGACTACGAGGGAAATCTGTGGAGGGCATTTCGAGACTCGGCGTTTACGGTGACCAGCATTATAACCACCACAGGGTTCTTCACGGTCGACTTCGATGTATGGGATACCGGGGCGGCGATGACGCTCGTGTTCCTAATGTTTATCGGGGGCTGCGCCGGGTCTACGGCCGGAGGGATAAAGGTAATTCGTGTAATCGTCATCTTTCGCACCGTATTTCAAGACATATTCCGAATGATTCACTCCCAGGCGGTTACTCCCCTGCGCGTAGGAGATCAGGTGCTATCTGAGAGGGTACGAATAGCTGTCTTAGGGCTCTTCGCCGCCTGGATCGCGGTGTTCGTGCTGGCGACGTTCCTCGTGGCTATCCAACCTAACCTCACCCCATTCTCCTCCGCCACCGCCGTAGCGGCCACGCTCAACGTGGTCGGACCAGGCTTGGGCCAGGTCGGTGCTTCCGAGAGCTTCGAGGCGGTGAACGCCTTCGGGCGCTTTGTGCTCACGATCTGCATGCTGCTCGGACGCCTGGAGCTCTTTACGGCCTTGGCTCTCCTCTCCCCGGCGTTTTGGAGAAAGTAACCGATTGTTACGCATAGCATCGTATTAGAGCTATACTCCTTCGTCTGATGCCTAGAAGGAGTCGTATACAGGACAGGTTGGTTAGGCGCACGAAGAAGGGGAGTAGAAAGCTTCAGAAAGTTCTCGGTACACTGGCGCTTGTCTCCATGGTCTACGGCAACGTGGGCTCCTACATCTGTCGTTACACCCTCAAGGCAACCATAGTCTTCGCTGGGAGCATAACGCCGGGAACTATCAGGATTCGGGATGCACTTCGCTTGCCGGCGGGCATATTGGCACGACACCACTTGCTAGGACGATCCGAAGGTACCGACCTATTTCACAGGAGTGGTAATGAGTAAGATTGTAATCAACCAGCTGAAACGTCCCACCGACCGGTTCCGGCGTTGGTTGCTCGAAGGTCACGTCGTAGAGATGAAGGGGCCGGAAGCGAAGGAGAGCCGGTCGGAGGAGCACTCCTGGTTGAAAGTTATATGTCTTACCGGTGTGGACTACTTCTCTACTTTAGGTTACATCCCCGGCATCGCGGCTTTAGCGGCCGGGTCTCTCTCGCCAATAGCCACCCTGCTCATCGTGCTGCTGACCCTCTTCGGGGCCTTGCCAATGTACCGTCGCGTCGCCGCGGAGAGCCCGCACGGACAGGGTTCCATCTCGATGCTCGAAAATTTGCTCTCGTTCTGGAAAGGCAAGTTGTTCGTGCTGTGCTTGCTTGGGTTCGTGGCGACAGGCTGGTTAGTCACTATAACTCTCTCGGCGGCGGACGCTACGGCCCACATCGTCGAGAACCCGTTGGTGCCGGAGCTCCTCCAAGACCGAGAGGTACTCATCACCCTCGTGTTGCTGGCGGTACTGGGAGCAGTCTTCCTCAAGGGCTTCAGGGAAGCCATCGGAATCGCGGTCGTCGTGGTCGGGGTCTACTTGCTGCTGAATCTCGTAGTCGTGACAGTAAGTCTGTACGAGATGGTGACGCAACCCCAGAGCCTTGCTAGCTGGCAAAGCATCCTATTAGCTGACTACGGCAACCCGCTGGTGATGATCGGCGTATCGCTGTTGGTGTTCCCGCAACTGGCCTTAGGGCTCTCGGGCTTTGAGACCGGCGTGAGCATGATGCCGCTCGTGCGCGGCGGCGAGGATGATAATCCGGAGCGTCCAACGAGCCGCATCCACAACACGCGCAAGATGCTGACCGCCGCTGCCATCACCATGAGCTTTTACCTAATCATGACCAGCTTGGTGACATCCGTACTTATCCCCCCTGAGGAATTCCAAGCGGGCGGCGAAGCCAACGGGCGTGCGCTCGCCTACATAGCATACGAGTACCTGGGTCCCGTGTTCGGCACGGCTTATGACCTGAGCACGATCGCGATCTTGTGGTTCGCGGGCGCCTCGGCTATGGCCGGGCTTCTGAACATCGTGCCCCGCTACCTACCCCGCTACGGCATGGCGCCGGACTGGTCGCGGGCGGTCAGACCGCTGGTACTCGTCTACACCGCTATAGCCTTCGTGATCACTATCATCTTCGAGGCCGACGTGGAAGACCAAGCCGGGGCCTATGCCACCGGCGTCCTGGCTATGATGACCTCGGGTTCAATCGCCGTAACGTTGGCTGCCTGGCGCGCAGGATCAAGGAGAGGAGCGTTCACCTTCGGGCTGGTCACGTTGGTGTTCGTCTACGCCCTCATCGCCAACGAGATACAACGCCCCGACGGTCTCATAATCGCCTCGTTCTTTATCGGCGCGATAGTTGTTACCTCGCTTATCTCGCGGATATATCGCACTACGGAGCTGCGCGTGGAGAGGGTAGATATTGACGAAACGGCGCAAAGATTTATCGAAGAAGCGGCAACTTACCCGGGTGAACTCCATATCATTGCCAATCGACGCCAGAAGGGCGACGCACGCGAGTACTTCTTTAAAGAAAGAGAACAGCGCGAGGATAACCACATTCCGACGGGCGAACCAATCCTTTTCCTAGAGGTTGACGTGGACGACGCTTCGGAATTTCAGGACGTGCTCGAAGCAAAGGGCGCAGAGGTCGGCAACTACCACGTCTTGCGCCTCCAGAGCTCGACCGTGCCGAACGCCATCGCCGCGTTCCTTTTGTACTTGCGCGACGCTACCGGCAAGAGACCGCACTGCTATTTCGGTTGGACGGAGGGCAACCCCATCGTGTACCTGTTTCGCTACTTGTTGTTCGGCGAGGGAGACACCGCCCCGGTCACCCGCGAGGTGCTCCGGGAGGCTGAGTCGGATCCCACGCGTCGTCCCGCCATCCACGTCGGCGGCTGATACCGAAGGACGGTATCACGCACCGCTGGCGGTGAATAGTGAAATCGGATGGTTATGGAGCAGGTGCGCACCAAAAACCTCCCTGAGGGCGTGGATCTTCTAGTGCTTGACGGATCGGGGGACTTCCACGCCGAGGTCGGATTAGAGGAACTGCCCCGTTACTTCTCCGACCCGAAGACCCTCATCTGGTGCAACATATCGAGCACGGAGGGCGGGCGGAACGGCATCTACGGTCAGCTGCTACGTGAGATCTTCGGCTTCGACGAGCTGACCATCGAGTACTGCTTCACCAGGAGTCACCTGCGCAAGGTTGACGTCTACGAAGAGTACTTGTTCATGGTTCTCTTTTCCTTCCACCTCTCGGAGAAGAGGCGGCGTGTAGGGACCATCGAGGTGAACATGTATATAGGGGACAACTACGTAGTCTGTGTTCACCCCCGGCCTCTAAGAGAGCTTGACAGGGTTAGGCGACAGCTCCTGGCGAGAAGCGGGTTCGTCTCCTCCTCCCCGGCTAACGTGGCTCACGCGGTCCTCGACGCCGTGGTCGACGAGTACCTGCCGGTTATGAGCAGGCTCTCGGCGATGGTGGACGGCATTGAGGACGAGCTTCTAGGTTTAGACGAGGGGCCCCCGATACGGTTCTCGACTCGCTCTTTCACCTCAAGCACGATCTGATCGCCCTCAGATGGCTGGCGGTTCCCCTAAGAGAGATCATCGGCATCTTTTGAGGCCCACAACCCGGCATATCCCGGAAGAGAGCGCAGCGTACCACGACGACGTCCGCGACCACCTAAACCGCGTGGTAGACATGATCGACACCCTGCGCGATTACCTGATGGGCTCCCTGGACATCTACACCACCCAGCAGACCCGGCGCAACGCCGAAGAGACTCGGCGGGTGAATCAGAGCGTAGCAAGGCTCACCGCCGTATCGACCATCTTCCTGCCCCTGACCTTCATCACCGGCATCTATAGGATCAACTTCGAGTACATGCCGGAGACGCAGTGGGAGTATGGCTTCTACGCGATCCTGGGGCTGTGTATGCTACTCGGGATAAGCATGCTCAACTATCTGCGTCGTAAAAAGATCATCTGAGGGCGAGCGAGCAGACAGGCACTTTGGCGGCCAGGAAAGGAACGAGTGGCATCTGAATTCTACCGCCAGACGACCGTAACCGAGATGCTTGTTCTGCTCATAAACCTTGAGAGGAAGACAAAACTGCGAGTGAAACACTCTGAAGCGTCCTTTAGCGAGTAGGCCGGGAGGTTCTAGGCGAAGGCTACACCGCCCGAACGTCGGGGATCGGCAGCAGCCTCGAAGGACCCCTCACCTGTGCGCCTGACGGCGTTCACTCCTCCAAAGAACATCGAGGGCTCGTCGTACGGAAGAACCTGTTCGTAAGGGGTGAGATCGGGTACGCGAGCGCCGGCCTCGTAGGCGAAGAGGTCTCCCTCCGCGTGAAAGCGTGGCGCGTTGACGGAGACTTCCAGGTGCTGACCGAAATTTACGGCGTTTATAAGCGTCTGGACGATGGCGGTCGGGATGCGGGAAGCGCCAGGCGAGCCCAAAGAGAGGAGATCCCCTTCGGGTGAGGAGACGATGGTCGGGCTCATGCTGGAGATCAGGCGCTCGCCCGGGGTTAGCGCGTGAAAGCCTCTAGGGTTGAGCTCGGGCTCGCCCAAGGTGTTGCCTATGGCGATACCAGTATCAGGGATCACGATACCCGAGCCGTAGCCCACGCTCGCTGTGACGGAGACAGCAAGCCCACTCGAGTCTACGCAAGAGAGGTGGCTGGTGTGTGGGGACCCGAAGATGCGTTCCCGCTGCTTCCGGGCGTACTCCTCGCTCGTCAGGCGCTCTACGACGCCGGCATTCTCTGCTACTTCGGTGTAGGCTTCGTTTCGGTCTTCGAGGGCGTACTTCATGGCCCTGGCGAGAATCTTCGCGTAGTCGGCGTCAGGGAGGGTAGCGAAGTCGTAGGCTGAGATCACGCGCATTATCTGGGCAAGCGTAGGGCCGCCGGCAGAGGGGGGGCCATTGGTGTGCACGGTGCGCCCCTTGTAGGTAAAGGAGAGGGGTTTACGGAGAATAGGCTTGTAGGAGGCGAGGTCTTCTTCGGTAATGATCCCACCCTCGTTGAGGATGTAGCTGGAGATTCGACGCGCCAGCTCCCCCTCGTAGAACAGGTCCGCCCCTTCAGTGCCTACGGCCTCCAGGGTATCAGCGAGCTCCGGGAACCGCACTTCCTCACCCGTGCGATAGACCCGGTCGCCGATATAGAAATTCTTCTTCGTCTCCTCGGTGAGCCTTAGGACCTCTTCCGAGACCTCGAACCACATGCCGCTCGTCTTGGGGAGCCTGAAGCCCTCTCGGGCTAACTTTATCGCCGGAGAAAGGGTCTCGCGTAAAGTGAGCCTGCCGTGTCGGCGCAACAGCAGGTCCCAGCCGCGCAAGGAACCTGGAACTGCGCAAGAGGCGGCCCCGACAGTCGACTTCACGCCAGCGCCGTACTTGAGGATCACGGTCGTTGGACTCCCTCCGGCCCCAAAGCTCGATGGCGGTAAGCCCTTCCCCGGCATGCAGTCGTAGTAGTCGATCAGCTCCGCCCCGCTGGACAAGCCTTCGTGCAGGGCAGCGTCAGGTCGCTTGACAAGGGCGAAACCGCCACCGCCGATGCCGCTCAGGAGAGGCTCGGTGACCCCAACCGCAGCGGCAGCGGCGACTGCGGCATCCGCAGCGTTACCACCTATCCTATACACCTCGGCAGCGGCCTCGGCGGCGTAGGGAGTGCCGGCGGCAGCGGCGAAGCTAGAGGCTCTACGGGAGACGTCCATCACTGGCTATTATAGATGGCGCGTCGTCCGCCGTTCCCACTAGTTAGAGGATATACCCATTTAGGTTGGTCTTTCTACGCCTTGCTCCCCTACGTAGGCTGATGTGTTCTTTAGAGAAGAACCCCACCTCCGGAAGTATTATTTTCACTCTCCGGCTGAGCAGGGCCCGTCACCAGAAGAGCGACGTGCAGGTAGAGAGGATGAACCTTGCCCTCCGAAGAGTGAGAACACGAACTACCTGTGGAGGTCAAGTTTGGCTACTTCGATTACCGTTAACTTTGTAGACAGGCTTTGAGCCCTCGTATAGATCGTTCCGCTACTATTCGTGCCAGTCGTACGCCTCGGGTCGGCGGTTGGCGAGGGCGGGGAAGTCGGAGCGCAAGAGATCGAGGTAGCCGAGGTCGAGTGCTGCGAGGGCAAGGCCGTCGTGGTCGGGACATTGTGCGAGGATCGTGCCCCAGGGGTCCACGATCATGCTGCGTCCATAGGTCCAGCGACCGTCGGCCTTCTGTCCCCACTGGGCCGGGGCCAACACGTAGGCCTGGTTCTCGACGGCCCGCGCTCTAAGAAGAAGCTCCCAATGGTCTTTGCCAGTCTGTAGCGTAAACGCGGCGGGCACGGCGAGTATCTCGGCCCCCTTAAGCACCAAGAGCCGATACAGCTCTGGGAAGCGCAGATCGTAGCAGACCGAGAGGCCCAGAGTTGTAGCGGCCGCCTTTGCCGTGACGATCTCGCGTCCCGGCCCGATAAGGTTACTCTCCAGATACACCCGGTCCGGCGCCTTCACGTCGAAGAGGTGGATCTTGCGGTACACAGCCACAAGTTCGCCCGACGGGTCAAAGAACGTCGAAGTGTTGAAGAGCCGCTCCGCACCCGGCTCGCCCTCCAACATAGACCCACCAAGCACCCACGCTTTGAGCTCGCGCGCTAGCTCACCCAAGAAGCCCGTCGTGGGACCGGGGATAGGCTCAGCGTTCTCCCTGTAGACCTCGTCTAGCCCGTGGCAGCTCCAAAGCTCCGGCAGGGCCACGAGTACCGCTCCGGCGGTGACGGCGTCCCGAATCAGGCGCTCCGCGGTCTCGAAATTCTCAGCCTTCACTGGCGTCGAGGACATCTGGATCGCCGCCGCCATTACCTTAGGTCCTTTTGTCAAGCCGCTCTCCTCGCTGTCATTGTCTTAAGAACCTACCAGCGCAGGGCAACCTACTTGCGGAGCGCGCCTTCGAGCTCCTCTGCCGAAACCGGGGTTGCGCCCGCGTGACGCACGCTTATACCGCCGGCAACGTTTGCCAAGTGCGCCGCCTCGAGGTAGCTGCCTCCGCTTATGCGAGCCAGAGTGAAGGCGGCGACGACGGTGTCGCCCGCGCCGGTAACGTCGAAGACCTCGCTTCTGTTAGCTACAGGGATGTGAATCGCCTCGGAGTCGGGCTCGAAGAGGGTCATGCCGCCGGCCCCCAAAGTGACGAGCAAGGCCTCGACCCCGAGTTTAGCACGAAGGCTGGCACCTGCAGTCTCTATGTCGGCCCTGTTCTCTAACCGTGCACCGACAGCCTCGGCCGTCTCCTCTAAGTTCGGGGTCGCGGCCGTAACGCCGGGGTAGTCGAGCAGCCGGTGGCGGGAGTCGAGGCCGACGTAGCGATACTCCGAAAGGCGCATCACCGACGCAGCGACCTGCCGTGTCACGGTACCCTGACCGTAGTCTGAGAGGACGAAGCCGTCCACCTCTTCTGCCAGACGCTCCACACGCCGTACGAGCTCACCCTCGGACGTGGCGTCGGGGGTGCCTGCGCCGAGACGGTCTACACGCAAAAGATGCTGACCTAAGCCTCCACCATGCGTGCCGCCGGCGACGATGCGGGTCTTGGTGACGGTACAGGCTGTGGGGTCCCGGACTATGGCGTCCGTCGGACAGCCGCTCCGATCAAGTATTTTCAAGAGCTCATCGCCGTTTTCGTCGGCCCCGATCCAGCCGGCAGGAACAACTTCCGCTCCCAAAGCTGCTAGGTTGGCAACGGTGTTTGCAGCCCCGCCGAGCCGGTACTCGTCACGGTCGTGGTTGAGTATGATCACTGGGTACTCGCGCGAGATACGCCCCACGTCACCCACGAGGTAATGGTCAAGCACCAGGTCCCCCGCCACCAGAACACGCAGCCTTTGGAACCCGTCCAGCAGCTCCAGCAACCGCCTCCGCAACACGGCCTCCACTAAACACCCTCTCCAACCACGCTCAAAACTACCGCTTCGCCGATCCCCTGCCACACTTAGGAAGGTTAGCAAATCCGGCCATACGAGGTCTTTAGTACTTCCGGCTTTCCTGCCGGCCCTCCCAAAGCACGGCCTCCAATACGTGCTCCGGTCCGAGGTTCGGAAGTGTGAGGTAGTGCCGAGCAGCCTCTAGTATCGCCGCTAGGGGGAGGAGACCGACGAGCTCAGTAGACTCGACCATAATACCGTGTCTTCCGGCCGACCGGCGCACCGCCTCGAGGGCAACAGAAATCGGGGTCGTCTCCAGATCCACAAGGTTCATCGAGACCTGAGCCCGTCCTCCCACCTCAAGACCCAAGGCCTTGATACCCGGCAAGCCGCCGTCACGCTCCCGGACCTCTGTAGCTACAGCGCGAGCCACTTCTATGTCTTCTGTGCCGAGGTAGGCGTTAAAGGCTACGAGAAAGGGACGCGCCCCGACCGCGACCGCCCCTGAGCGCGGAGGGATCTCCTCCGGACCGTAGTCGGGCTTCCATAGAGGGTCTTCCGCGCGAGCTAAAATCCCCTCGTACCCGCCGCGGCGAACGTCGGCGAGATTCTTACGGTGTGAGGCCCTAGCGGCGGTACCATAGAGGTAAACCGGGAGACCCAAAGCCCCGATCTCCTCCCCCACTCGTCTAGCGAGCCCGGCTGCGTCTTCGAGGGTGGTATCTGAGAGTGGAGGACCTAGAGGCACGAACGGGAGAACGTCCAACGACCCCATTCTTGGGTGAACGCCGCTCTGAGCGGCAAGGTCTATCTCGGTCGCGCAGGCGCGAGCGAGGGCTATGGAGGCCCTTAGGAGCGGTTCCTCCTCTCCAGCAAAGGTGAGGACGCTCCGGTTGTGATCTGGATCGGAGTGGAGGTTCAGGACGCTGATGCCGGGGGTGTCGCGTACAGAGCCTGCTATGCGCGAGATCTTCTCCAGATCCCGGCCCTCACTGAAGTTTGGTACGGCCTCGAAGAGTTTGGGCAAGGTGCTCACTTAGTACCGGACTACCAGAACGCCTCCGGCCAGGATCAGCACGACTCCGGCCACCCTCAACAAGCTGAACTGCGCCCCAGCACCCAAGATACCTAAAGCATCCAGCAGGAGACCGACCAAAAGCTGGGAGGCTATCACCAACGAGAGCGTCCGGGCCACCCCACTCTGTCCCGCGGCGAAGGCGATGCCGCCAACTATAAACGCTCCAAGAACCCCCGAGATCAAGGTGTAACCGAATGCGCGGCCTGAAAATTCTGGTTTGGCCGCGAAAAGGGCAGCCGCGAGTGCCGCGAAGCCGGTCATGAACCCCGAGAAGGAGGCGACGAGGGCCGGGCCCAAGGTTCTCTGGGCCGCCGAGGTGAAGCTCGTCTGGAAGGCGATCGCGACACCTACCAGCAACGCAAGAAGTATGGCCAGTCGCAATCGCTCTCCCTAGAGGCTCGCAGCACCACAACGCAAACCCTAATCTGCGTCCCGGTGCAAGAACAGACCCGCCCGATTATACCGGGTTTCTCGGGCGTTCCCGCAGGATATACGTTAAGCTGTTTTGCTCAAGAGGAATCCGACGGACGGAGGCAGAACGTGGACGAGATGCTCGGCGGCACCAGGATTACGTACATGGGACACTCGACCTTTAGGGTCGTAACACCCGGGGACGAGCACATCATCATAGACCCTTTCCTGACCGATAACCCCCAAACCCCGGAGGACCTCAAGGAGGTCGGGCAGCTCCACACCATACTCGTCACACACGGTCACTTCGACCACTTCGCCGACGTGATGCCTTTAGCTCAACAGACAGGGGCTGTGACAGTATCGAACTTCGAGATCTTCTCTTACTTGCAGAGCAAGGGCATCGAGAACGGAACACCGGTGAACCAGGGCGGTACTGCCCAGGTAGGTGGAATCAAGGTAACCGCGACCCAGGCTATACACTCCTCTAGCATCGCCGAGGAGGACGGGACCATTATATATGCTGGCCAGCCCGCCGGTTATATTCTGGAGTTCGAGAGCGGCTTCAAGCTCTACCACGCGGGCGACACGGCCGTCTTCGGCGATATGCGTCTCATTAGTGAGCTCTACCGTCCTGACCTCGCCCTCTTGCCCATCGGCAACCAGGTCGTGATGAGCCCCTTTGAGGCCGCTCACGCCACCCGCCTGTTGGGTGTGAACCACGTCGTGCCAATCCATTACAGTCCCGAGGTGTTGCCAGTCCTCACCGGCACCCCGGAGGAGTTTCAGGAGCACCTCTCCAAGATCGCCCCAGGCGCCATCATGCACGTCATGGCGCCCGGAGACGATCTGGCTTCCTAACGCTACAGCCGCAGCCAGCCACCCGGTCTAGCAGTACAACCGTGTTCATACCAGCCGGCACAACAACCAGCGTACTCCCGTCAGCCAAAGGGGCAGTAAGCCACCGGTGCTACTTCCCCTTTGGCTCGTCCCGCGAACACGCAACATTAACGAACTTGGCGCAGGGGTTCTCTAGCCTAACCTCAACAGAAACACAACACTACCTCGCGGGTCTCCGAGGATGCTGCCCCCAGCTGCCGTCAAGAATACGTACTCCCACAGCACTGTTTCTTACGTAAGCAAAAAGGGTATTCCACGGGATGTGAAGCGGTAGAGCTCTTTAGCAAAAGGGGGTGTCGCGTTGGACCTCGCTACATTCTTCGCATCTGCTTTGTCGTCGGGATCTTGGCGATCCTGATACTGGACTTGCTCTTTGTCAGGGGAGGAGCAGACGGACGTAATCAGAATCGGGCGCGGAGAGAGGAACGCAGCCCCAGCTGAAGCGATCGCGTTAGATCCAACCTCAGTAGAAGGGCTGCTGCACCGCGAAGGTGAGGAGGGGAAAAGATGCCGGTAAGAGAGTACACGCAGGCCTTGGGCGTGGTGCTCATCCTTATCGGCCTAGCGGGCTTGGTGCTCGAAGAGCAAAAGCCGGCAGGTCTCCTGAGCACCATCGTCTTGGGGAACCTCGCTCACGTGCTCACAGGTAGCCTTCTGTCCTACCTCGGCTTCGGGCAAACGGACGAGGATCTCGCCCGTACCGCCATCGTAGCTTTTGGTGTGGTCTATCTCTTAATTGGCGTGCTCGGCTTCGTCTTGCCCCCACTGCTCGGTCCGCTCTCCTACGACGTGCTGGACAACATAATCCACCTGTTGGTTGCTATCCTGAGCCTCGCAGTCTATTTCGGCTCGAGACGCGGCTCTGCTTCAAAGGCTTAACTTAAAAGCCAGGCCGAACCCTTCGAGGCGCGTGTAGCTTTCGCTCACACCCCCAAGCCCAGAACTACTCACCATATCGAAAGAGGGGCTCAAACTCTTGCGGCAGCTGCTCGCGTATATTATCTAACTCACCACCACTCACAGCCTCCCTGAGCACCGTCATGACTGCCGAGGCATGGTTGCGTGCCGTGTCGCTATCCACGCCTTCCCTTTCGCCGAGACGTTCTAGGAACTCTTCGAGGGAGAGCCGTTCGGGCTCCCCGCTCGCGTGCAGGAGCGGTTCGTTGAGCTCCTCCGGGAGTTGGTCGGCGAGATCGCTTGCTTCCCCGCCGCTGATACACTCGCCGAGCGTGTCGAAGGTGGCAACCATCGCGCGCTCCGCTTCTTCAGGTTGGGCGGGCCCGATCCGGTCTTGAACCTTGTTCAAAAACTCTTCGTACTGCATCGATCCCTCTTTCTTCCTTGGCCAACTAGCAAGCTATAAATACCTTCCCCATTACCTCTGCAGATGTAAACTGCGAAAAAAGTTGCGGCCGAAGTCTCGCTTAGACCCTGGTGAACACGACCCTCACAAGTTGTTTTAGTAAGAAATCCTGTTGCCTGATGCTCTATAATTTGCAAGAAGTGCCTACAGCGTATAGCAAAGAACCACAACGGTGCCTTCCCCAAGGGGCGCCAGCCTCTGAAATATCATGCCCGAGCTGATCCTCGGGCCGCTCTTGCGTTACGCGGGCGAGCACGACGCTACCATCTGGGTAGAAACCGATTCCGCCTGCGAAGTTGAGATATTGGGGCATCGCTCACGCACCTTTCACGTCGAGGGACACCACTACGCGATCGTCCACGTAGCAGGGCTCGAGCCTGGAAAATCCTACGAGTACGGTGTCGCTCTTGACGGTGAGAAGAAGTGGCCCGAACCTGAATCCGAGTACCCGCCGAGCGTCATACGCACCATCGACGCGGAGGAACCCCTCCGGCTCGTCTTCGGCTCGTGCCGGCTCTCGCTCCCACACGAGCCGCCATACACCTTAGGTAAAGAAGAAGATGAGTGCGGTTTCGGGCCGGACGCGCTGTACGCGCTGGTTGCGCGGATGCGACGCGAGCCCTGGGAGAGCTGGCCGGATGTGTTGTTGATGCTCGGAGACCAAATATACGCAGACGATCTCCCTACGAACACACGGGAGTTCATCCGAGCCCGGCGTGACACTACCAAACTACCCGGCGAGGAAGCGGCGAATTTCGAAGAATATACTCATCTGTACAAAGACTCCTGGACTGCTCCGCCAATCCGTTGGCTCTTCTCCACGGTCCCGAGCGCTATGATCTTCGACGACCATGAGCTGACCGATGACTGGAACATCTCCGAGGCGTGGATAGAGCAGAGACGCCTGCAACCGTGGTGGAACGAGCAGATCGTAGGCGGCTATATGTCTTACTGGATCTACCAGCACCTCGGCAACCTCGCTCCTGAAGACCTCAAATGCAACGAGCTGCTGCAGAAAGTCAAAGAAGCGGAGGATGCCGGGCCTCTCCTGCGCCAGTTTGCCTTCCATGCGGAACGTGATTCGAGCTATACCCGCTGGAGCTTTTGCCGCGACTTCGGCAAGGTGCGCCTCCTCGTTGTTGACTCGCGCGCCGGGCGGGTACTAGAAGAGAATCGGCGATCGATCTTGGACGATGGGGAGTGGGCCTGGCTCGTAGATCACAGCACGGGAGAGTTCGACCACCTCCTAATCGGAACCTCGGTCCCGGTCCTCATGGGACCCGGTATGCACTACTTCGGTGCCTGGAACGAGGCTATCTGCAAAGGCGCTTGGGGAACACGGGCAGCAAAGTACGGAGAACAACTGCGCCAGTCGCTCGATCTGGAACACTGGAGCGCGTTCCAGGCTTCGTTTGAGAAGATGATAGAGCTGCTCAGAGCTATCGGCTCGGGCGAACGTGGTCGACCGCCTAACTCCATAACTGTCCTCTCCGGAGACGTGCATCACGGCTACCTGGCCGAGGTTGAGCTCGCAGACGACGCCGGAGTAGAGAGCTCCATCTACCAAGCCGTGAGCTCGCCCCTTCGCCAGGAGATCGAGACTCACAAGCAGCGCATCATTCGGGTTGGATGGTCAAGGGCGGGGGGATTTCTCGGGCGGCTCCTCGCAAGGTCGGCTGGGGTAGGCGACCCCGCCGCTAACTGGTGTCTCACACACGATAAATTGTGGTTCGATAACCACCTCGGCACGCTAGTACTCCAAGGGAACGAGGCATCGCTCAAGATAGAGCAGGTGCCACAAGAAGACTCTTCCGAACCGCACCTGCAAGAGATTATCGAGCATCGTCTTGTGTGAATGCGACCGATAAGAGCCGTAACCTGGCTGCTATTTAATCGGCAGTATATCTTTAAACCTTTACGTACTCGCAACCACAGCGCGCTTGAGGAAGGGCGGGATCTTAAGCCTGAAGTGGGAAGACCTGAATCTCTAAGCTCACACACCCCTCATGTGCCGTACCTCCTCCGGGATCAACACGGGACACCACTTCAAGGCCTAAAGAGCGGCACTTCTTCCCGTCGTGGAGGCGGATGGCGACGTAGCGTCTGGGGAGCTCCTCTGGCACACTCTCACTTCCCCTTGGCATGCCGACATACCTTACCGACTGCCCCTTCGGCGAGTGTGGCTCTTGCGGAGGTGGAAGAATAGAGGATCACTCCAAGACGTCGGCGCCTTCTTCTCTAAAGCAAGCTAAGTCCAACATCCACATTCGTTGTTAGTGAGACTGTTTTAGACCTATACAGCTGCCGAGAGCTTCTCTAGTACGTCGTCGTAGACCCGGCGCAGCGCCCGGGGTGCGAACATCCGTTCGAAGAAGCCTCCGATGCCGCCCGCGCCGTCCCACCTACTCATCAAGCCCACGAGGGTGTACTCCTCGCCCTCGGCGGGAGTGAGCGTCCAAGTGGTAACTAAAGACGACTCTAGGTCCCACTCTAAAAGCACCCCGCCTTCGGCTGGCTTCTCGACTCGCATCCGGTACGGTCTGTCGCGTCCGCCTGCCCTCAACTGGTAGCTGATCACGGTACCTGCTCCGTCTCCACCTTGCTCCACGCGATAGTCTCGGAAGTACTCAGGCGGCAAGATGCGCGGACGATTGTTGCGGTAGTCGGCTAGGAAGGCGTAAACGCGTTGTGGGCTGGCCGCGACTAAGCGCTCGGTCTGTGCAACTACTTGGGCCATATGCTGCTCCTCATCACTACTACCTGGCGGCTTTCAGGCTCGACGCCCAACGACAAGCCGGTAGATGGCTAGGATGACTATCGCCCCTAAGACCGCCACTACCAAGCTTACAAGGTCAAACTGGAAAAACACTTCTTGGGCAGTTAGAAGTCTGTACAGGAATCCCCCAACGAACGCACCCGCTACCCCAAGGAGCATTGTGATGATGCACCCACCGGGGTCATGCCCAGGCATAAGCAGCTTCGCTACAACTCCTGCGATCAACCCAAAGACGATCCAACTAATGATTCCCAAGGCCTTCCTCCTTTGAGGCTGCTGCTAAGCCCCTGCGTTTCTTTTTGAATTATCGAAATGTACTACGCCCGCAATCTGCCGGTCGAGGGTCAAGGCTCCAGCTGTCGTCAAAGGTGATCCTGAGGATCGGGCTCCGAGGAGCTAGGAGAGCGCTGTGCTGGGCTCCCTTCAACGCGATACAAACGCTCTTTCAGGCCACCGCGGTGCTCTCTGCGCTCCCCCGGGTCCTACGAAGGGGGTGCCTGCGCTTGAAGTAGCTTCTACGAGACCTCAAGGAGACTGTATTATTTCCGCCGCCTTACAGGAGGGTTTGGCGGCGGAAAGAAACGTGAGTGTTTCGTAAGACAATACCTGGGGAGTCAGGCTACACTACAGCGCTCCTTCAAGGACGCCTCAAAGGCGGTTAAAGTTGCAGGGCTAGTGCTAGCGCCCCCAGCCCTATCCTAACCCGCAAGCTCTCAAACCGGTTAGCTAGCGCTGAGGCGAGGACACCGACTGCTAGAATAAGCATCAGTAGCTAGCAAAAACCTGAGAGCTGAGAGCCGACGACATAAAGAGGAGAGCTCTTATGAAGTACGTTCACACCTGCTACCGGGTTCTCGACCTCGATCGCAGCCTCGACTTTTACATCAACAAGCTCGGACTCGAGCTCACTCGCAAAATTCCCATTGGCGATGAAGCTACCAACGCCTTCCTCGCCGTCCCCGGCGATTCTGAACCCCGCCTCGAGCTCACCCTCAACCACGACCGCGAAGAGCCCTACACTTTAGGCGAAGGCTACAGTCATGTCGCGTTCGCCGTCGAGGACCTCGATGCCCTCGCCGAAAAGTTAGAAGAGGCGGGTGGCGTAGACTTCGAGAGCACGCCGCACGCTATAGGTAGCGGCACCCGCATCTTCTTTGTAAAGGACCCAGACGGCTACCGTATAGAGTTCATCGAGCGCAAGTAGGAGTAAGGGAAGGCAAGCGCTCCCCAGAACCCGAACGAAGATCTGGGCTAGCCACCGCTGGGACGAAGCTAGGACAATGGGCAAGCTTTGGGGAGTGGATAAGTCCTAGAGAATTCTAAGGGCTTGGGGTGGGTTTGCGGGCAGCTAGAGGCTTACGACTGGTCCAAGATCCTGGGTCACTGTACGGCGCGGGCGAAGCGAGGTGCACGGGTTTCGGGGCGTGTGTAAGTCGCCTTGGAAGGGGCATGGGTACACAATCAACCGCAACGTGAGCAATCACACTTCCTACCTGATTACCCATTTTATAAGAGTATCTCCCTGGTACCGCAATCCTGACGGAACATGGCCGGAAGCGCCCGAAGGACATAAGATCGGCGACCGCCAAGTTGCCACCCGCGACGGTAAGAGCGTCCAGTGGAAACGGCTGTACCGCTCCTTAGAGCTCGGAAGCGAAGATGAGGTCTTGGTGTTCTTGGTGGCGCATGAAGCTTTCCACTATCTTCGCCAAACGAGGCAGGTAGCGGGACGGCACGGCGAAATAGAAGCCGCGCCTCCGCCCTGAAGGTGTGTAGAGCAGTACCGCGCCGGGTCCATACCATTATCCCATCGGCACGCCAGCATATACAAGCAGTCACGGAACAGGGTACAAGGAGTAAGCCCTAGGGAAAAGATACAGGCTTCATCGGAAACCCAGGCGGAGGTGGCAACCTGCAACGAGTTCAAGAGCTTCTGACGATCCTAGCTACAACGTTACTCTACTCTGAAACACTCGAGGATTCTTCCCGCCGCAACTACCTGTAGGGTAACAAGACAACGCCCCTTCGGTGCAAGCCTTTTGTTACTAGACTTTTACCAGGCTGTTACTCGGTATTGACCTGGCACGTTCATAATAGGCAATCAAGCATAGCCTGGTGCCCTCGTACTACTCTCTCCCCTTTCCCCACTTACCCCTGAGGGCACCAGGCTCCTCTTCTCCGAGGAACTCCTTGACGAGACGAGCTACTGAATCTTCTAGATTCTTAGCGGGATCCTCTTCTTCCCGTCCTCCATCTAACCGCCACGTACACCCACTCCGCTACGGAGCCAGCCACAGCCCCCGCGACCACAGGCCATACCCAACTATCGGTGAAAGCCGTGGTGATAAAGCCTGCCCCCAAAGCGACGACCACGAAAATCATCCCAGATATTAGTGCGTTATCGGTTCTCCTGCCAAGCACGCTTCTTCCTCCTTTTTTACCCACTGAGTCAGCGTAGCGTTCTCCTCATCCGTTTGCATTGCTTTTCTGAGGACTCGACCAAGGGGTCGGTGGGCTCGTAGCCAAGTCCTCAGAAAGGCTTGTCAAGAGATGGACTGTGGAAATTAGTAAGGGCAGAAAATACCTGCAAATTAGGTAATTTTTATGCGATCGGCAAGGCGGGCTATACTTTCGGTTGCGGTCGATAATAAGCTATGCGAGGGCTATGAATAGCTGTAGTACCGTCCGCCTGGATTCCCTGCAAATACGTTCCTTTCTACCAATCCGGTCGATACAGTCGGTGTTTCGCAGACTTTCTACTATGCTCGATGGATAGGTAGTATTGAGCACTGCCACCACCGATACTCTAAGCCGCCTACAACGCCTTTGAAGACAGCAAAGCTTGCTCTTGCGCCCCTTGGGAGCTCACACTAATTTGCAGGCGCTCAAAACGGCTTTCCCAGTAACACTTCCTCTGACCGAAAGGTTTGAAGAGTTTCTCTTCAGGCATTCGCCAGGGCTTTGTCGAGATAATTAATGGTAAGAATCTAAAACGGTGATGATTTCGGTAGTCGCGTACCGTAAGCTATTGCAATGAAGCTGTACCATAATCGTCAGAGTCGTGCGGCAATCGCCAAGTGGATGCTAGACGAGTGCGGGGCAGATTATGAGGTCGTTCCCGTCGACCTGAAACAGCGCGAGCACAAAGCACCAGAGTTCCTCCAAATTAACCCGAGTGGTAAGCTTCCAGCCCTCGTTGATGGTAACTCCAGGATCTTCGAAACTGCAGCGATTTGCTTGTATCTCGGAGACAGATTCCCACAAGCCAACCTCGCCCCTACACTCGATGCGCCAGAACGTGGCCGTTATCTCTCGCTGATGGTCTACTCCACATCTCAGCTTGAACCCGCTATGGGTGACGCGCTGCTGGGAGTGGAGACTCTTCCTCAGCGCGGCTGGACAGGTTTCGAGACGGCCCAGGACGTGATCGAGGGTGAGTTAGGAGACGAAGCGTACTTGTTCGGCGACTGGTTCACCGCCGCTGATGTGATGATCGGCTCTATGTTCATCTGGGAGCAGTTGTGGAGCGGCCCGTCGGAACGGCCGAAGATAGGGGCTTACGTGAACCGTCTTTTAAGCCGGCCTGCAGCGAAGAACCTTTTAGGCATTCCACTGAGTAAAGGCTAACGATAGCACCCCTAGCTCTCCTAGGCGTACTTCTCCTTAGCCAACATCAAGCAACAGGACCGTGCACATCGAGCTGACCCCGGTGGGCACCTAGATCTACAGCGGTTTGCGGTGATACTTGACCTATGCAGGCTCCTCTTTGGCATGTCGCGCTCGGTAGCGTCTATTGTCTCCGTAGGCGGGTATTCCGAGTAATCATTGTCCATCTCTAACGCGTACAGCGGCCAACTTCACTGCAAAGCGCTAAGAGATCCTTCGCCTTAAGGCCACGCGCTAATACGCAGTACTTACGAATCTCAGATACGCTTGCTAGCTACGGGTACGTCCGAGAATAGGTGTCCAAGCTCCTTCAAAGCCACCTCAAAGGTCGCTGAAGCCGCAGAGCTGGTGCTAACGCCCCCTGGGCTCCGGATACTCGCTGCCGCTCAAAACGGCTCTTTATTATGCGGTCGTGATTGCAGCGCCGGTGGCAGTCACATTTTTTCTACTTCTTATTAGTTAAGTTTGTAGTAGCTATAAAAACAATGCTTGCGATTGGATTGCTGAGCGTGATATCGCTACCACTTCTGATTCTAGCTCTCGTGACTACTTTTGTATCAACTGTTGGCTCTTATATTTCACTAGTACTCCTAGCCGAAGAAAGCAAGAGGCTTGAGCAAACTACTTAGTAGTGCGTGATACCTGATCTACTGTTCGTTCCAGTAATCCTCAGGCAAGACGTGGCAGCGAGTGGTCGACAAGACCTTGTTACCGGCAACTCAGTTTCCGAGGACACTTCTTTTAGACAGTTCGTGAAGAGCAGGGGACCGAAGATCTGGCCCTTAGAGGAAGTTTTATCCTACGATCATACTTCCGGACGTCCCCATCCTCCTTTCGGTGGATCTGCTTATTCATACTTTCAGATGCTCACAATCCTTCTTCCGGTGGATGTAACTATCCATGGCTCCAAATAAGCTTACGGTGTAGACACAAACGAGCCACGAGGACTCACTAAAGAAGGAGGGTACGGCGTGTTGAAGCGCATGATTTTGGTTCTGGCGCTAACCGCGATGATGTTGATCGGCAACGCCTTACCGGCGTTGGCCTACCATGAGGAGACGGGGGATCCGTCGGGAAGACCCGACAATCCACAGTGTGGTTGGTACGAGAGCTGGGACCAGCATGAAGAATGGTGGGAGTACTGGTGCTATTGGCCACACTGGGGCTGGGAGTTCGTCTTCTGGACGTACTAGTTGAACCACATCTTAGGTAGAAGCCGGGTGGGCTCCTTTGGGGTCCGCCCGGTTTGTTGACGATGGCACTTCCCTTCGGCACCCCGGATAACTCGTCAAGGCGCGTCGGCTACTGGGTTTCCGAGAAGACCTGATGCCGGAAGTTAGGTTTCCGAGAACACTCCTTCTCGGAGGCTCGGTGAATAAGTGGCGCTCGGTTACGGACCTACCGGCGCACACTCTGCCTGCGCGGGTCGCCGCCGCTAGACCCTACGCCCCCGGTGAGCATCAGCAAGGAGACCACCGCCACCCATGCCAGCCCCGCCAAAGCGCCCAGAAGGGGCAAGAGAAAGTGCAAGAGCGTCAGCAGCGCAACCACGAAGCCAACCAGAGCCAACCACCTCGGCAGGACACCCGTCCCCAGGGCCACCACGGAGGTGACGAGCACCATAGCCGACGCCCCCACCTGGCAGAAGTGGAACAGCCACAAAGAAAGTATCAGCGACATTAGCCCGAACCGTTCGTCCGGTTCAATGCCCTCGAAGCTCAGAAGTGTCTCCGGGTAAACGATCTCCACTGCGAACCCGCTGCCTGGAGCCCTACAAATACGATACCCCCCGCTAGGGCCGCAGTCGGGAGTCCTACCCCTCTGTGAGCGTCGTCCAAGGCGTGCCTGAGCATCCCATACAGCACCCCGAGGAACAAGACGAAGAAGAAGCTGTGGAAAAGCGGTAGCACCCCATTGTAGAACACGAACGTGCCGAAACCGGAGTCTAAGTAGGAGCCAGCCTCAGCCGGAGAGCTGGCTGCATCTGGATAGCCGACGAGGTACCCTGGGATGTTGGCAACCACCGCCAGCAATCCGAAGACGCCACCCAACCGCACTAAGTTCCCGTCCGCCATATCTCGTGGCCTCCCCGTGGTCGTCGTTGTTCTAGCCGAGTGTTCGTGGGAAGTATAGGCATCGCCGGGGGTATGCTCCTCGGGGCGAGCTGTCCCCCCGACCGTGTGGCCGGCAAGGCCGGGTTTCCGAGTCCACACCTCATCGGATTGCAGTGAATAGAGGCGACTGAGCAGCCCTCTACTCATGCAGACGCGAGCTCTTTTCTTGTTATAGCGCCAGCCCTCTCCCAGTGCCATGAGGCGGATGATTCATGCCCCACACCGTGGGAGGTACAAGGAGAGTTGAGAAGGGGGGTAATCGCCATGAAAGAGAGAGGCGCTGTAGACGGACCGAGCGGAAACATACGTGGACCCTCTCGTAAGAGACCCAGACGCCACTACCATCGTAGCGTTACTAATGATAGTAATGATAGCGGTGCCTGAGAACCAAACAGTCATGGTGGCTAGTACATCAGACGAAACGAGCCGGGGTCGTCCTTACTCTAAGGGCTCCGGCCTTCGGTTCTCGGCGTCTCCTAGCTGCTGTCGGGAGGATTCTCCCTGGAGATCTCATTAAGATGCTGGCTTAGATTTTCGAGGGCCTTGGATAACCTATCGACTGTTAGCAGGTAGGCGCGAGCCAGCTGTGCAAAATCGTCTTCCGGTACCTTTCCAATATAGGCAGTATCAGTCCAGCTTCGGGCAAACCGGTACAAGTGACGTTCGTCGTTAATTTCTACTGGTGTGCCCTCTAGTCCTCTAGTTTTGCGTTCCCCGTTAAACAGTATGATAACCTCTCGCCATCCCCTGCGGGCTTCCTCATAGGCGGCTAGCGTGGCCTTAAGCTCGTTAATAGGTAGCTCACCCCTGTGCTCGGTCATCGGTTGCTCCTTCCTCACTCTAAAGGCGCCCCGGGGTGTTCGGGGAAGCCGGGGGACTTATCGGCTTAATGAGCACTCCTCAACCTGATTAACCCTAAAGCGCTAATCATCCTTGATTCTGCATAAGTTCCTACGATCTGGGATTCGAGCTTCCGATAACACGTCTATCAGACAACCCGGTGAACAAAGGGCCGAGGTTGCTAAGCCCCGGCCCTGACTCACAACTCACCTCTAAAGCCTACCTAGCAACGCGACTCTCTCCCTCGGTCGGCAGTCCAGCATCCACCCAATCCTTCTTGTCTTCGGCGTAATCCTTTACATTCTGGTAACCCATGTCCGCCAGTTCACGGGCGGCCTTCTCAGAAGCGTCTCAGGTAGGGCTACTACAGTAGACTACTATATCCGCCTGCATATCCGGCAATAGCGGGGGAGTCAACTTCCTTACCCGCTTGGGCGGTACGTTTACTGCTCCTGGCAGGTGAGTATGGCGATACTGCTCCTCCGATAGCGTCTCGACAAGAACAAAGTCATCATCTCGATCTATCTTATCCTTCAGGTCC
>DATHAB010000102.1:0-17096 GCA_035296885.1 Rubrobacteraceae bacterium
GGCCTTCGCGGCGGCCCTTTCGGCGGCTGGAGTCAAGACCTCGGGTTGCAGCACCTCCCCAGCGATCTCGGCCTTCCCAGTCATGTTGTTTATAGCCCCTTCCACGTTCGTCATCGTGGTCGGGACATCCACTATGTACCCATCGCGGGACTCTACGACCTCCGCCTCCGACCCCTGGATGTTTACGAAAGCGTTTACGGGTTCCTGGTTGGCTCGTGTGGCCAGGTTTTCGACCCTAACCTGGGCGATTTCTCGCTTGTAATCCACCACGGGCGCAACGCGTACCGTCCCCCAGGTCGCTGCCAGTCGGTCACTTATGCGCTTCAAAATATTGCCGTCACGCCCGACAGCGTAGGCTCGATCTACGCTGCCCCACACGTCGAAGTTCAGGGCCATCCTCTCAGTGTTGAGGGAGATCTCTCCAGAGGGACCGGTAAGCTCGATCTGATCGAGCGCGCCCGCGCGCTCCTCGATTATCTGACGGGCCTCCTCTTGCGTCTTGCCGCCCAAAGGCACGGTCTCGACTGACACGCCCGGGTAGATCTTGCCAAGGTTAGACCAGTGATCTAGCGCCACCAGCACGGCCACGATGGCGCAGGCTATAAGCACAACAGCAATAATCCTACGCCGCCGCCTATCCTTTCTATACTTCGAACGAGAGCCCGAGAAGCCGTCGAAGACGTTCCTGATGTCAGGCTCGCTCCTGGAGTTAAGTCTTTCTCTTGGATTTTTAAGACTCAACGGCCCACCCTCCGCGCGCGTTCCCTTGCGCTAGATCTACCCAGCGACCGGACCCTGGAAGAGAATAGCTTCTCTTTTTGCGTATCAGCGACGCTTTAGTCCCAATCGTGGGGATGCTTTGCCAGAGCAGCTTAACACGAGCTTGAGGGTTACGCCAGCTTCTCCTCGGTCCTTACTCAACCTTTATTTATGGGCCGCTTTTCTCAAGACCACACTATATAGGGCGTTAGGTGGGTAATAGCGTTACGCGAGCGGGGGCGAGATGCTAGACTTCGCTAGTGTTCCCGACTGAGATGCCGGAGATCACCTCGCGCGTGCACGAGATCCTGTTCGTCGAGCTGCTAGGGGGTTTGGGCGACGTCCTGATCGCGCTCGGGGCCATCCAGGCCCTCGCCCGCTCGCATCCCGAGGCTCGCCTCACCGCTCTTACCTTCCCGCCCGGAGGACGGTTGCTGGAGGGCGACCCCCTGATCCACGAGGTGGTCTACGCCCAAAGGCCCAACCGTACCCATCCCCACCGCGCTCGCGAGGCGGTCGAGAATTTGCTCGCGCTAAAGAGTTGGGATCTCGTGGTGTCGGATACCTCCTACGAAGGCATTAAAGATCTGATCTCTTCCTTCGGAGCAGCCCGCGTGGTGACGAACCTGTGGAGATCTCCACCCCCCGACGAGCGCGTGGGCGAGCGATTCTTGCACCTTCTCTTAGCCGAGGGCCTGATCAAGCCAGAATACATATCTCCGCCCCGGTTGCACCTTATCCCCGAAGAATACTCCGTCGCCGCCGAAAAACTCGTCGGTGTGCGCCGCCCACTCGCCTTCCTTATCCCGGATGCCGGCATGGAAGTGAAGCGCTGGCCGGAGAAGAACTGGGGCGCTTTGGGCCGCGCTCTTTACGACTACTACGGCGCGGACATCGTGGTCCTCGCCGGCTCCGACCCTGAGCAAGCCGCGCGCGTGGGCCGGCTCGTCGGGGGGCGCATGTGGCCGCGCGGAACGCTCCGCGAGCTCGCCGCCGCCCTGTCGCATGCCGACCTCGTAGTGGGGGCGGACACTGGACCAGTACGTATCGCCGCCGCTTTGGGCGTGCCCACGGTCACGCTCTTCGGCCCCTCCTGGCACGGTCGCTACGGCCAGCCACCCCCGCACGCAAACCTCCAGGGCCACCTCGGCTGCCCACAGCGCATCGTCTCCGACTTTACCCAACAGCCTTGCTGGTACGCAGGGACGTGCACGCTCGAGGACCGCTCCTGGTGCTCCTGCCTGGAGGACATCTCTCCAGAGGACGTGATAGCCGCAGCTGCTCCTTTCCTGGAGGATTGGCGCAGTCCGGACTTCGCGCCGCGTGCAACGAACCTCCGTGGAGGCGCGCATTGAATAGTTTGTGGGCACAAGTTCGGCGCATCCTCGTGATGCGGCTCGACAACATCGGCGACGTGGTGATGACCAGCCCCGTTTTGCGCGCGCTCAAGGAGAATTTTCCCGCGCCGCACGTCACGTTGATGGCGAGCCCCGGAGGAAGCAAGGTTGCGCCGCTCCTGCCGTGGGTCGACGACGTGCTCCCGTGGCGCGTCCTCTGGCAGGACGTAGCGGACCACCTCTCCTTCGACCCGGCGCGGGAGTGGGAGCTGGTAGACACTTTGCGGAGGGGCGGGTACGACGCGTCCATTATCCTCACCTCCTTTAAGCAGACGCCACACGCTGCCGCTTATGCCTGCTATCTAGCGGGCATCCCCTTGAGGCTGGGCGAGTCAAAGGAGTGGGGTGGGGGAGTCCTTACAGACGAGGCTCCCCCTTCGCCCGACGAGCTGCACCAGGTGGAGCGCAACCTGCGCCTGATCGAGCACGTCGGCTTCCGAGTGGAGGACCGCAGCCTGGGCGTAAGCGTGCCACGGGGAGCGCAGGAGAACGCCGTGGCGCTTCTGAGAGAGCGCGGCGTAGATCCGGGCGCGCCGTACCTTTTGCTTAATCCCTGGACGAGCGCTCAGGCCCGCACTTACCCCCCCAACCGCTTTGCCTGCGCCGCGCGCCGCCTCTCAAAAGAAACGGGTTGGCCGGTAGTGGTGAGTGGTACAGAAGCCGCCCGTGTACGTGGTGGTAGAGTGCTCGACGTATTAGGCGAGTGTGGTGTGGACCTCGTGGGCGAGACCGACCTTGCCGGGCTCGCGGCGCTCGTCGAGGGTGCGCGGCTCGTCCTGACCAACAACACCTCGACGATGCACTTCGCCGACGCTCTGCGGACCCCAGAGGTTGTCTTGTTCTCGGGTACCGAGCTCGAAGGGCAGTGGTGCCCACGCCACAACCTCAACCGGCTGCTCCGCCGCGGGACCTTCTGCAGCCCGTGTTACGCGTTCACGTGCCCGTACAACCTAGAGTGCCTCGACATACCTCCTGAAGAAGTGGCAGAGGCTGGCCTCTCGCTGCTTGGCGAGGCGGCATGGCAAGAGGGAAAGGAGACGCGGACGGGGTGACGCGTGTGGTCGTGGTGGCTGGTACGTACCGGCCGGAGTGCTGCGGGGTGGCCCACTACGTCCAGCGCCTCCGCTCCGCCCTCGACGAGCGTGGCGTCTCCTCCCTCGTGCTCACCACTAAAGAGGCGGCTCGGGACTTCGGGGATCCGAGCGTGAGGGGTGTGGTGCCCGGCTGGAGGCTCGCCGACCTACCGGCGCTCGCGAGGGCCGTGGTCAGGACCGCAGGTGACACGCGGGCTGATGTAATCCACATCCAGCACGCCGCTGGTACGTACGGCTTCAAGCGCGCCGTCTTTTTCTTGCCGCTGCTGCTTAGGGCCGCCGGGTGCCATATGCCTCTAGTAACGACGGTACATGAGTACGCCTGGTGGGAGTGGGAGCCGCGCTTCGTCCCGCGATGCGTCCTTGAGGCGCTCAAAATGTGGGGGCAGCGCCGCGGCCTCTGGGATCGCGAAGATGGTTTTTTACTTACAGGAAGCGATGCCTTGCTCACGACGAATGCTCCTATCGAGACCGCTATCACCGCCCGGCTACCGCATCTAACTCCCCGCCTGTACCACGTCCCGCTCGTCGCAAACGTGGATGTTGTTCCGGTAGAGCACGGCGAGGCCAGGGATGGGATGCGCTCCCGGTACGGCTGGTCTCCCGACGCGGAGGTGATCGCCTTCTTTGGCTTCCTACATCCGGTCAAGGGCATAGAGACGCTTTTGGAGGCGTTTGCAAAGGTGCTCGAGGGCCGGCCACGGGCGCGCCTGTTGCTGATAGGCGGCGTCGAGAGCCTGGCCCTGCGCTGGGACGAGGCCGCCTGGTACTGGGACAAGCTCCGGACGCTCGTTAATGAACTCGGGCTCGACGGCTCTGTGAACATGACGGGTTACGTGCCGGGGGAAGAAGCGTCCCGGCTGCTCTCGGGTGCCGACGTGGGGGTGCTGCCATTTAACCACGGTGTGACTTTAAAGAGCGGTACCCTGCTTGCGCTCTTCGCGCACGGCCTGCCCGTGGTCGTCACGCGTGCCGAAGAACCGGAGCCGGAGCTCGAGGACGGCGGGCTCGCGTGGCTCGTGGAGCGGCGGGATGCCTCCGGACTCGCGGCAGCCCTCTCCAAGCTACTAACTGACGTTCCCGAGCGCGCCCGGCTTACGGAGGCGGGGCAGGCTTACACCCGGAACCTCTCCTGGCCTGTCATAGCGGAGCGTCACGCGGAGGTGTATGAGACGGTGCTGAGAGAAAGGGTTACGCGGAACAGCCGCACCGTTAGCAAGAGGATCTAGGTTTTTATAGCCTCGCAACGGCAGAGTCGCTGCCGGAAATGGGTCGAAGATCAAAGCGCTCCCTGCGCTTCGTGGCTTATTCGAGCGGTTACGGGCCGTACCTGGAGTCTACCCTCGCGCTCCACTCGAGGAGCTCGGATCTTCGCTCCTCCAGCTCTTCGGCGTCGCGTTCTTCGGCGAGATTTTTTCTTTCTCCGGGGTCTTTGGAGAGATCGAAGAACTCCTCAGGCTGGTTGTCGAAGTGGTAGATGTACTTCTCTGTACCCTCGACGCTCGCTACGCACCAGTCGTCCGCTAGACAACTGGTCATGAGGGTTCGGTCCTCAGGCACTGGGCTGAGGAGCGAGCTGCCCCTGTCTGAGCCGCCTTCGAGCCGGTAACCTAACAAGTCGGCGACGGTCGGGAAGATGTCTAACTGGTTCACCGGGGTCTCGATGCTCCAGCCGCTCTCGCACCCGCCGTTTCCGCACCACCTCGGGTCGTGGACGAGCAACGGTACCCTCAGGCCCTCTTCGTAGGGCACGTTGTCGTGCTGGTAGCGGTCGTGCTCGCCGAAAGCCTCGCCGTGGTCGCCGAGGACGACGAAGACCGTATCTTCATAGAGCCCGAGCTCCTTGTACTGGTCGAAGAGCTTCTTTAAAAAGAAGTCCTGGTTGCGGATGCTGTTCAGGTAGCGGTTGAGTAGGTCATCTTCGGTGAACTCCACGCGCCCGTAGCGCTTTTCGGGGGCCAGGTAGTCGTGGTGGGGGGCACCGGTCAGGTAGGCGGCCAAAAAAGGCTTGTTGTTGTTCTCCTGCAGCCACTTCTTGCTCGGCTCCAGCATGATATCATCCTCGTAACCGAAGTAGCTCGACTGCTCGAAGCCCTCCGTATCCATGGATTCAAGCGAGTAGAATTCCTTATAGCCCAGGTTTTTCAGAATCTCAGGGCTCTTCTCAAAGTTCGCCCTCTGCGACATGAAGTAAACGGAGTTGTATCCCCTTTCCCCCAAGAGGTCGGCCAGGCACGTGGCGGGTTTGCGAAAAGCAAGCGTCGCAACCCCTGGCCGGTCCAGCGGGGGATCGATACCACAGTTGGTCGCGGTAAGGGCGTTGTGGGTGTGGGGGACGAGCGTGTAAGCCCGATCGGCCAGGAGGCTACTCTTCGCCAGCTCGTCCAAAAAAGGCGTCGTTTCGAGGTCCTTGTTGTAGGGGGTGACGGAGCGCTCGCGGGTCGATTCGAGGAAGATCAGGACGACGTTACGCCGCTCGGCCCCGGCGGTCGGTAAAAGGCTCGCCTCAGGAGGCGAGTCCTGAGCGGTTATATCGCCGGGTTCTTTACCCTCTACCTTCGCGGCCGCGGTCCTTGCTACGCTAGCAAAGGCGTCCTGAGAAAAGAACTTGCTCGCGCTCGCCGGTCCGGCGCCGGGCAGCAGCGAGAACGAGAACATCGCGTACGCCGCAAGCCCCACGCCAGCTAGGCGTAGCCAGGAGATGCTCGCCATTCGGGTGTCTTCAGTATCGGCCCAGCCACCGCGCCGGGCTACGGAGCGCGTCACCAAGGCGGGCCCTAGGGCCGCGTAGACAAGGATGGCTATGAGCAGAACCAAAAGGCCCAGGCTGAACTCACTCGCTATGGCGCCTCCCGTTCCCTCGGGGGAAGTAAGCCAGAGGAGTATAAGGTCGGAGTCGAGCGCCGAACCGGTGACCTTAAAGTACTGGTACGCACTGGTCGTGATCAGCGCCATTAAGAACGTTATTGTATGGAAGAGGCAGGTAACAATGAAACGGAGAAGACCTTTGCTCGCTACCGAGAAAAGGCCGACCCAGAGCAACGTGTATCCTAGGTCAAACAGTATGTCCGAGCTTATCAGCTGGAGGCCTTTCACAAGCCCCTGAGATAGGGCCTGAGAGAAGATGAGAGAGCTCTTTAGAACCAGGTCGTAAATTAGGAACGGGACCAGGAGACTGAGCAAGTATACCCAGTCGCGACGGCTTAACAGGGCGCGAGAGACTCCCCGTGTCTCCAGGTTGTTATTCCCCGATGCCATTAGTCACCGAGTCTAACAAGAGTTAACACAGCTTTCACATAGACAGGCGAAGGGGACCTTAACCCTTAAAAGGTAATGCTTGTCGGCAACTCTACTTGGTTACCAAATCAGGAGCAACTTCGTTGGAATTGAAGTAGTCGGGAAGTGGAGCGACGCAGGGCGCGTGTTTTAGTAGTATCCGCTGCATGGATGAGCGTGACCTCTTGTTGTTGGAGAGCGCCATGACCGCCATAGACGAGGCGTCTAACGCGGTCGCCGCCGAGGTAGAGCGTGACCGGCTCGGCGAGTCCTCCATCGCTCGTCTCTCTACGGTCGAGGCCGAGCTCAGGCGCAGCCGGCTCGCGCTGGAGAAGGTCATCAAGGAGGAGACGCAGTAAAGCTCTGACCGGCTAGATGGCACACTCCTGGGTGTTGATGGGGTTGTGGCGGTCTCTGGCGAGGTCTACGAGCTCGTTTACGATGGTAGAGGGGACGCCGTAGCCGTCGTTCATCGAGTCGGTGCGGCCAGCGAAGACGGTGGCGACGACGGCGCCGTCGGCGTTAACGGCCGGCCCACCTGAGTTGCCGGGGCGGACAAAGCCTCTGAAGCTCGTCACGGTACGCTCCACGGGGCCCCGGTTGTAGGCGTCGCCGGAGATCACGCGCTGCGTCGTGCCGGCGCGCCCGGCTCGTATGTCGAACGGGCCGTTCTCTGGAAAGCCCATGAGGGCGACGGACTCCTCGGTTTCAGGCGTGGCTAAAGAGAGGGGTGGCAGGCGCAGGTTGTTTACCCGCAGAACCGCGATGTCGTTCTTCTCGTCGAAGACGACGACCCTGGCAGGCAGGGGTATGCTCATGCCTTCGGGCTGGACGCCGGTCGAGATCTCCCCGGCTACGACGTGGGCGTTGGTGATGACGAGGTCGGGGGCGGCGACCCAGCCGGTACCCTCCACGCCCACACCGCAGGCCACACCGCTGACGCGCACGACGCGCGAGGCGGCCGAGATCACCTCCGGGTCGCCGGTGATTTCCGCCGTCGGCTCCGCCACGTCGACCTCGGGACCCTGGAAATCGGGGATCGGGTCGAGGCGCGAAACGGCCTGCGTGATGAGCTGCGAAGGCATCCCCTCGTTTAGGGCCCTGATCAGGCCGGACTCCTGGATCATCGGCTGTAGGGGTGCGAGGGGCGGGGTACCGAGCGCGAAGGTAGCGGCCATCCATACGAGGGTGAGTGAGAGAGCGCCACCCAGGATCGCCCCTCCGCCACGATCTAGAGCGTCGGAGACGGGGTTGGTGATCTTGGCGCGCAAGAAACCGCCTAAAGAGCGGGCCAGAACGTCTCCAAGCACAGCGAACGCTACGATGCTGGCGAGTGTAACGACCGAACTGAAGATCAAATCCTCGCCCTCGCCCAACAACGCCGGGGCGAGCCTCGATCCCAGGGCAGCCCCCGAGACGACCCCCACCAGCGAGAGCGCCCCCGCCAGAAACCCGGTGTGTACTCCCCGCCAGGCAAGAAAGAGGACGAACAGCACTATGATAAAGTCGAGCGCGGTCACGTCCCGTAATTCTATCGCCGGATGGGGATTTTATCGGCTCGTTTGTATAATCTTCCTATTAGCAAGAAGAGGAGAAGAGACGTTTGAGGGCCAGGGAATTTATACCGGACGTAGAGAGAGTTCTACAGGACAGGGGTGAGCCCGCCTACCGGCTTGGGCAAGCTTACAGTGCCCTCTGCAACGGATTAGTGCGGGACTGGGACGAGGCCACCACGCTCCCCAAAGGCTTACGAGCTGCGCTCTCGGAGGGCGCGCCGGCCACCGTTCTCGAGCTCACGCGCACCTCGCGGGCGACCGACGGGACGCGCAAGTACCTCTTTAAGACGCACGACGGACACCTCGTAGAGACGGTCATAATCCCCGAGAAGAATAGGCGGACGGTCTGCATCTCGACCCAGGTAGGTTGCCCAATGGGCTGTACTTTTTGCGCCACGGGCCTTTTAGGCATCAAGCGCAACCTCAAGGCTCGTGAGATCGCCGAGCAAGTCCTCATCGCTGCCCGCGACCTACGACCCGAGCGCGTCACCAACGTGGTAGTCATGGGGATGGGCGAGCCGTTCTTGAACTATAACGAGACCCTGCTCGCGCTCAGGGTCCTCAACGATACAGACGGTTTTAACCTCGCGGCGCGGTCCATCGCCGTCTCGACCAGCGGGCTGGTGGACAAGATCCGGCGCTTCGCCGACGAGCCGGAACAGTTTCATCTTGCGATCTCTTTGCACACTCCGTTCGAAGAGGAGCGCAAAAAGCTCATGCCCGTCGCCTCCCGCCGCGTGATCCCCGAGCTCATGGAGGCCGCCCGCTACTACGTCGAAAGGACCCACCGCAAGCTCTTCTTCGAGTACACCCTCCTCGCCGGAGTCAACGACCAGATGCGTCACGTCGAGGCTTTAGCCGAGCTCCTCGATCATCCGCTCTACCACCTGAACCTTTTGCGCTTTAACTGGACGGATACTGGTTTTACCGCGACCCCTAAGGGTGAAGCCAAAGAGTTCCTGCGCCACGCGTGGGAGCTGGGCCTCTCGGCGACCTTGAGGCCCAGCCGGGGACAGGACATAGACGCTGCTTGCGGCCAGCTCGTGGCCAAGGACCTCCAGCCGCCTTACGCCACGGTGATTCCCCTAGCTGGGGTCTGAATAGAAGCTTTCTTGAGGACCGAACCGGAGAAGAGGCTCGACCCGCGGGCGAAGCTTTTGTGGCGACTTACGGGAGCCTTGCAGGCAGTTCCGATCCTCGCGGGCGGTGCGTTCGCAAGCTATGTGTTTGCGGGGCAGGTGCCGATCTACCTCGCACTTCTACCTCTCTTGGCGGCGGCGGCTTTGAACGTTTTGTTCGTCCTCGTTTTACCACCCTTGTTGTGGCGGCGGTGGCGGTATGAAATAAGGTCTCTGGAGGTGGATCTTCAGCGGGGGCTTCTGCGGGTGACGCGGACGCTGGTGCCAATGGCGCGGGTGCAGCACGTGGACACCCGGCATGGGCCGTTGCAGCGTCGGTTGGGGCTCTCGACAGTAGTCTTCTACACCGCGGCGGGACCGAACGAGATCCCGCAACTCGCCCAGAAGACCGCTGCCGAGGTGCGCGACCGGATCGCCGAGCTAACCCAATCCCGGGATGAACTCTAGCGCCCCCGCAAGCTCCAGGGAGCAGCACCTCCACCCAATCGGGATGTTGCTGGAAGCTCTCCAAACCCTACGTCGTTGGTTCGGGGTGGCGGCGTTTCCTGGTATCGCCGCGCTCATCAACGGCGAGTTCGGCGTACGGATCCTGCTTTTCGTTCTCCTGGGCGTCGCGCTGCTCGGCATCTTGAGTGCTGTCTGGGGCGTGCTGTCGTGGCGGGCGACGAGCTACCTCGTCTCGGGCGGCGCGTTACATCTGAAGCGGGGAGTGTTTCAGAAGAGCGAGCGCTCGCTACCCCTAGAGCACGTCCAGAGCGTGAGCAGCGTGCAGGGTATCGTGCAGCGCCTCTTCGACGTGGTCGAGGTACGGGTCGAGACTGCGGGGGGTGGGGGAGAGCCGGAGATCTCACTTTCTGCCCTTTCGCGCAGCGACGCTGAAGCTTTGCGCGAGGAGCTTACGAGCACGCGCCGGGCTTCTTTAGAGGACTTTGAGGAGCCAGCGCCGGCGGTGCTGCGGAGGCTTTCGGTCCGGGATCTCCTTCTGGCGGGGCTGACAAGCGGGCAGATCGGGATCGCCGCCTCGGTTGTCTTGGGCGCCTCGCAGACGGTTGACCAACTGCTTCCCAGGAACCTTGCGAAGCAGATCTCCGAAGCCCTACTCCCCCAGACCGTCTGGGCGGCCCTCCTCCTCGTACTCGCCATAGTCGTCTTCGCCTGGGTGCTAGCGATCCTGGGCACCGTTCTCGCTCACGCGAACTTTACCCTCTCTCGGTCAGTGGACGGGAAGTACCTCCATATAAAGCGCGGCCTGCTCAAGCGCTACGAGGCAACCGTGCCGCTCGCACGTATCCAGGCCATAAAGATCGTCGAGGGCGTCTTACGCCAACCTTTCGGCCTCGCGACGCTCCGGGTTGAGAGCGCAGGCTTCGGCGCCGAGGAAGGCGTCTCGACGACCCTCTTCCCGCTTCTGCCTCGCAAGAAGGTGGAGAAGTTGCTGCGAGCCACGGCTCCCCGGTTCGCCGGACCGCTCGACGATCTCAAACCCCTACCAGCTCGTGCCCGACGCCGCTACGCTTTTCGGGCGGTGTTGCCAGTATTACCGATCTCGGCGTTTTGCGCAGTCTTTTACTTCCTTCCTGGCCTCGTCTCTCTTCTCGTCATGCTACCAGCCGCGCTATACGGACTTCTTCGTTACCGGGCGGCTGGACGCAGGCTCGACGGCGACCGGCTTGTCCTACGGTTCCGGCGCCTCGCTCGCACGACGGTGATCTTGCCTGGTGAACGCCTTCAGTCTCGTGGCTACTCCGTCTCCCCTTTACAGCGGCGCAACGAGCTTGCGACCCTTGAGGTTGAAGTCGCCTCCGGCCGGGGCGGGGTGGCGTTTCGCCTCGTGGACTTGGAGGCGGAGATGGCCGGAAACCTAGTCGAAGCACTCGCGGAGCGGGGTTCCCGAGCCGCGTCCCAAGAACGATACTCAGTATAGTGATGTCTGATTGTGCGGAAGGCAGACTGAGAGATCTCGTCGCACTCGCCGACGGAGCAAGTGGAGTAGAGGACAAGAATACTTCGTAGTGAGGGTTTTCTTGATCTTTCTCTGTTGCACACACCAGCATTTTGTACTTCCATATCTTGCTGGACGAGAAAGCCTCTGAGGTGGAGCTGACGTTGATATAGGCTATAAGGTCCTTGCATTTACCTCGGCTCGTAAGAAGGCTGGGTATAGACAACACCTATATACGGTTCTAAAAGCGCACATCCTACAGAGCTAAGGTTACGTGCTCTGCTAACCGATCTAGGCATGATGTGTACGTCGAGTAGCCGATAGTAAGTTGACTTTTCATAAGGCTAAAGAGTTTGCGTCAAGCGGTGTGAGTTGCCCATTAGGAGTCTTCTCGAAACCTGATAATACTGGTTTGTTCTCGGAAATTGGACTTCCGGCGTTAAGCTCTTCTCAGAAACTCATTTACCTATTCTCATAGAGAATAGTAAACTCACCACCAAGCCTCAAAGATGCCGAGTCTCAGTCGGCGGCGACTGCCAGTTGTTGTTGCGGCCATCGAAGTAGGTGACAGGCGCATGGGCCAATTCCGAAGAGGGGTCGACGTCGTCCAGACACGCCAGGTTGATGCTGTAGAAATCCCCGCCCAGAACATCGAGGTAACCACGCGCAAACGGCTAGTCCCGGTTTCAGCAAGGAGCCTGGTATGTTCGACAGCATCGCCTACAAGTTCGGGCGGCAGGCGACGTTTAAAGGGGAACTGTATGGCTGACTTAAATTCATTCTACTCTAGGTAGACTCCGCGCTTGTTGAGCGTCTTGCCTCTTGCTGCCGCTTTGCTCTTTATCGAGCATGGAAGCGAGAAGCTTTTCGTTCTGGTACCAACGTAGTAGGGCTGTTCTGAGTGCCCTCAGACCGTAGGTCCCCAGGGGGTGCGGGATGTATCTCTCTGCGGCTTCAACTGCCTTTTAGCCGGTTTGAATGCCTTCGGGGATCGGTAGTGGCAAGATCACACAACAGTGCTTCCTAGTCTCAAGCGCAGGAGAAACCCCGCAAAATACCGACCGCAACGACCGCAACGTTAGAAAAATACGTATTTACACAGTGGTGACTACGGAGGGGACAACACCGGCAGGTACGGAGAGCAAGAGATGGAGCCTAGCTCTGGTGGAAGATTGAGAATTAAGTAGGGAATTTCGAACGCTCCTCCAGTAGAATTGCCTTAGGAGAAGCGATAGGTTGTATTAGAAGCAGGGGAGGCAGCGAGTCATGTGTGGTAGGTATACTTTGGCAACACCGGTAAACGTTCTAGTGGAGCAGTTCGAAATCGATGAATACCCCTCTTCGATAACCTCCAGCTACAATATAGCTCCTACCCAGGAGGTGGCTGCAGTAATTACCGAAGAGGAGAAGAGGAAGCTAGAGATGCTCAGGTGGGGACTAATACCTGCATGGGCAAATGACCCTAGTATCGGTACTAGGATGATCAATGCCAGGAGCGAGACTGTTGCGGAAAAGCCCTCCTTCCGTAAAGCCTTCAAAGACCGTCGTTGCCTGGTCCTCACCGACGGTTTCTACGAATGGCAACGTACACTCGGTGGGAAGCAACCCTACTACATCCGCATGAAGGACGGCTCACCCTTTGCTTTCGCTGGGCTTTGGGAGACTTGGCGAGACGGGGAGGAGATACGCTCTTGCACAATAATCACCACGGATGCCAATGAGCTTGTGAGTGAGATACACAACCGGATGCCGGTGATCCTGCCTCCTGAGGATTACGAGTTGTGGCTCGACCCTGATTTCGAGCAGAAGGAGGCACTTACCTCTCTACTGAGACCTTATACAAGTGGTGATATGGAAGCTTACCCGGTTAGCCGGAGTGTCAACAGGCCCTCAAACAATGCCCCTGACTGTATAGAACCTGCAGCGTAGGGCCTAGGGACCTCTACTCTCTCTAATGACCTACGGCGGCATAGGTATAGGGTCTGTAAAGTGAGCGAGGAGCTTTTCGTACCGACTAGCCTCAATACCGGCAGGATCTTAGAAGAACTCTCGTCGGAACCTCAACCCGCAAATTTTGCCTTTGCGAAACGACATGGAGAAAACGGCTTAGATAAGAAGACTACTCGCAGTCGCGACGATGATGACGCTCATGACGACCTTTTGTGAGTATACTATAGTTAAGGTTGCTCCGGCACCCGTCAGTATTCCGGGTCACCCTCGTCTTGGAAAGCCCTCCTGAGCATCTCCAGATAGTCCGGCACCAAGCCGTTAGCGTCCCCTGGGAGGTCGGCCGTGAACCCACCGCCGTCGAGGCTCCGGAACCTGTAGAGAGCGTCCCGGTTGCTCGGTTCGAGGCAAGTGTACCGCTGCGATTCTGGCCAAGACTGCAACTCGGTGCCCTCGACGTAGGCGACCGACACTTCCGGTGACTCTGTAGGCGCGAGACCAAGTTTCTGGATCGGGAGAGTGTTCGTGAACGGCGTGACGGAGATGTCCACGTCCATGCAACCCTCCAGTTCTGGCACGAGCCGTCCATCGTACATTGTCCAGTTGCCCCCGTCGGAGAGCTGGTCGACTGCAGGTAGCTCGGAGTCTGGAGCACCTACGCGCACGACCCGCACGCGCCAGCCGATGTCGCAGCGCACCTCGTAAGCGACGCGAAACGGACGTCCTTCTGCTACGCCTATTAGCATGCCATCAGCGACCACACCGTCGTTGTGTAATAGCAGACGCAGGTGCCCCAGTCCAGGATCATCCCACTCCGACCACCTTATCTCGCGTCTCACGCACCACTACTTCCCGTTCGGCCTCTGTGCTCGTCCGCTGAGTTTACGAGCGCCTCACGGGAAGCCCATACCCAGAAGATCTCCGTCTCGACGATAACCAGTCAAACGACTCATTGAAGGAGCGGGCGTGCCGCGGTTGATCTGGTCTGGGCGAGCGATCCATCACCCCGCGTTCCCGAACAGCCGGACGACGGCGAGCTACCAGATTCGAACTCCCGAAGACGTGCCTGGGGCCATCGAGCTCTTCCGAATGAGCTACGAGCGCGTCAAAGCCGTGCCGAACGGCGGGACGAGCGGAATAACGGGCCGGCAGCGTGAATGAGATCTAAGGGGTCGCGCCATGTTGGTCAATGAGAGCATCCGAACTTGGTCGACGTGCTGCAATAGGCTTGGGGAAGGCCGGTGCGCCCCGAGAGACGATCTAAGGCACTCTCAGTACGCAGTTCTACGTTGATGCCGTAGAATGTGCACATGTTGTTCAGAGCTAACTATGTAGTGCAAATGCGGGACTTTCTCTTAAAAAAGCTGAAAGACGGCCCGACCCACATAAACAGGGACGAGATAGAAACGGTCGGCTCAAACATGGGGCTAAGCCCGGACGAATCAGCCCGGCTCTTTGAGAGCCTTAAAGACGCCCACTGGTGGGGCGGCTATGCCGAGATAAAGGACGAAAAGGGATGGATAGCGGTCCGAGTAACGGATGTACGCTAACCTTTATTTGCCCAGCGGGAACGGCGAGCCGTACGAGGATTAGTGGAGCAAGAGGATACTATACGAAGATGGCGAACACGCCCCTGCCTCTCAATGCGCTAGAAGAAACCGAGAGGAAAGGCATCCCCGGCCTCGTGGAGGTGCTCCAAGCAAAGGGTCTTGAGGCACAACCCCCTTAATGAGTTGCTCGGTCTTTACGAGGAGAACTATGGCATATCCTTTAAGGCAACACATTGTCCAAAACTACCTATTTTCTCAAGGGGGTACATACTCGCTGCCTCTATTGAGTGGGATGCCTGGAAGGAGTGTTCTCGGAAACTTAGAAAATGTGGGGGCATAAAAGCGGGCCGGGGCTACGCCGGTGACGACCCCCCACAGTTGCCAGCGCCTAAGATTAATATGTTTGCTACTCCTTGCCGAGCGCCTTTTGAACGGTTGCCACCGTAGCTGCTGGTTCCTTCACCTCTATCACTAACTGAGTGTATTTTTCATCTCTTAGCTGGATGACGACGTTCTTCTCCGGGTGATGTACGTTCCAGAAAACGCGCCCGCCATCCTTATAGAGGCTACTCACCGTACCAACTTCCGGGACCTGCAGGCCTGAGGATTCGAACCCCCCCCACCACGCCCGCGCGATCTCCGGGTCGGCTTCGGCTCCTACTACATAGGTTAAGGGGATTTCCAGGCGGCTTCGGAAGGTCAATATTCGATCTCTGACCTGAGCGTGGATGACTAAGGTATCTGTGGTGAGTTCAACTTCGGCCATAGCAGGTTCCTTTCTCCCTTCCCTCTCGGTTCGATCATGCCAACTAGAGAAAAAGCCGTCAAGAGCAATAACGGTCCTCCTGCCATGAGGGGTCCGCCTACACCAGGAAGCCACCGTTGTCTCTCTTGACGAGTCAGTGTGAGAAGAGGTGTTCTCGCAAACTCTACACCTATCACGCCTCCGCTTCCTTCTGAAAAGCACCTAGTGCTATCATGCTCGGCTATGAAGGTGAACAAGAAGATAGTCCGACGCGTGAACAAAAAAATAGTCCAGCCGCTTTGGCGCCGAGTACCACGGGGTATACAAGTACAACTGCAGGAAGCGCCCGTGGTTCGCAGATTATTTGACACTGCAGTGGTCCAGAGTCTCCTAGGCAATACGTAAGTAAAGGATCCCGACAGGGAGTGGACAGATCAGGGTAGGGCTCAGACCCAAATTACGTGGCGAAAGGCTCCTCCTGGTCCCAATCTGACGTGGGGGAAGGCGCTGACAGGCGAAGCCTTCGTCTAAGGTCAACTCTTATGCTGCTTTCGACGAGGAGACCACAGTGCTAGAGGTCGGAGCGGGATATGGCAGACTCCTTCGAAGCTTTCTCGACCTAGGTATACCGTTCAGAGAGTATTACGGCTTAGACATCTCAGAGCAGAACATCGAGTACCTACGCAAGCAGTTTGCGCATCCGGCCATCCACTTTATGTGGGCTGACGTAGAGGAAGCTTCTTTACCCTTTAGGTTCGATGTGGGGTTTTCCTCCCTCACCTTCAAGCACTTATATCCTTCCTTTAAGGCGTCTCTTCGCAACTGCACGTGGTATATGAACCCGGGTGGCCCATCTTCGACCTTGTCGAGGGCACTCAGGCGCACGTCGTCAACGAGGGGCGAGCATATGTTCGGAGGTATAGTAGGGAAGAAGTCGTGGAGATTCTAAAAAAGGCTGGGCTTGAGCTCGTAGCTTTCGATGAGGTGATCCACGATCGCCACTATACGCGGCTCCTCGTTGTTGCCACCAAGGCTAACTAGCCGTCAGAAAGGACCTTCCAATCAAAGAGTAGATAGAGGCCTGCATCTAGGGAGGTAGGGGGGGTAGCTACTCTCTGCCTCTATTCACTCGAATGCCTAGAGAGACAGTCCGAAAAGCCTCGGACGCACTTGTAGCGTAGCCGTGCGGGTCGATAAAGAGGGGTTTTTCGGTCCATTTCTCCCTCCGTATACCAGCCAAATCCACGAGCAGAGCGTTGCTCGCTCATAAATACTCGAAAACAGGTAGAAAACAAGAGCAGAAGACGTAGTTAGGGTAATAAAACGTAGTTAGAGTAATATTTAACAACCCTTAATGCGAGACAGCTGCTACAGGAGGAGTCGTTGTTAGCAACGTGACCGCCGCTACCGTAAGAACAAAGAGAATGCGCCTCCTTGTGCTGCTAACTTCCTTCCCTTTCCTCAACCCCTACCACCTTGTCTTTTAGCCGGTCGCGCCACTTGCTCCCACGCCCCATAGACACCTATATTCGATACGGGCTTCAAAGCCTCTACTTTTAAGTGAGTATATTTAACTACAAACAAAAAGCACAAATAAGGGCATGAGCCGCTTTGTTAAGGAGCTTACACCTAGAAAGCCCAGCGGGGTTCTCTCTTTTATTGTTGCCCTAAGAGGGCCCCGCCGCAGCCCT
>DATHAB010000103.1:0-29279 GCA_035296885.1 Rubrobacteraceae bacterium
TCTTTTGGATCCTGCTCTGGCAGGTAACGGATGTCCAGGTCGTAGGTCGCCCGGTCAGGGACTCGGTTTATAACGTCGCCGCCGATAATGCGGGCCAGGTTGATGCTCGGGGATAAGAAGAGCTCGCTCTCCTCTTCGGCGAACGGCAGTTTCAAGATATGCTTGTAGTGCTCGTAGGCCAGAAGAATCGCGTTTTCGCCGAGCCAGGGCCTTGAACCGTGGGCGCTCTGGCCCAGCAAGGTTACCCGCAGCTGCAGCACCCCCTTTGCCTGGACGCCTATGTGGAAGTCTGTTGGTTCGCCCGTGATCAGGAAATCCCCCGTATGCCCGTTCTCTATCAGGATCTCTGCCCCTTTAGGCCCGCCGTACTCCTTTTCCTCGTCTGGGACGATGAGCAGCTCCACCGTCGCTTCGCAGCCCATGGCGTGCAGGTCCTCGATCGCGTGCATCATTGCAGCCAGAGCACCCTTCATGTCGTAGGCGCCACGACCGTAGAACTGGTCCTTGTCTTCGTGGACCTCGAACTGCTCCTCTTCGCCAGGCACGACGTCTGCGTGGCCGTGCAAGAGAATTTTGGGTCTCCCAGAACCCACCTGCGCCACGAGCGACGTCAGCTCTCCGTGTGGACCCGCGCCCTTGTATGGGGTCGTCTCCAGCCCTCGTGCCTCGAACCAGCCATAGATAAAATCCATCGTAGACTCGGTCCCCGCTGGCGTGTACGAATGGTACCGAACGAGCTTTCGAGTGAGCATCAACACCTCTGATTTGCCCGTACTGATCACCAACCCGCCTCTCCGCAGGACGAACCATAAATTCGTCATACATCCTACCAACCGTTCTTCCGGCCGTCTCGTGGATGTTCCTGGGTACCGGCGGGAGAGTCACGTCTGGTGTTGTAACGAATAGTGAGTAGAAACAGGCCCGCCGCTAGCGCTGCAAGATCGTCTCGGCTCCGAATGAGATGTTCGCCCCGAGTTCTACAAGCTTCTTCTCGAAACCCTCGTAGCCACGCAGGATGTGTCGGGCGCCTTCCACTATCGTGGTGTCCTCGGCTACAAGGCCGGCCACAACAAGGGCCGCCCCTCCGCGCAGATCCGGCGCCTGAACTATGGTGCCGGAGAGTTTTTTAGGACCCCTCACCAGGGCTCGGTGCCCACCAAAGAGGTCTATGCCAGCATTCATCCGGTTCAGTTCCTCAGCGACCTGAAGACGATTCTCGTAGACGTTCTCGGTAACGATGCCGGCTCCGGAGGTCTGTGTCAGGAGGACCATCATCTGGGCCTGAAGGTCTGTGGCGAAGCCGGGGAACGGTAGGGTGGAGACGTCCACGCTCCCCAAGGTCTTCGGGTCATTTACCCGTACCCGGATGCCGCCCTCGACGGGCTGCCAGTCTACACCCATTTCCCTGAGCTTTGCGAGCTCCATCTTGAGGTGATTGGGATTCGCGCCCTTTACCGTCACGTCGCCGCCTGTGGCGGCGGTCGCCATGATAAAGGTGCCGGCCTCTATACGATCGCTCAGCACTGTATGCTCGACCGGCGAGAGCTCGTCTACACCCTCGATAACCATCCGTCCCGTGCCGGCGCCGTAGATCTGGGCACCCATCTCGTTTAAAAAGCCGGCTAGAGAGACGACCTCGGGCTCGCGGGCACCGTTCTCGATGATGGTGGTGCCGCGGGCCAGGACCGCAGCCATCATCACGTTCTCGGTCGCGGTCACGCTCGGGTACTCAAAGTTGATCTCGGCTCCGCGTAAGCCCTTTGGAGCTTCAGCCTTGATGAAGCCATGGTCAAGGTCCACCTGCGCTCCCAGAGCCCGCAAACCGTCGAGGTGGAAGTTGAACTTTCTCAGGCCCAGGTTGCACCCGCCCGGCGCCGAGACCTCAGCCTCTCCAAATCGAGCCGTAAGAGGTCCCAGAACTACGATGCTCGCCCTCATCTGGCGCACGAGGTCATAGGGAGCCGTGTAGGAGTCTACACTTGAGGTGTCTACGGAGAGAGTGTTCCCGTCAAACTCGGAGCTCGCTCCCAGACCCTCAAGAACGGCGAGCATGGTGCCCACGTCCTTTATGCGCGGCACGTTGTGAAGCACGGTGCGGCACGGGGAAAGAAGTGCCGCCGCAATAAGCTTAAGGGCCGCGTTCTTCGCCCCGGAAACCTCCACCGCCCCATGGAGCTGGTTATCTCCCCCGACGAAGAACCTCTCCATACGCCGTTCCTCCCAATATACGTTAGTAAGCCGCGAAAAATACTGGCGGCTCCGAGGCGAGCCTCGGGGCCGCCAAAAAGGTGCTTTACAGTTTAGCCCTCGCCGTACTCGCGCGCCACCCGCACGAGGTTCTCCGCTACCTGGCGGCGGCGCTCTATCTCTTTACGCTGCCTCTCCGTCTGCCCCTCTTCGTCCTCGGCAGGCAGCTCTGAGAGCTCGTTCTCAGCCTGCTCGATGCGGCTCTCGGCCTCGTCGACGTCTATCTCGTCGGGGGTTGCTGCCTCCTCGACCAGAATCTGCACCAGGTTCTCAGAGACCTTAAAGAAGCCGTCGGAGGTCGCGAAGACGTACCTCTCGTCGTCTTCATCGTAGATCCTGACCTCCCTGGGCTCGACCGTGGAGACGACCGGCGCGTGGTCTACGTTGACCCCGATATCGCCGTCCGCGATCCTCACGACCACCAGCTTTGCCTCGCCGTCGTAGAGCACTTGCTCGGGTGTGATCACCCGGCAGAAGAGCTGGCGCCCCTCCTGATCTCCTCCACCCTCGGCCATCGGCTAGCCTTCTTGCTCGGCCTTCTCGACCGCCTCGTCTATGTCGCCAACCATGAAGAACGCCGACTCCGGCAGGTCGTCGTGCTGGCCCTCGACGATCTCCTTAAAGGAGCGAACCGTGTCCTCTATCTCCACGAACCTGCCCGGCATACCCGTGAACTGCTCGGCCACGTTGAAGGGCTGCGAGAGGAAGCGCTGCAGCCGGCGCGCCCGGTTGACGATGATCTTATCCTCCTCGGAGAGCTCCTCCATACCGAGGATGTTGATGATGTCCTGAAGCTCCCTGTGGCGCTGCATGATATGCTGCACCGAGTTGGCCGTCTCGAGGTGCTCCTCGCCAACTACGCTCGCGTCCAGGATCGAGGAGGTGGAGGCAAGCGGGTCAACCGCCGGATAGATGCCCTGCTCGGCGATATCACGCGAGAGCTCCACCGTCGAGTCGAGGTGGGTGAACGTGGTGAACGGGGCCGGGTCTGTGTAGTCGTCGGCGGGTACGAAGACCGCCTGGAAGCTCGTGATCGAGGCCTGCTTCGTCGAGGTGATCCGCTCCTGGAGGAAGCCCATCTCGGTAGCTAGGGTGGGCTGGTAGCCGACCTCGGAGGGCATCCGGCCCATGAGCGTCGAGACCTCGTTCCCGGCCTGCACGAAGCGGAAGATGTTGTCCAGGAACAAGAGCACATCCTGGCCCATCACGTCCCTGAAGTACTCGGCGACGGTCACCCCCGTGAGGCCCACGCGGAAGCGGGCGCCGGGCGGCTCGTTCATCTGGCCGAAGATCATGGCCGTGTTGTCTATGACGCCGGTCTCCTGCATCTCCTCGTAGAGCTCAGTACCCTCGCGCACCCGCTCGCCCACGCCGGTAAAGACGCTCGTCCCCGAATACTCGAGGGCGATGTTGTTTATGAGCTCCATGATTACGACCGTCTTGCCCACCCCGGCGCCGCCGAAGAGGCCGACCTTGCCGCCCCTCAAGACCGGGCAGAGGAGGTCTATGACCTTGATGCCGGTCTGGAACATCTCGGTCGAGGTGCCAAGGTTGGTGAACGCCGGGGCCGGTTGGTGTATGGGCCAGTAGTCGGCCGCGCCCTCGACCGGGCCCCCTTCGTCTGCCGGCTGCCCGAGCACGTCCAGGATGCGGCCCAAGACCGCCTCGCCGACCGGTACCATGATCGGAGCCCCGGTATCCTGAACCTGCTGGCCGCGGCTCATGCCGTCGGTCGAGCCCATCGAGATCGCCCGCACCGTGTCGTCGCCGACGATCTGCTGAACTTCCAGCGTCGTATGCTCGGTATCGCCCTCGGGGGTCTCAAAATCGACCGTGAGCGCGTTGTAGATTTCGGGGATAGCATCCTCGTCAAAGCGGACGTCCACAACCACGCCCTTGATCTCGACTATATGTCCTACGCCGCCCCCGTCCTGCTGCTGACCCTCTTGCCCGGCTTCGGTCGTAGCCTGCTGCCCGTCCTGGCTCTCGCCGCGGGCGCCGTTCCCTCCTGTTTGCTGCTCAGAGGCCTGTTGTTGTTCCGAGGCTCTGGTAGAGGCCTGCTCTTCTCTCGGAATGCCGAACTGTTCGCTTCCCTCACTCACGTAAATCCTCTCCTAGCCCATCATCCCGAGGGCTTCCATGGCCGCCGCTATCTCGACGATCTCCTGGGTGATCGCGGCCTGGCGTGCCTTGTTTATCTGCTGTGTAAGGCTCTCGGACATCTCGTTGGCGGAGTCGGTCGCGTTTTGCATCGCCGCCATCCTCGCCCCGTGCTCCCCAGCCGCGCTCTCGACGAGCGCCCGAAACACGAGCGTCTCCACGTACCGCGGCACGAGCCGATCGATAAGCACGTCGGGTTCCGGGATGAACTCGAAGGGGTTGCCCCCTCCCTCTTCTTCCTCCTCTTCTCCTCCCTCCTCCTCGCCGGTATCGTCCCCCGGAGCCACGGGCAGAAGGCGGATATAGGTAGGATCTTGGGAGAGGGCGCTCCGGAACTGTTGGTAGAACAGGTACACCTCGTCGGCCTCTTCGTTGTGAAAGAGCTCGGTGAGACGCTGACCTATCTCCTGGGCCTTCTCGTAGGGCGGGCTGTCGGAGAAGCCGGTGTACACCTCGTCGAGGTTCACGCTCCTAAAGTTGAAGAATTCCACCGCCTTACGACCGGTGGCGAGGTACACGATGTCCGCGCTCTGCTGCTCTACAAAATCCATCGCCTGCCTCAACACCTGCGAGTTGAACGCCCCGGCGAGGCCCCGGTCGGACGTGACGGTGCAAACGCAGATCGTGTTGACCTCCTCCCGCCCAACGAAGAGGGGGTTGTTGCTCTGGGCACCCCTCGCGATGTCCTGCATCATCTCCTGCATGTTGTCGGTATAGGGCCGTATCCTGTCGAGGCGATTCCGAGCCCGGCCGAGCTTGATGGCGGAGATGGTCTGCAGCGCCTGCGTCATCTTGGCCGTGTTATCCACGGACTGTTTCTGGCGCTCTAGGTCTTTAGCTGACAACCTCTAGCCCTCTGCTTCCTCTTCGTCTTCCTCGTCGTCGTCCGCCGCCTCCGCATAGCGCCCGATCTCGACCTCGGTCCCGCTCTCGGGCTCGTATTGCTCGTTGAAGTCTTGGATGGCTTCCTTGAGCGTCTCTTCGTCCTCGTCGGAGAGCTCCTCCGTCTCCCGGATGTTGTTGAGGATATCCTCGTGGTTGTTTTTTATGTAGTCCCTAAACTGGTTCTCCCAGTCGGGTACGTTCTCCGCCTCGATGTCGTCCAGGAGGCCCTGGGTGGAGGCGTAGATTACAACGACCTGCTCCTCGATCGGTACGACGTCGTGCTCCGGCTGCTGCAGCGAGTACATGATCCGCTCGCCGCGGGCCAGAGTCTGCTGGGTGGCCTCATCCAAGTCGCTCCCGAACTGGGCGAAGCTCTGGAGCTCGAAGTACTGGGCCAGGTCCAGCCTCAAGGTGCCGGCGACGTCCTCCATGGCCTCGATCTGAGCGTCGCCGCCCACCCTGCTAACAGAGTTGCCGACGTCTATGGGCGGCCGCTGGCCCGAGTTGAACATGTCGGTGTCGAAGAAGATCTGGCCGTCCGTGATCGAGATGAGGTTCGTCGGGATGTACGCGGAGATGTCCCCCTCCTTGGTCTCGCCTATGGGGAGCGCCGTCAGGGAACCGCCGCCGTGCTCGTCCGACATCCGGGCCGCCCGCTCCAAGAGCCGCGAGTGCAGATAGAAGATGTCCCCCGGGAACGCCTCGCGTCCCGGCGGGCGCCTCAAGAGGAGCATCAGCTGCCGGTAGGCGTTGGCATGCTTGCTGAGGTCGTCGTAGATTATCAGGGCGTCCTCGCCCTGCTCCATAAAGTACTCGCCGATGGCGCACCCCGCGTAAGGCGCGAGGTAGTGGAGCGTCGCCTCCTCGTGGGCGGGCGCGTTGACGATGCACGTGTAATCTAGCGCCCCGTGCTCCTCGAGCGTATGCATCACGCCCGCCACGCCAGCGTCTTTCTGGGCGATGGCGACGTAGATGCACTTCACGTTCTGGTCGCGCTGGTTGATGATGGTGTCCACGCCGATGGTGGTCTTGCCCGTCTTACGGTCGCCCAGGATCAACTCGCGCTGGCCACGCCCGATGGGGACCATCGAGTCTATAGCCTTTATACCGGTGTGCAAGGGCGTGTCCACGTCCTGCCGGCGGATGACCCCCGGCGCTATCTGCTCGACGGGGCGTACCTCATTAGAGTCGACCTCGCCCTTACCGTCCACGGGGATCCCGAGCGGGTTTATAACCCGCCCTAAGAGGCCGTCACCCACCGGGACACTCGTGAGGCGCCCCGTGCGCCGGACGGTGCTCCCCTCTCGTATACCCTTGTCGCTACCCATGATGATAGCGCCGACGTTGTCCGCCTCGAGGTTCATGGCCATACCCGTCACCGTATCGCCGCTGTCGTCCTCGAACTCGAGCAGCTCCTGGTACGTAGCACTCGTGAGACCGTGCACCTGCGCGATCCCGTCCCCGACCTGCAAGACCTGGCCCACCTCCTCGGTGCGGGCCCGGTTCTCGTAGTCCGTTATAGAGTCTCTCAAGATGGAGGAGATCTCCTCCGGCCTCAGCCTACCCACTAAACAACACTCCTCTCAAGCATCTGCTGTCGGAGGCCCTGCAACTGCCCCCGGATGCTACCGTCCATCCGTTGTCCCCCGACCCTAAAGACCGCGCCACCCACGAGGTTCGGGTTGACGTGGGTCTCCAGCATCACCTCGCGGCCGCTGAGGATCTCACCGAGCCGAGACCTTACTTGCTCGAGCATCTCGTCGGAGAGCTCTACCGCCGTCGTAACCTCGACCTCCACCTTCCCCTGGTGCTCCTCGACGAGATCCTCGTAGCGCCACACGGTGTCCTCGAGGATCTCCACCCGGCCGTTGTCTACGAGGATCTTGAGGAAGTTCCTCGCCGAGGTGCTCATCCCCTCCGTCAGGGCGTCTACGACCCGCCGCTTCTGAGTCTCGGGGATGTGGACCCCGTAGAAGACGTCGCTGAGCTCCTCGCTCTCGCGTAGAGCGTCCACGAAATCTTTGAGGTTCTCGAGGGTCTCCTCGAGCTCCTCGAGCTCATGGGCTGCCTCGAAGAGCGCCTCGGCGTAAGTAGTTGCCGCGCTCAAAGGCTACCTCCTGCCGCCCTCGGCGCCCGCCCCGGTGAACTCGGCCTCGAGCTCGTCGAGTGACTCGGTGATCAGGCGCTCGTGCTCGTCGCGGTCTACGGAGCGGTTTATGATCTGCTCGGAGGCCTGCACGATCATGTCGGCGACCTCGCTACGCACCTCGCGCAGGGCCGACTCCCGCTCGCGCCGTATATCCTCGCGGGCGCTCTTTATCATCCGGTCGCTCTCCTCGCGAGCCTCCCTCTTGGCCCGCTCGCGCTGGGCCTCGCCCTGCTGGCGGGCCTCCTCGCGAATCTGGCGCGCCTCTTGACGGGCCTCCTCGATCTGGCGCCGGTAATCTTCCAGAAGCTCCCTGGCCTCGCTCCTCGTCCTCTCCGCCTCGTCTATGGCCTGCTCGATAGACTCCTGGCGCTGCTGGATCTGGTTCCGGATCGGCGGCCAGACGAACCAGTACAACAACCCGATCAAAATCACGAAGGTTACGATCTCCCAGAAGATCAGGCTAGTATTGGCTATGTCGACGATGCCTGTTGGGTCCATATACTCTCCTCCTCTCTTACGCCCGCCTAAAGAACAAACGCGATAAGAAGGGCGAAGACCAGAGAGTAGAGGGCGAACGCCTCAACCAGCCCTATACCGAGGAACATCAATGTTCTCGTCTGCTCGAACTGCTCCGGCTGGCGGTGGATGCTCGCGATGGTCTGCCCGATCAGGTACCCCATGCCCGCACCTGCGCCGATGGTCCCCGCACCGGCCGCGACGCCTACCCCAACGAACTTAAGCTCTTGCTGAAATAGCACCAACGTTGTTACGAAGTCCCACAGCGCCAATAGGTGTTCCATTACAGTGCTCCTCTCTAATCTTCCTTTTTTCTTTCCCCACCGACAGCCCTCAGCGCGCTATCTCTATGCATACCTCCTTCTCTCTATCCCTTTTTTCATACCCCACCGGCAGGCCTCAGTGATCACCGGCATTCATCGCCATCTCTATGTAGACCTGCGTGAGTATGGCGAATATGTAGGCCTGGACGAGCGCGACAAAGATCTCGAACGCGTAGAACACCAACGCAAAGGGCACGGAGACGAACGCCAAGTAGGGTGTCAAGAACAGGATGAGGCCCAAGAACACGAAGATGATCAGGTGGCCCGCCAGGATGTTGGCGTAGAGCCGCACGGCAAGCGTGAGCGGCTGGGTGATGAACTGCTGTAGCGCTTCGATGGTGAACATAAGCGGGACCATGATCGGCTTGGCCGGCATGTTGGGGGGCACGAAGCTACCGAGGTACGTTCCCAAACCGTTGCGCCGGATGCCCTGATATAGGTAGATGATTAGCGTCAGGAACGCTAGGGTCACGGTGAAAGCGATGTTGCTCGTCACCGGGTAAGAGCCCGGGAAAAGACCTATGATGTTCAGCGTTAGCAAAAAGATGAAGAGGGTGAGGGTGTAGGGCATCCACTTCATTCCCTCATCGCTCATCTGCCCGCCGAGGTATTTACGCCCGAAGCCGTAGATCTCCTCCACGACCACCTGGTATGCGCCGGGCCGGTTCTTGACATACCTAGCCCCTAAAAACAAAAGAAAGAACGTCAGCGCCGCCCCGAGCCACAAAAACCAGATCTGCTTGTTGATCGAAAGGTCTAGAGGGCCTAGATGTATATCTATAAGCCAAGCCTCCTTAGACTCCGCCCAAGTATGCAGGATCTCCTTCTGCAACTCTTCCTGGCTCAACCCCTGCGCCAACGCCAGCACACCCATCAGGCTTCTACCCTCCGTTCCCCTGTTTCACGTACTACCGAACCACCCGGCGTCACCTTCGCCATCATCACCCTCGGTAGGAGCACCACGTTCTCCGCCAGGTAACTCCCGGCGAAGCCAACCAACATGGGGACCACCGGCCAAAGGCTTAGGTACGCTGGTACCCCCAATGCTACCACCGCAAACCCGTACCGCACCATGAAAGACCCTCCCCCGATCATCATCCCAAACGCCTTGGAGCGTCCCGTTAGCAGCGAGACCGTGAGTGCTGTTGAGACGAAGCTTACTATACCCGCCCCGGCACCGTAAACAAAGGCCCCGGCGTGAGCCTCGCCGTAGAGAAACCAGACCAGCACCCCCACCACAGCCGCCCCCGCGGACACCCATATCGCGTACGAGAGGGCCAACCGCCAGTGGGCACTCATCTAGATCTAGCGCCCATATTTCTCGAGCGCCAGGTATAGGTGATACAGCCCTCCGGCAAACCCGACCAGGAGGCCGAGCAAGAGGAAAAGGGGTATCGTCCCTAGCATGCCATCGAGTAAGAGACCTCCTCCCCCGCAAACGATCAAGATCACGAGGAAGAAGAAGCCTATGCCCAAGAAACGGGCGTAGTCCGATCCCCTAGCACTCCTCCCAGGTCTATTATCCACCACAGGCGCATCATACCTTACGTTCTAACCCGCGTAAACAACGTTTCTTGGCTTTAAATTGGGAACTATCGCGCCTCTTCGCCGGACGCGCTCGATCAACCGAGGCAGGAGAGAGTATGCAAGCTTCCCGTTACACCTCGCGATGTACGTCGTAACGGAGCTGCGTGACCCTCAGGCCTCCTTGGGCGGCGAGCTCCACCGCCAAAGGGTCTGGATAGCCGCCGGTATAGTAGATCTCTTCGATACCGGCGTTCATGATCATTTTTACGCACAATAGGCAAGGCTGGTGGGTGCAGTACAGAGCAGAGTCGCGCACCGACACTCCGTGGTAGGCTGCCTGAATAATGGCGTTCTGCTCGGCGTGGAGCGTACGCTGGCAGCTCTCCCGACCATCGACGACCCGTATAAGGCAGCCCACGTCCTCGCAATGCGGCATCCCCGAAGGGCTCCCATTGTATCCGGTCGTCAGTATCCTTTTGTCGCGCACCACGACCGCGCCGACGGCCAGGCGTGGACAGGTCGAGCGGGTCGCGACCTCATGGGCGATACGCATAAAGTATTCGTCCCACGAAGGGCGTCCCCTTTTTAGCGCGGCGTGCTCCCCGGAGGTGTCTACCGAAGGGTCTTTAAAGCGTTCCATACAACCTGTCCCCCGCGTCACCGAAACCCGGCACGATGAACGCGTTCTCGTCGAGCTCCGGGTCTACGGCGGCGGCGTATAAGCCAACGTGGGGATGCTCGTTCATCACCCGCTCGACGCCGGGAACGGCGGCCACAGCGTGGAGACAGGAGACCCACCGGGCCCCGTACTCCTTGAGCTTCGAAAGCGTTGCCGACAAGCTTCCCCCAGTCGCCAGCATGGGATCCAGGACCAAGACCAGGTACTCGTCCAGGCTGCGAGGCAGGTTAACGTAGTACTCGACCGGCTCGTTTGTCTCCTCATCCCTTTGTAAGCCCATAAAACCGACCGTGGCCTCGGGCAGGAGGGCCAGAGCGCTCTCGAGCCTCCTGAGACCTGCGCGCAGCACTGGAACGAGGCACACAGGGCCGGAGATCTTCTCGACCTCCGTCTCCGCAAGCGGCGTCTCGATGCGCATGGTGCTCGTCGGCATCGCGCGGGCGGCTTCGTCGACCAGGATGAGCGCGAGCTCCCTCATCGCCTGGCGAAACTCAGGGGTATGTGTTCTTTCGTCGCGCAAGACCGCGAGCTTCTGGCGAGAAAGAGGGCCGTCCACGATGTGGAGGTTCTTCGCCTCAAGCATAAAGGGGGTAGGCTTCGGTGAGCGCCGCGACCCTGTTCCGCAAGCCGTCCATCTCACCACGCGCGGCCTTTACGATGATCTCAGAGATCTCGCGCATCTCCTCTTCGCCCATCCCGCGCGTGGTCATCGCCGCCGTCCCGAGCCTCACGCCGCTCGTCACCGTCGGCGGCTCGGGGTCGTTGGGGATCATGTTCTTGTTGCACGTCACCCCGACAGACTCGAGCACCTCCTCGAGCTCCTTGCCGGTCGTACCCGTGTCCCTCAAATCCACTAGCATCAGGTGGTTATCCGTCCCGCCGGAGACTAGGTTCAAGCCCCCCTCGAGGAGCCCCTCAGCCATCGCCTTCGAGTTCTCCACGATCTGGCGCGCGTAATCTTTGAACTCGGGACGCAAAGCCTCCCCGAACGCGACTGCCTTACCCGCGATGGCATGCATGAGAGGACCGCCCTGCATACCCGGGAAGACGCGGCTGTTGACCTTTTTGCCGAACTCTTTGCGACACAGGATCATTCCCCCGCGTGCGCCCCTGAGCGTTTTGTGAGTCGTGGTGGTGACTACCTCGCAGTACGGCACCGGCGAGGGGTGAACATCCGCAGCGACGAGCCCGGCGATGTGCGCCATGTCGGTGAGGAAGAAGGCGTTAACCTCGTCGGCGATCTCTCGAAAGCGGTCGAAGTGGATGACGCGCGGGTAGGCGCTCGCCCCGGCGATGACCAGGCGCGGCTTCTCTCTAAGCGCGATCTCGTACATCGCATCGTAATCTATGTACCCGTCATCACCGACCCCATAGTGGACGAAGTCGTACATCCGGCCCGAGAAGTTGATGCTCATCCCGTGCGTCAGGTGACCGCCGTGCGCCAGATCCATCGAGAGAACCTTGTCCCCCGGCTCGATGAGGGCCGCGTAAGCCGCCTCGTTGGCCTGGCTCCCCGAGTGCGGCTGCGCGTTTATGTGCTCCGCCCCGAAGAGCTCTTTCGCCCGCTCGATGGCTAGGTTCTCGGCCTTGTCTACCTGCTCGCAACCCCCGTAGTACCGCCTGCCAGGATAACCCTCCGCATACTTGTTGGTTAGCACCGACCCCTGCGCCGCCAACACCGCCGGCGACGCGAAATTTTCGCTGGCTATAAGCTCGATCGTCATGCGCTGACGCTCGAGTTCTCCGTCGAGCGCCTCCTGAACCTCAGAGTCAACGTCGGTATACGGATCTATCAATTTTACCTCCGCTTTAGGTTTAAATTATCGGCGCGCGAGCCGCGGGGAAACCGTAACGGGCGCCCCCGAGCTTCACAGGCGTGGTCTTGGCGGTCGGTCCCCGTCCGGGCAGACCTTCTCGTTTCCTTGTAGTGTCTTTGACCGTCGCTTGTTCGAGTAGAGTATACAACGTGGTATATAGGCGTTGCCCACAAAGCTTCGGACTGCTGGCGCTGTAAGTCCGTCCGGGAGCATAATCACGTGTAACGTACAAGGAACAAAGAAGCTGAAGAGCGCATGACGAAAGTAGATAAGACGAAAGGCCAGGTAATAAAGCAAGGGTGAGCAACAGAATGCACGCAGGTCGCGCAGCGCTTGCCGTGCTCGAGGCTCTGCTCCCCTTCGCCCTCATCCTCGGGATGCTTTCGGGTTGCGGCGTCGAGGATAAGGAATCCGGCAAGACCCCGAACGCCGCCGCACACCAAGCCGAAGAATCTCCGAGCACCGAACCACCGGTTGCGGACGTTGTCGAGGCTACGGCGGCCGCGATAGACGAGCCCTCGATCCACACAAGCCTCTCTCACCTGACAGGCGCTTCCCCCGCGCCGCTTGCGAGCGGCGCGACGACGATCTCAGAACGCGGGAGCGAGGTCGGGAGGAGGGCCGCTGCCGAGTATATGAAGGAGTCTTTCGAAGCGGCGAGCATACCCGCACGCATCCTCGAGTTTACCTCGGGCGACAGGCGCGGGTTCAACGTGGAGGCAACTTTGCAGGGAACCGGGGGTGGAAAGCACCTGTGGCTAAACCGCACACCTGGACTCCTTCTATAACCCAGGGGCGAGCGACGACGCAAGCGGGTTGGTCTCGCTCCTCATGACCGCGAGGACACTAAAAGAACTCGACCCGAAGCACACCGTACATTTCGTGGCCTACGACCTAGAGGAAGTGGGCCTGGTCGGAAGCGCTGTCTACATAGGGAGCGTCGTGAGCGCGACCCGGGAACGGGAAGGCGAAGGGGCGATTATAGGTAACCTGCACAGCGACATGATCGGCTACGACAGAGGCCAGCGTGAAGCCGTGATAGGGACCTGTAACCGGGCCGGCTCTATCGACGAAGCCATACTGCGCGCCTCGGAGATGATCGGTTCACCCCTCAACCTCAGCGAGGACTGCCTGGGCCGCTCCGACCACCAGCATTTCTGGGACGCCGGTCTCCCCGCGGCCATCTTGACCGATGGCACGAAGTACGACCTCTATCCCTGGTACCACGATCCCGCCGACACAGTAGACAAGCTCAACATCCCCTACCTGGGCTCCATGATCCAGCTAACCGCGGCCACAACCGCGCTGCTTACCATCGCCCCGGAAGACTAAAGCTGACTGCGCCAGAGCAAGTTCGAAGAGGCTTGCGGCGCCAGGACCGGTGATCTTAGAGCACCGAGACCAGGGCCGGCATAGTGCCAAGGCCGAGATGAGAGCCGTCCCTAGGCATTGTTTATGTCCTCACCACTACGGCGGACCTTTCACTAAAAAGAAGCGCCTATATCACGCGCTTCTTTGCGGTTCCAAGTATTCACCGCCCATATTGGTACCTCCGTAGCAGACTGCTCCGGGGCTTGATTCAAAGATTGTTCGGTACCCGATTCTTCGCTAAAGTTACTTCATGCCGGCAGAACCTAGCGAGGCGGTAGGGAAGGGCATAGATAAGAAGAGGGAGCTCTCGAGCAAGAGGACCTACACGATGGCCCTCTTCTCGGCCATTATCTTTATAAGCGCCGCTCTACTTTTCCTTGTAGAGCCGATGTTCGCCAAGTTCGTCTTGCCCACCTTCGGTGGCACCCCCGCTGTCTGGACGGGCTCCATGATGTTCTTCCAAGCAACTCTTTTGGTCAGCTACCTCTACGTGCATGTTACCGCCGAATGGCTCGGGGCCCGCCGCCAAGCAGCGGTTCATTTGGTGATGGCACTCTTGCCGCTCTTAGTGCTGCCTATAGCCGTGCCTGCTGAGGAGTGGGCCCCTCCCGCGCAGAGCAACCCCCTGCTGTGGCTCTTGGGGCTGTTGTTGGTGACGGTTGGTCTACCGTTTTTCGTGATCTCTTCTACCAACCCGCTCATACAAAGGTGGCTCTCTGAGACCGATCATCCGGCCGCGAGAGACCCCTACTTTCTGTACCGGGCCTCGAACTTGGGCAGCGTGGTAGGGCTCTTAGGCTACCCGCTTCTTATGGAGCCAAACCTGAGGCTGGTGAACCAGGGTACCTTCTGGTCTTTGGGGTACGCGCTTCTGGTGGTGTTGGTCTTCGCCTCGGCGGTTGTACTATGGCGTTCTCCCACGCCGACGGCGGCTCCTAGCACGACGCACGAAGACGAGTCGGCAGCCGAGGGTGGCTCACAGGAGATGATCGCTACGTCCGGAGATCCCCTCACGACGGGCCTCTCCAGCAGCCCCACGCTGCTCGGGAGGCTGCGGTGGGTGGGGCTCGCGTTTGTGCCTTCGAGCTTCATGCTTGGGGTAACCGCCTTTATCACGACCGACATAACGCCGGTACCGCTGCTTTGGGTAATCCCGCTATCTTTGTACCTCTTCTCGTTTGTGGTCGTCTTCTCGCGAAGCCAGAGGGTGCCCGGCATCGTCCACAAGGTGATGGTCGTGCTGCTGCCGGTAATGACGACGTTGTTGGCGGTAACGATACTCAGCGACCTGAAGAGGCCCTACTGGGCGCTGATCTTGCTGCACCTCTTTGGCTTCTTCGTGGTGGCGATGGTTTTGCACGGGGAGCTGGCGCGCGAGAGACCTCCTGCCAGGCACCTCACGGAGTTTTACCTGTGGGTAGCGGTGGGAGGCGTGTTAGGTGGGGTGTTCAACGCCTTGGTGGCGCCGTTGGTATTCGACTCAGTGGTCGAGTACCCGTTGACCATAGTGCTAGCGTGCCTACTTTTGCCAGGGACGGTCCTAGCAAGGCTGTTTGGGCGTCGGGGCGAGGAGAGCTCACCGCCTGCGGTCGCACGCAGGCTTTCGCGCCTTCTGGACGTGGCACTGCCACTGATCTTCGGGGTGCTGGCGTGGGGGCTTCTGTGGGCCGTCGAATCCGTTGACCCAAGCATAGTGGATCCTATAAAGAATCTCGTCGTCGGCCTTGCACTGGTGTTGTTACTGCACTTCGCGTACGCCAACAAACGACCGATTCGCTTCGGCTTGGGCATCGCGGCGCTCATGGTATCCGTCAGCCTCGCTACCACCTCCACAGTCCTCTACGAGGACCGCAGCTTCTTCGGTGTCTACAGGGTATCGGATGAAGAAGGAATCGGACTTCATGAGTTTAAGCACGGCAGCACCGAACACGGGGCGCAGCTCATCGGGGAGACGCCCCCCGAGCCTATTGCCTACTACGATCGTACCGGCCCCGTCGGGCAACTCTTCGACCTCCTGCCCGAAGAGGATCTGAAAGAAAATTCCGTTGCCGTGCTGGGCTTGGGAACGGGAGGGATATCGTGCTATGCCCAGCCGGGGCAGCGGATGATTTTTTATGAGATAGATCCCCTTGTCGAGCGGATAGCGCGCGACCCAAGCCTCTTCACTTACCTGCGCGATTGCCCGGGCGAATTCGACGTGGTCCTTGGCGACGCCCGCCTTTCTCTGGCTAACGCCAACGACGGGGAGTATGGGCTGATAGTGGGCGATGTCTTCAGTTCGGACGCCATACCGGTCCACCTCCTGACACGGGAGGCGGTCGACCTGTACCTCCGGAAGTTGAGGGCCGAGGGTGTCCTGGTTATGCATATCTCAAACCGGCACCTAAAGCTCGAGCCGGTGGTTGGAGACCTGGCGCGGGACCGGGGGCTGGCCTGCTACGCCCAGTTCGACGACAACGAGAAAGACGTACCATACAAATTCGGGGGGCGCTGGGCAGTGATGGCCCAAGAGGAGGCGGACCTCGGCCGCATACCCGAAGACGAGCGCTGGCTGCGGTGCACAACCAACCCAGACTCGGGCGGCGTCTGGACCGACGACTTCTCTAACCTCCTTAGCACCTTCGAGTGGAACTAATAACGGAGGCCGAAGACAGGGAGAGGCCACACCTCCCTTACGGAGGCAGTAGGATGTATAGGAAGATTCGAAGCTCGTCACCTAAAGGCACGTTCACAAAAAATTACGCTTCTTGTCCAGAGTCCTGTCTTTTTGGGCGAGCCCCAGGCTACACTGAGTTCTTCGTCAGCCAAAAAGCTCCTTCTCGCCGAGCCTCTTCGTGGACCGTAGGAGCCGGGTCCGGTCCCCAGACAGGTCCACGACGGCTGAGGCTTCCCCGCTCCCCGGCTCACCTTTAACGGCGAAGTCGACAACGGCGCAGATCGCAGGGCTTACGTCTTCGAGGGCGCGTGGCGCGTGCTCTCCGGAAGGATTCGCACTCGTCGCATAGAGCGGCCCGCCGTATTCGCCGAGCACCGCCCGGCAAACGGCATGATCTGGAACCCGAACCCCGACGGTTCCGCCGTCTTTGGCATCGAGGACCAGGGTGAGCGGGCCGGGCCAGAAGCGGCTAGCCAGAAAACGTGCGAGCGGTGGGGCCTCGCGAGTGAGCGCAAAAGCCTCCCTCGCCCAGCCGCAGAGCAGGGCTATGGGCTTGTCTTGATCGCGACCCTTGCTCTCGTACAGCTTCGAAAGCCCAGCCTTCCCTGCCACAAGACCGACGACCGTCTCGGTAGGTATGAGCCCCACCTTCCCCTCCCGCAACAGCCTCGCGGCCTCTGCCGCGCAGACGTACCTCAATCCGCGCTCCAACGCAGCTTTGCGGCCCGAGGTGTTCCGGTGAGGTCCGCGTGCGTGCCTAACGGCTCGTAACCGGCGCTGCGTCCCAACCCGAGCACAGTTTCGGCTTGCCCATCCCCTACCTCCAGCACAACATTCGCCCCGTCTGCCAGCAGCGTCGTAGCGTCGGCGAAGATGCGCCGGTAGAAGCTGAGACCATCCGGGCCGCCGTCTAGCGCAGCCCGCGGGTCCCAGTCGCGGACCTCAGGCGGGAGCCTGAGAACATCAGCGCTCCTCACATACGGCGGGTTGGAGACGAGTACGTCGACGCTACCCGCCAAGGAGTCGAGGCCAGAAGTCAGATCCACCGTATAGAATCTTACCCTAGCCCGAGCCCGGGTCGCGTTGCGGCGGGCTAGCAGTAAAGCACCTTCCGAGTAGTCAGTAGCGTGAACTTCACAGAAGGGACGTTCCTGGGCGATGGAGATGGCGATGGCACCTGAGCCAGTCCCAAGGTCCAGGACGCGGCACGCCCCGCCCCGGCGATCCACGGCTTCGAGCGCGGCGTCCACCACGCTCTCGGTGTCAGGACGCGGTATGAGGGTGTGCTCGTCGAGCTCTAGACACAGGTTGCGGAAGTAGGCATAACCCAGGATGCGTTGCACCGGCACGCGCTGCATACGGCGTGAGATCCAGGCCTCGTAAAGCGCCGCCTGCTCGCTGGTCGTCGGCTCCTCGCGCAGTGCCAGCTCGCTTCGCGTTACGCCCAGAAGCTCAGCGAGAAGCACCTCGGCGGAGCCTACAGGTTCAGGGACATCCGCGCGCGCGAGCTTCTCAGCAGCATCCCGGACGCGTTTGCGGGTGCTGGTAGCGCCAGCGCGCACGCCGGTCCGCATCGCTTTAGCCGGAGGCTTCGGCGCCTTCGGCCAGCTTGTCGGACCGCTCCTTAGCCGCCAAAGCGCGGGTGAACTCTTCGAGGTCGCCGTTCAAGGTACCCTCGATATTATGGGAGGTCACGTTGACCCGGTGGTCGGTGATCCGGCTTTGTGGAAAGTTGTAGGTGCGTACCTTCGCAGAGCGGTCACCGCTGCCGACCTGGGCGAGCCTCATGGCCCCCTCCCGCTCCTGGCGCTCGCGCATCTCCCGTTCGAGGAGCCGCGAGCGTAGGATGCGCATCGCCTGCTCCTTGTTCTGGAGTTGGCTCTTTTCGTCTTGGCACGTCACCACAAGGCCGGTAGGCTTATGCGTGAGCCTGACTGCCGAGTCCGTCGTATTTACGCTCTGCCCGCCGGGTCCGCTCGAACGATAAACGTCTACCTCAAGGTCATTCGGGTGTAGGTCTACCTCGACCTCTTCGGCCTCCGGCAGCACGGCGACCGTAGCCGTCGAGGTGTGGATGCGGCCCTGACTCTCGGTCTTGGGGACCCGCTGGACCCGGTGGGTTCCACCCTCGTGTTTGTACGTGGAGTAGGCACCGTCACCCTCGATCTCAACTACAACCTCTTTGTAGCCCCCGACCTCCGCCGGGTGTGAGGAGAGGGTGCGGTGCTTGAATCCGAGGCGTTCGGCGTAGCGGGAGTACATCTCGTGGAGCTCCCCGGCGAAAAGGGCTGCCTCGTCGCCGCCTGCGCCGGCCCTTATCTCCAGAATCACATCCTTGTTGTCGTTCGGGTCGCGGTCTATGAGCTCGGCCCGGATCTTCTCCGTAAGCTCGGCAACCTTCTCCTCAGCCGTCTGGGCTTCCTCCGCAAAGAACTCCCTTTCTTCAGCCGACTCGGCCGTCGGGATCAACTCCCGCGCCTCCTGAGCTTCCTCAAGGGTGTCGAGCAGCTCTTGGGAGATCTGGGCGCCGCCCCTTATGCGGGCGTGCTCCTTGGCCACCTCGGCGTACTGACGGCCGTCGGAGTAGATGTTTGGATCCGAGAGCTCATCGCTGAGCGCCTTGTAGCGCGCAAGCGTCTCCTCGGCCAGTTTTACTACCTGCTGATCCATGATCGGTGGCTTTAGATCACCAGCTTGTTCGTCGCGTCGGGGGTGATGCGCGCCTCTTCCTCCGCCGTGAGGACCTTCTTCAGGGAGGTCATCGCCACCTCGACCTGGTCGTCGGTCGGCTCCCGGGTCGTGAGCTTCTGGAGCTGAAGGCCCGGCCAGATCAGGGCCTTCACGACCGGGTTGTTCTCTTTTTTGGCGCTCCACATAATGAACTCGAAAGCAATGCCCGCCACGAGCGGGATCACGATAACACGGGAGAGAACCGCCGCGACCCACCAGTCTAGGGGAAGCAGGCTGAAGACCAAGATGCTCAAGACCAGCACGTACAGAACGAAGCTCGTACCGCAACGGACATGGCTCGTGTCGAGTTTGCGGGCGTTCTCGGGGACTAACTCCTCGCCCCTCTCATAGACCTTTATCGCCTTGTGCTCCGCCCCGTGGTAGGCGAAGAATCGCCTGATGTCTTTGCTAACCGCCGTGATACCCAGCAGATACAGCATGAATATCGCGATCCTAATAACCCCCTCGACGATGTTAAAGAGGATCGGGTTCTCGAGACCGCTGCCGAGCAGTAAGCCCAGGCCCTTCGTCCCCAAGACGGGCGCGGCGAGAAAAAGTAAAAACGCCAGCCCAAGCCCGAAGATCATCGTTGCCGCGATCTCCTTTTTGGATAGATCCTCCTCTTCGCCAAGCGCAATGTTGGTCGAGAGGGCCAGTGCTTTCATGCCGAGCCACAGAGACTCGGCGAGCGAGAGGAAACCCCGGATTATAGGTAGTCTGAAAAGTTTGCTCTTCCGGGTGATCGAATTAAACGGCTGCGTTTGGGTGTATACGTCTCCGGTGGGCGTCCTGACCGCCATCCCCCAGAAGTTGGGGGAGCGCATCATGACGCCCTCCATAATCGCCTGCCCGCCGACTCTCAACGCTCTCTACCCTTACTGGCTGCGGGAGAGCCGCTTTTGGAACTGCTGCACCCGGCCTCCCGAGTCCACGATGCGCTGCTTGCCCGTGTAGAACGGGTGGCAGTTCGAGCAGACGTCCAAGTGTATATGCTCGCCCGCCGTCGAACGCGTCTCGAATTCGTTGCCGCACGTGCACCGCACGACCGTCTTTGTGTACTCGGGATGTACGTCCGCCTTCATTGAGAACCTCCGTGTATCAGAAACACTACCCACTTATTCTATTACGCCTGTAAAGGGCACGAAAAGGCGGCCGCGAAAAGGCGGCCGCCCTAGATAAGAGCCTACCTATCCGCGGACGCGTTGCAGCTCGCGCAAGAACTCGGCGTTCGAGCGAGTCTCCTTGAGTTTGGCGATAAGGAGCTCTATCTTCGCCGAGGAGTCCAGGGCGTTCAGTATGCTTCGGACCTGCCAGACCCTTTGGGCTTCGGCCGACTCCATGAGGAGCTCCTCCTTGCGGGTACCCGAGGCCTCGACGTCGATGGCGGGGTAGATTCGCTTGTTCGCGAGCTTGCGATCCAGGTGGATCTCCATGTTACCGGTGCCTTTGAACTCCTCGTAGATCACCTCGTCCATCCGGCTCCCGGTCTCGACGAGTGCGCTCGCGATTATCGTCAGCGAGCCGCCGTTCTCGATGTTTCTGGCCGCCCCGAAGAACTTCTTCGGGGGGTAGAGCGCCGCCGAGTCAACACCGCCTGAGAGTATGCGCCCTGAAGCGGGCGCCGCAAGGTTGTATGCCCTCGCGAGCCGGGTAATGGAGTCGAGCAAGACTACTACGTCCTCGCCCTCCTCGACGAGCCGCTTGACCCTTTCGAGGACCAACTCCGCCACCGCTATGTGATTGTCCGCAGGCTGATCAAAGGTCGAGGAGACGACCGTGGCCTCCTCCACGCTCCGCTCCCAGTCGGTGACCTCTTCCGGGCGCTCGTCGGCCAGGAGGACGAAGAGCTTTACCTCCGGATAGTTCACCGCTATGCTTTGAGCTACCTGCTTGAGGATCGTGGTCTTGCCCGCTTTCGGCGGCGAGACGATGAGGCCGCGCTGGCCTTTCCCTATAGGGGCCATGAGGTCCACGACGCGCGGGGCTATATCGTTCGGCTTCCACTCCAGGCGCAACCTCTCAAGCGGGTAAAGCGGGGTCAAGTCGTCGAATTCGGCCCGGCGGCGTCCCTTCTGGGGCTCGTGGCCGTTGACTGACTCTATCCGCACCAAAGCCGGATACTTCTCGCCCTCGCGAGCCGGCCGAATCTGACCAACCACATAATCTCCGCGCCTGAGGTTGAACCGCTTTATCTGCGAGGCTGAGACGTACACGTCGCCCTTATTCTGGCTGTAGCCGTTCGTCCTCAGAAAACCAAACCCGTCCGGCAGCACGTCGAGGATACCGCTCTGGCTCTGCCCATCCCGCTGGCGGTCGCCCTGGCGCCCTTCCTGGCGCTCGGCTCGCCGGTCGCGGCCTCGCGGCTCATCCCGGCGCCGCTGTTGTTCCATCTCTTCTGGGGTAGCGAGGGCCGTGTCCGCCTCCCCGAAGGGATCGACGTGGTCCTCCGTGGCGGTCCGCTTTACAACCTCGCCGTTTGTGGCGGCGCCGTTCTCGGTGGTCTCCGTGGCAGTGGTTCCCTCGCCGCCATTGGTAGCAGGTTGCTGGCCTACCGCCTGTTCTGTAGCGGTCTTATAAATGAGCTCGGCCAGCTGAGGTTTGCGGTACTTGCGGTACTGCTCGATGCCGAGCTGTGAGGCGATCTGGTGTAAATCGCTTAGAGGCTTGCGCTCTAATGTGGATATATCCGTCATGTTCTTCTACCTCTCTTGTTCTACGAAAGTGCTACTCATGAGGCGCTCTCTTATTTTTATGCGCCACACTTTTCTCCTACAGCTGGAAGCCCTGAGTCCCGGCCTCGGGCTCGAGGGTGTGGATGGTGTCTATAAATCGTACCATACGGGGCTCGGTAGACATAATTACCGTATGCGTCCGGGCACCGCCCCGGAAATACCTCACTCCCTGGAGAGTCTCCCCAGGCGTGATACCGGTTGCCGCAAAGACCACGTCCCCGCCCTGAACAAGGTCGTCCAAGGCGAGTTTCTTCTCCGGGTCGTCGAGGCCGTACTCCTTGAGTCTCTCAACCTGCGAGCGCTGCGTAGGCCACATCTTGGCCTGGATCTCACCCCCCAAGCATTTTATTACCGCCGCTGCCAGAACGCCCTCGGGCGCCCCTCCTATCCCTATGACAGCGTGCAGCTCCGCCCCGCCCAAGCCTACGGCAATGGCCGGCGTCAGGTCCCCTTCGGGCCGGATCTGGATGCGCGCGCCGGTCTCCCTTATCTGCTCGATGAGGTCCTCGTGCCGCGGCCTGTCCAAAACCGCAACCGTTATCTCCGACAGCTTGCGTCCGTTGGCCTTGGCTATAGCTTCGATGTTCTCAGCCACCGGCGCATCGATATCGATACTACCCCTCGCGCGCGGGCCCACAATAAGTTTGCTCATGTACATGTCCGACGTCCTTAGCATGCCCCCACGGGGCGTCACCGCCACCGCAGAGAGAGCTCCTTGCTGTCCCCGCGTCAAAAGGTGCAACCCCTCGACCGGCTCGACCGCAACGTCCACCTCCGTCTCCCCGGCACCCAAAACGTCACCCACGCTCAAGATGCCGGGCCTCGTCTTCAATGGGTGCATATGACCTCGTGCGTCCCGTCGCTCCTCCCGCAGGATGGCGACCTGCCCTAGGACGGGGATCTTGCTGAACTCCTCCCGGAAGACCTCCGTGGCTAGAGTGTAAGCTTTCTCCGGCGTCCCGTACCCTTCGAGACGTACCACCTTGAGGGCGACCTGCTCGGTAATCGACGCGTACTCGATGGCCGACGCCGCCACGCTCCTAGAGCGCAATCTAGCCAAGCTCATAGCGGACGTGCCTAACCTCCCATATTCGTTGAAACCCCGCGTACTGGAGCAGGATTACTGGTTCCGTGCAAGATTTCGTCGAGATAGCATAAAGACGGTCCGGAGACTTAGCCCCGCGTCCGGTGTATCGTAGCTCTATTATATACTAACCGGTCCGATCAAACCATCTTCTCTTCCAAACTCAGAGAATGCATTAGTAGCGAGCTCCAGAAGCGTTTTGTCCAGGTCATCCCGGCTGATGAGTCCAACGGGGTCGTTGTCGCAATAAAAGACCGGTTTCCCCTCCGCAGCACCTCGCCGCGTCACTACGTCCACCGCCGCGGCCTTGATCTCGGTCAGGTAGGCTTCGACTCTTAGCCCCCGCATCCCCTCCAGATCCCGGGCCAACTCTTTCCGGTCCGACAAGCTCCCCGACGCCGCGACCACCTCGCAATCGTACTGGGTTTCGAGATACCGAGACAAAACGCCTAAAACAGTCCGAGGCGCCGTCGAGAGATACGCTACCTTCAGATTTTTCACCTCACCGACCGGCCGCGGCCTAAAGACTGTCGGCACCACCCGAAGGTTGGGCTTTACCTCGCGAACAGCCTCTAGGATGCTTCTGACCACCGCGGCATCGGCCATCGGCTCCTCGCTCATTGTCAGAAGCAAGAGGTCCGAGACGAGCAACCGGTAAGCTCCTAAGAAACCTGTGATGTACTCCGGGTCTTGATGGGCCCCGGCGACGAGAATTCGCCCCTCGACCTCAACCGGTGGCACCGCCGCTCCGGAACCATCGAATATGGTGATGTTTGTGTTCAGGCTGTTCGCGAGCCTCGCACCTTCGAGCACGTTGGAGACGAAAGGCTTCCCGGAGAGGCCGCCGCCGCACCTGCGACAACCGACGGTCACTACCCGGCTTAGAGCAGCCGTCTCATAGTAGTCGCTCGCTGCGTGCGCCCCCTTTTCGAGGGCCTCCAAGAGGTACGCGCTTCCGACCTCCATTTCGTTGCCTTCCACAACCTCGGGCTCGGGTGGGCCGCCCCGGCCCATCGAGACTACACCAGGGTTAAACCCGTTTCGCGCCAGAAGCCGAGCCAGATATCCGGAGATCGCTGTTTTTCCTACCCTTTTTCCGGTTCCGATCACCGCGAGCGACGGTTTTTCAGAGACCGCGTGGTACTCCGGAGGCGTAAGATCAAAATCGCTCCCCCTGTAACGGGCTCTGGCGGCGAGGACGAAGGATGCTATACGCATCCGCTCCTTGTACCCCACCACCGGCTCGTCCGACAGGTCCACGACCACCTCGACCGCGTGCTCCTTGAGTGCCCTCGCGACCGCCGAGACCGGGTCTTTAGCCTTGACGAGCGGCACGCCATAGTCGGTTCCTTCTTTCAGCTTCTCCGTGCCGCCCAAGAACGCCGCGGCCACGCCCTTAGCGCCCATCGTTTCTTCCACGATCCTCATGGCGTTAAGGACTACGGGTGGGTAGTGCTCGCCGTCGATCAAAAACAGCGCCCGCAAGGGGGGCTACTATTCGCCGAAGGGTATGCTGCGCGGGTCGCCGTAAACCTCCGAGCCTATACTCTCTTCGAAGCGCGAGTACTCACTGGTGTCGGCATCAAAGCTTACGGCTAGCTGGCGCTCCCTGAACGGGTACTTGCGGAAAATCTTGACACAACCGTTCTCGATCTCGATAACGTTGTAACAGGGTTGGGTGTCGCCCCTAAGGCGGGTCGTGGAGGCGGTTCCGGCGTTTACGATAAGCATGTCTTCGAGCCTCCACGAGTGCGGCACGTGCTTGTGCCCGGAGAGGACCAAATCCACCCCCACCTCCGCCAGAAGCTCAAGTACGTCCCCCGCGTCGAAGATAATGTTTCGCTCACGGCCCGTGCCGGGTATCGGGATCAGGTGGTGGTGCACCACGAAGATCTTGAGCCTCTCTTCAGCGCTCTGAAAGCTCTCGCGGATAAAATCGTAGTGCTCGCGGCCTACCCGCCCGTCGTTCAGATCCGGCTCGGACGAGTCTACACCGACCATGATCGCCTCCTCGAACTCGATGACCGAGTAACGCTCCCCGAAGAGTCGCTCGAAGTGTATGTAGCCGACGTTTCTGGAGTCGTGATTACCCGGGATGACCATGAGGTTCTCACAATCGAAGCGGTTCACGTACTCGGCCGCCTGCTCATACTCCTGACGGTAGCCCGCGTCCGTAAGGTCTCCTGAGACCACCACAGCCGTAGGCTCGCAGTCGTTTATCTCCCTGGTCGAACGCTCCAGAAGGTCCGGCACGAAGTACGGGCTCCCGCAATGGATGTCGCTGATCTGGCAAATCGTCAAACGGCCGTCAGTACTCAACAAGTAGCTCCTTCTTTTGCAGGCATTTTGCAGCCGATCTCGTCCCCGGTAGGTCGATTTTGACGCCAACCCGACACCAACCGAACGGAAAACACGCTTGTAGCGCAGCATTTTACTCGTTTCAGCAGAGAAACTCAGAACAACGCCGAATCCAGCTTCCTAGCCGCCTCTGCCCGCATTGTCGGCAAGACGTGCGAGTAAGTGTCCAGGGTTTACGATATCTTCTCATGTCCAAGCATCTCCCGAACCACCTTGGCCGATACCCCTTCTAGCAGCGAAAGTCGCAGCAGTATCACAAGTCGACAGAGGTGGTGGCAGAGACGCTCCCGAGTAGACCGAGCCGCCGTTCAGGACATTGGCCTGGGTTGCTGAGCGGTCGAGAAGGGGACTTCTCGAAAACTGGTAGCCGTAGGTTGAAGTTGAGGTACCGAGGACTATAATCCTCTCCCTCCTGCCCCTAAGGGTTCCCTCAGGTAGGTCTCGGTTTGCTTACTCTACTTACCCACAAGCGAGTTGCCCTACCCCCTACCCCGCCCCCCAACGTAGTTCCTTGCCAAGCTCACCCGCTTACAGGAAACCAGGACGCCTAGGCAGCATTGTTGCCCCTAAACAGTACTCTCAGAAACGTAAGACGCTATAGTATAGCAACCGTAATTCGGATAAGCCTGTTGCTTACAAAAGTTCGGGTGGAGGTAAATATTACTCATATGGCGGAAGAAGGCGATAACTACTACACCGTCGACGATGCTGCGGGGGTTCTCGAGCTCTCACCGGCGTGCGTCCGCCAGATGCTCCGTACCGGCGAGCTCGAGGGGGAGCGGCGCGAGGAGCGCATAGAGGGCGTCCTGGGTCCCTGGAGGATCCCCAAGCGCGTCGTACACGACCTCCGAGAAGGGGAGCCTGACGTTCTGCGGGCGAAACACCGAGACGTGTACGACCCGGACTCGACCACCGCGAATACGCCGCTCGGCGAGACGACCACGGCCACGTCTCCGGAGGCCTTGGTGTCCAGCGAAGAGGCGGGTGCGGAGACACCGTCGGAGGCTGCTGAGCTCCTCTCTGAGAGCGTCCGGGAGGTTCGGAAAAAGGCGGAGGTACTGCGGGAGGAGCTTGGGATTTTGGAGGGCCGACTGGAATATATGGAGATTACGGAGTCCGGATTGCGGGAGGGCTTGCAGCGGGAGAAGGAACGAGCCGACCGCGAGCGGGAGAGAGCCGACGGGCTGTGCGAGACGAGCTCGAGGCGGAGCGCGCCCGCTGGCGCGAAGAGCTGCAGGATTTCTGGCGGCGGCTATTCGGGGACGGACCTAGCAGCCAAACTTAATATCACGCGGAAGTAAACTGAGTTCGAAGACTGGGGCGACCAACCGCGAGACGACTCTCCACATCTGAAGCCCTTCGAAGGGATAGATCGCGAGGGTGTAACTGGCCTCGTAGAAATGCTTTGCGAGGAGCGCCAAGACGCCGTCAGGTACGTCCTGTGGGATGTGCTACTGGTTGGCATAGGGACTACAGCCCTCCCGACTGGTACAACCGGGCTACCGAGAAGCAGAATAGGATAGGTTGGTAGAGGAGACGATGGAGATCTTTCCGCCGCAGCTTACTCTTAACACGGCAGAAAGAATTCAGAGTGTTGGTCTAACGGGCGGCGTAATTTCTATATCTTAGAACAAGGCCGTCTTGTCAATCCGAGAACCGCAGGACTAAAACCGCAGATAAGGGGCTAAATCTAGTGAACCTTATCGCTAAAGCGTCTTTTTGGGGCAACATTTTCCGTCGACCGCGCCGAGAAAGTAGTGTCAAATTAGCCTGTTAGCAGGTCTTCTGCGCCTATCGCGCTATTGCGCGGGAAAACATGTAGAGTAACCTCCTAGCACTCGGCTATCCATAAGGTTTGTCGAAGAGCTTGCTTCTAGGTAGCTGCCAGCGGGCGTGACTCTCGGGATTGCCTGCCGTGCCGTAGGCGAGGGCGATGCCGAATCCCGTCTAGGCAGCCGGTACGACCTTTAGAAACCTGTAGCCGGCGTCAAAGTCTTCGAGCTCCAAGACGAGATGGTACTTGGCGTGCCACGCCCCGCTTTTCAGGTCCCGGCTCAGCTTTTCGAGGCCCTCCTCTACTACCCGCTGCTCCGCGAGCGCGAAAGCCGAGATGCCCGCTTGCACCTCGTCATCTAGGTACATCCATGGCCTCCGCCAGCCCGCCGCCGCGAACTTGTCTTGTAGGTCGTGGGGTAGTCGAAAACCGAAGACCTCCACGCCACCCCCCGTTGCTTCCCCCACGAGCCTTACGACTTCTTCGAGGGGTGGGAAAGATCGGTGCGCCTCGCCCTAAAGCTCGGGGAAATAGTCCTCGAACCAGAATCGCTGCCCGAGGCGTGGGTCGAAGGTGAAGATTACGATGGGTCCTCTGCCGACGACGCGCCGCACCTCCGAGAGGGCGACCCTCGCATCGGCGAAGTGGTGCAGGGCAAGCACACAGGCGGCGCCCTCCGCATGACCGTCAGCCAACGGCAGCCACTCGGCGGTCGCGGCTACCCAAGAGGCCGAGGATCTCTTGCGCCTGCCTCCTCATGGTCGCCGAAGGCTCGACGGCCACGACGCGGTAGCCCAGCCGGGCCAAGGCGAAGGCATAGTTGCCGGTCCCGGCACCGACGTCGACGATCTCACTACCTTTCGGCAACTCGAGCAGCCGGGCTAGCTCCCGAACGATCCGCGAGTCAGCCGGCCGGTGGCGCGAGTAGCCTTCTCCTATAGACTCGTAGGTCGGAGGATCCACGGTGCCTGACGCTAGCGCACTACGCTCAAGCGGTCAAACCGGTGGGCCTCTCCGGTACAGTTGCTAAGCATTATTAACATAGACGAAGAGCTTGCGCTTGGTTCTAGGGGCTGTCGTTGCCCCTACTGTAAACAAAAGTTCAGAGCTTTTCTGCTTAAGGAGTTCTGATGGAGTAGAGCATTCGCCGCGTACGGAGCCAACCACGATCGCCTGGTCGAGATCAAGACCGCCTACGACCCGACGGCTTTCTTCCGCCACAACCAGAACATAAGGCCAAAGGCTCAAAGCGGCGTAGCATCCTAGGTTACAGGTGGATCAACGTCGCAGAAACATACTACCGGCCTGAAATCAGATGGCCAGAGCCCATGCGAGTCTGGCCCTTTCTTAAAGACGAATCTATCCCCACTAACCTAGAAGGGGAATATTCTCGGAAACTCCCCACCTCTCAAAGATAGAGAATCCAAGAGCTGCCGCCCCAGTGAGGACCGTTCCCCAGAACACCAGACTTACGCTTATCCAGAACAGCAGCTTGCTAGCCGGAGCCCCGAGGCCAAGAGCTACAAGTGTGCTTAAGAGCGTCCCCGCCAATACAGGGGATTGGAAGGCCACACCTATTAGACCGTAGCGGTTCCAAAGACGCTCTACACGCTCGCGCCGCTTGGAGAACCAACCTCGACTGTAAAGCCAGCGTTGCAGCCGTTCTCCGGCTACCGTCACGATTGTGGCTCCTAATAGTCCCCCTGCTGTAGCGGCAGCACCGCTTAAGACTGGGGAGAGTCCTAAAACGAGACCTACCGGTATTGCGGCCCACAGGTCAAAGGCACCACAAGCAACCGTTAAGGGAAGTGCAAGCAATAATCTCATCATACCTCCGTCGTTGGCATGCAGACTACCACGGAAGTCGCTACGCTTCTCCGGGTGGTAGTGGGTCGCCGACCTAATGGCTACCCTGTTGCCTCTATTCGCTCGGCTGCCTAGAGAAACTGTCTAAAAACTAGCTAGAGGGCATCTCGATCGGGCACTTGGTCGCCCAAAACGGCAATAAATAGGGCTTCTCCGCCCTGTTCTGTACATTGATAGGATGATCTTAGACTAGGCCTATTTGCTATCAGACAGTTTCTAGAAGAGACCTTCTCGAGAAGTGGCGGTCGCAGCCCGGTCTTGGGGAGCACTGGGCATAAGTCTAAGGGGGACTGGGCATAACTAGCCTAATACAACAAGCAAACCGGATAGAGGAGGAGAAGAAGTGCAGAACATAATAGGGCTTCTGGTAGGACTCATCGTCATCATCGTACTCATCTACCTCCT
>DATHAB010000104.1:0-2974 GCA_035296885.1 Rubrobacteraceae bacterium
TTGAGTATCGTATCTTCTACGAGCTTCCTGTCATACATGAGCAGGCTCCAGACCAAGCCGGGAGTAAGGTTTCCCTTGGTCTTCCGCCATCGGATCACATCGGGTAAGACGTTCGCTAGTGCCCGGCGCATGACGACCCGCGTCCAGCCCTGGCTCAGCTTCTGTTCCGGGGGCAAAGCCAAGCAGAACTCCACCAACCGCCGGTCGGCGAAAGGGTAGCGATTCTCGATGGACAATGCAGCACCGATCTTTCCGTGTGCCTCGAGCACATGCTGGGTTGCCCCGTCAACCAGTCCCGCCCAATGCCACCTACGTGAGAGCCTCACTGACCCTGGGAGGTCTCTGCCTCCGTGCGGCGCCTGGAGTTGCTCCCGCAGTCCGATACGCCGAGCGAAATCCTTACTCATGGGACCGGTATACATGTTTCCGGTACGGCTCCAGGGGTTCCGTCCCCACAGCACCCACCAAGCTCGCAACAAGAACTCGGGGGCCAAAGGTTTGAGCATCCTATCCCGTAGGAGAGTCCGGCGGGACCAACCCAGATTCCTCAAGGCCTCGATCTCCGTGTATAGCGTTTTCCACCGCCCCGTAAGAGCTAGCTCGTCAAGACGGTCGATGCCGTGAGACACCGTCCTGTCGCCGTCGTAACCGTTCAAGAGGACACGAACACCCTGCTGATTAGCTTCAGCGGCAAGACCCCACGGCATCGATAGCCCACCTAGAATCGAAGGTTCGTCTGTATCCCACAGCACACGCTTCGGAGCCTCCAAAGGGCTGAGCAATTCGACCTGTACCTTGTGAGCTTCGAATCCCCCCTCGGCGAGGACCACATCTATGAAATTGCTCTCGTCGCTCCGCGGCGCTTCCTTGTACATGGCCGAGAACGTGTGTAGATGTTGGGTCCCTCCCTTCTCGGCGAGAAGCTCCCGCGCCACGCACGCCACAGCAGAGGTGTCGAGGCCGCCGCTCAGCTCGCAGCCCACCGGATAAGCGCTCCGCAGGCGGCACCGCACCGCCTCGGCGAATACTTCGTAGAAGGCTTCGGCGTACTCCTCGTCCGACCGGAGTCTCACTTCACGTAATGGATCGAGAGCCCAGTACGGTTCGATCGAGGACATGTCAACCCCTACCGCCATGGCGCAGGCGGGGGTCAGGCGGAAGATCTCTTTGTAAAACGTGGCGGTCTTGTCTCCCAGGTTGTGTACCAAGAGGTCGGCCACCCTAGCCTCATTGAGCCGGCGCGGCACCTCAGGTACGCAGAGAAGCGCTTCTATCTCAGAAGCAAAGGCAAAAACCTCATCCGAAAGGTAATAGTAGAAGGGCCGTACTCCCATGTGATCCCTGACACATAACAAGCGCTGCCTCCGTCGGTCCCAAACTGCGAAGGCAAAGTCGCCCAACAGCTTCTTTGAGCAGTCCTCGCCCCACTTCTGATACGCGCCGAGTATCAACTCGCTATCGCTGATCTGCCCGTGGGGTCGACCACTTAGCCCAAGAGCAGCAATAAGCTCCTCCCTGTTGTCGATCCGGGCGTCGGCGGTAATCGCAAAGGTGCCGCTCTTGTCTACCAGGGGTAGCTCCTCGTGGAGGGACTCCGGGGTCGTCCAGAGCATACGGTGGCCGAGCCCCACGTTGGCCTCGCTCCACAGGCCCGCTTTGTCCGGCCCCCGGTGGGCCAGGCTGTCCGCCATTCGCTCCAGCACCCGCCGGTTGACGGGCCTCCCGTCGCGGAAGAAGAGCCCGACTATGGCGCTTATTGTCTCCCTCCGTCAAGGACCACCAGCGGGGTGAACTGCTCGAGTTCGTGCCCACCTATCACGACTTCGCCCCGACTCTCCACCCAGGCGTGGGCCAGGAAACCTCCATCCTCCCCCCTGAGGGTGCCGATATGAACCAGGGCTGGACGACCCCGGCGCAGGAGCAGGACCTGCGCGGTCAGGGCCTGCGTAAGACAGGTGCTGGCCCAGGGCATAAGTTTGCTCGCCGCCTCTACGGCCCAGACCACCTCCTCGGTGGAACCCCCCGCAGATCTTCGCATGACGAGGGGCAACCCCGTCAGCTTGGCCAGCAGGCCCCTCAGGGTCTGAAACCGGAACACCACCAGACTGGCTTTGATCGTCGGTAGCAGAAGCGCCGCGCTGATCAGGCAACGCCGCTTGGCAGCAGGCAGACGGAAGAATTTACGCAGGCGTTTCATCCCTGACCTCTATGAGCCCTCGTTCCGCAAGCCTCTCCAACAACGCGAACAAGTCGCGCTCGCACCGCTCCGGCGCGACGTCGTACTCCTCGACGAGGACGTCCCGAACGTCGCCCACGGCCTTCGGCTCCTGGATCAGCTCCCAGACCCGCGCTCCCACCTCGTCCAGACCGTAGTAAACGCCGACCTTGAGGTCGAGTATGGCTACTTCACCCCCGAGGTCGCTCGAAACCTGGTCCTCGGCCACTACGATGATCGTATCGTTCGACATTCTTTCGCTCATGCCCTCGAAACTCTACCATACCGGTCACGCCCGATTCCCTGATACCTCCCGAAGAAGCTAGGGCAACCTGACTTACCTTACCGAACGATACTAGCGGTGAAGTCGATCCGGGTCGTCGGAGAGCGAGGGGAGGACCTTTAGCCGAGGAACGGAGAGCATCCTCGAATAGCGCTTGACAGGACTCGAGGACCTGCTCCGATGCCCCGGATACCCTGAAGCGGTTTGCGCAAAGCGCTTCCGGTACCCGCTATGAAATCTTCCGAAGTCTAGTCAATCACGCAGCCCTTATACCCGCTGCCTTCCTAGCTGCCAGAGTAGACAGCCCAGTCCCACCCAGCTCAGTCCGAACAACACACCGAACGCGATGTTGGCTAGGAGTAGCCCCGCGGTGCTACCGAAGTCGGTCACGTAGAAAGCCCAGCCGACCAGGCCCCCGATGAGTGGCACCGCGCTCCAACGTCCCAGCGCCCTGGCGCTCAATACTGCTGCGCCGA
>DATHAB010000105.1:0-3152 GCA_035296885.1 Rubrobacteraceae bacterium
ACCCCAGAGCACTTTGGCCTGGAGGACGAGATCGACCTCTTAATCGGTACCTTCTCCAAGTCGTTCGCCTCCGTGGGAGGCTTCGTCTCCGGTCCCAAGGCGGTAGTAAGCTACGTCAAGCATCACGCGCGTCCGTTTATCTTTACGGCGGCGCTCCCGGCCATGCAGGTAGCGGTGGTGCTCAAGGCCCTGGAGATAATGGAGACGGAGCCCCACCACCGAGAGAGGCTCTGGCGAAACGTAGCTCTCCTGAAGGGTGGGATGGACGATTTAGGCTTCGATACTTTAGGCTCCGAAAGCCAGATCGTACCGGTCCTGATCGGTCCCGACGAACTTACCGCGCTCTTTTGGAAGATGCTGTGGGAAGAGGGAATCTTCACGACGCCGGCTGTGCCACCCAGCGTGCCTAAGGATCGGAGTATCATCCGCACCAGCGTAAACGCCGACCACACTCCCGAACAGCTAGAGCGTCTGCTCGAGGCCTTCGCTGGAATCGGTCGGCGCCTGGGCGTCATCGCTTAAAGCGACGTGTCTCTGAAGATCCGGCCCGTTGAATCCCGCGCCGACCTGAAGCGCTTTATTAGGTACCCGTTCGAGAGGTACCGTGACGACCCGCACTGGGTCCCACCGCTCCTCTTGGCGGAACGCCAGAAGTTTGACCCTAAGAAGAACCCTTTCTACGAGCACGCCCGGGTCAAGCTCTCTCTAGCAGAGCACAACGGTGAGGTCGTCGGTCGCATCGCCGCTATAGACGACGACAACCACAACAGGACTCATGGAGATAACCTGGTCTTCTTCGGCTTCTTCGAGACGAACGACCAGGCAGTAGCGGAAGCGCTGCTCTCTCGTGTCGAGGATTGGGGGAGGCAGTTAGGGCGAAACGCGGTGCGGGGTCCGGCGAACCCTTCGATGAACGACGGTGCCGGTTTTCAGATAGACGCCTTCGATACCGACCCCTACGTCATGATGCCTTATAACCCTCCTGAATACCCGCGCTATGTCGAGGATGTCGGCTACCACAAGATCAAAGACCTCTACGCCTGGCTCTTTGAGCGGGACCAGGAGATGGGCGAGAAGATAAAGCGCCTCGCAAAACGGGTTCGAGCTCGCTACGAGCCGGTGACCCGTCCCGTAGATTTCAAACGCTTCGACGAGGAGCTGGCGCTCGTCAAGAAGCTCTACAACGAAGCCTGGGAGGAGAATTGGGGATTCGTGCGGTACACCGAGGCGGAGTTCGACCACCTCGCGAGCGAGCTCAAGCACATCGTAGACCCGGACCTTGCCCGGTTTGTGGAACTGGAAGGACAGGTAGTCGGCATGGGCATATGTATCCCCGACATCAACCAGGTCCTCAAGCGTATGCGAGGGCGGCTTTTACCCTTCGGTATCATCACTTTTTTAAGGCGTAGCACGGTCATCGACCGGTTACGTCTGGCGATCCTGGGCCTCCTACCCAAATACCGCAACAAAGGTCTAGAGACGGTGCTCGTCGACGAGCTTTACGGGCCTGCGATAGCCAAGGGGTACCAACGCTGCGAGTGCTCGTGGGTGCTAGAGGACAACAGGGCGATGAACCGCGCCCTTGCGGCCTCCGGTGCGACGCTCTATAAGACCTACCGGATCTACCAGAAGGAGCTATAGAGCTGCTATGCCCGAACGCGTGCTGGTAAGCGGCGCGACAGGGTTTCTCGGCAGCCACGTTGCGCAAGCCTTCGTCGAAGTGGGTTACGAGGTGCGGTGCGGCCTACGCGCCACGAGTGATCCGCGCTGGATCTCGGACCTCCCGGTAGAGCTTACGCCACTCGACTTCGCCCGACCGCAAAGTTTGCCCCGAGCGGTAAAAGACGTTGACGTAATCGTGCAGGCGGCGGGCCTGGTCAAAGCCAGACAAAAGAGTGATTACTACCTCATCAACGCCGAAGGCACTCGGAGGATCGCCGCCGCTGCGGTAGATGCCGGGGTGCGACGGTTCGTCCTGATCAGCAGCCTCGCCGCCCGTGGTCCCGAGGCTATGGCCAAGGATGGTCGTGATCATCCCGCGAGCGCTTACGGGTGGAGCAAGCTAGAGGCTGAAGAGAGCCTGCGCGCTCTCGGCAAGCAGATGGAGATCGTCGCCCTCCGTCCGGCTGGCGTCTACGGGCCGCGCGACACCGATCTTTTGCCCCTATTCAAATTGGCCCGGAGCGGCTGGCTGGTCCTACCCTCCAGACCACCCGTCTTACAACCCGTCTACGTTAGCGACGTAGCTCAAGCCGCTCTCGCAGCGGCTCGCAAACCTGTCGGCTTTGGGCCCTACCCGGTAGCTGAAGCGTCTCGCTACACCTGGCAGGATACCGTCAAAGGGCTAGAGCGGGCGCTCGGACGTCCCGTTCGTACCGTTCGCCTGCCCGCCGCCGCTTTCAAACTGGCAGGGTGGGTAGCCGAGAAAGCGGCAGGGCTCCGCGGCGACGTACCTCCCGTCTTCGACGAGCGCCGGGCGTCGGACCTGGCCGTTCACACATGGACTTGCGACCTTTCCGGCACCGAACGGGCGCTGGGATGGGAGGCCGAGGTTCGGCTCTTCGAAGGCCTCGAGCGCACCACCCGGTGGTACAGGAGGGAGGGTTGGATCTAGCCGAGGCGTGAAGAAGCGCTAGGGGTATAGGATAGGCTCGCGATTCTTTTAGCTACAGTTTACGCTGGCGCGCCGCTGACCGCAGCTCCTTCCATCGACGCCACAGGAACCAGAGAGTCCCCAAGACCGCGGCAACCAGCACCACGTACTTGATAGTCGCCGCGTACCGCTCCACGAGCGCCCAGTTAGCGCCTAAAGCCTACCCAAGACCGATAAAAATAATGTTCCATAGGGCGCTACCGACAATGGTGTAGACCATGAACTCACTGAGGAGAGGCATGCGCTTTATGCCGGCGGGTAGCGATATCAGGGCGCCCACACCCGGGATGAGGTGGCCGAGCACGATGGCCTTTCCGCCATGCCGCTCGAACGCCTTGCTCGCCCTGTCCAGATCCGACACAGAAAGGAGTTTGTATTTTTCGATTCGCCTGAAAAGTTGGCGCAACCTCTCCTCGCCGATCCAGAGGCCCGGAAAATAATGAACCAGCGCCGCGATCACTCCCCCCGCCGTCGAAGCCGCCAACACCAAAGCGAACGA
>DATHAB010000106.1:0-45662 GCA_035296885.1 Rubrobacteraceae bacterium
CTATGTCTAGCGTGGAGGTCCGTGCCTCCTAGCCTCTACGGTTTCGTAAAGGGCCGCGAGCCAGTAACCCCTGAGGAGATTACCCAAGAATTTCTCTCCCTACTGGGTCTCAACGGTGATACGCATCCTTATGTCGAGGAACTCGTCGCGGACGACCCGCGTTTTCTCTGGGACGCTCAAGGGGCGGTGCGTACGGCTGACCTGGTGTCGCTCGCTCCTTACGACGCGCCGTACGTTGTCTTCGACGTCGAGACCACGGGCTCTTCGGCGGAGAAGGGCGCGATCACGGAGATCGGGGCCCTCAAGGTGGTGCGCGGGCAGGTGGTGGACGAGTTCGCGACGCTCGTCAATCCAAAGCGTCCCATAGAACCGTTCGTCGTCAGGCTTACCGGCATCACTGACCGTATGGTGGCTGATGCCCCTGACATAGCGGAGGTCATGCCGCTCTTCGAGGGGTTCGTCGAGGGGTGCGTTCTAGTCGGGCACAACGTCCACTTCGACTGCTCTTTCGTCGCAGCGGCGAGGGGTGGCACGCCGCTCCCGAACCCCGTACTCGACACTTTGAAGCTCGCCCGCTACCTGGTGCCGGGTCTCAAGCGTTACCGGCTCTCGGCGCTCGTCTCGCACTTTAGATTGTACGCTGCCCCTAATCACCGGGCTTTAGCCGACGCCGCTGCGACGACTGAAGTGTTACTCAAGCTTCTCAAGCTTTTGAACTCGGCCGGAGTGCACAGCGTCGGAGAGGCAGCCACGCTCAGGTCGCGTGGGCCCCAAGGAGGGCGGACCAAGCCGCAAAAGGGTCACCTCGCCGAACACCTGCCCCATATGCCAGGCGTCTACTACTTTGTAGACAAGCACGATACCGTCTTGTACGTCGGCAAAGCCAAGGACCTGAGAAGCCGCGTCAAGACTTACTTCAACGGCGGGGACGGGCGGCGCAAGATCGGGCGCCTGGTGAAGGAGGTTGCCGAGGTGCGCTACAAGGAGACGAAGAGCGAGCTTTACGCGCTCATCTTCGAAGCCCGCGAGATAAAGCGCCTGCTCCCACGCTACAACTCCATCGGCCGGGGCGAGAGGGCTAACTGGTTCATCAAGCTCGACATGAACGAGCCCTACCCCGTCCCCGAGAGGGTGCCCAGCAACGATCCGCAAAAGGGCGTAACCTACTTGGGCCCTTACCAGAGCGCGAACGTTCTCGACACCTGCATCAGTGCTCTATGCAGGATCCTACCTTTAAAGCGCTGCTCTGGGGACGCTGCAGCTTGCTTCTACGGTCAGATTGGCCGCTGCGCCCCGTGCTCAGGGATGAGCGAAGAAGAGTACCGTACAAGGGTGATCGGGGGGCTCGTTGCGCTCCTGCGCGGTGAGGGAGGAGAGGCGCACCTCGAGGCGCTCGTCAGGGAGCGAGACAGGCTTGCAAAGGAGCTTGAGTTCGAGGCTGCCGCCCGATTGAGGGACCTCATCGCCGGCATCGAGCGTATCCGCCTGACGCGCGCCCTCGTAAGCGCCGAAGGTGTACAGGCGGTCGTTGCTCCCTCGACCGAGCCTGGGATGGTCGAGGTTTTCGCCTTTTCCGAGGGCCGCCTCGTCGCCCACAAGGGCTTCGAGCCCGAAGACGCTGCCGGCCTCGCCCTTTTCGCCGAAGGGGTCCTAGACGACCGTGATGATATAACCCTGTCCGGCGGTAAAGGCACGGACGAAGCCCGGGTCGTTGCCGCGTATCTTAGACGGCGCAGGGTAGATGTCGAGGCAGTGCATTTGAGGGCGGCTGCAGAGCTCTCGAGTGTCGTGGGAAGGGTGGCGGAACGGGCTGCCGTGGGGTCGCCGGGGGTTATGGGGCCTCTGGCGACATGATAAAATAAGAGTCAAAGTGTGTAGAACTTTCGGGGGAGTCGAAGAGGGCGGTTACACATGGTGCAAGAAGTACAAGGAACCACACGTAGGATACTCTTAGTAGATGACGAACCGTCAATTCAGAAGATGCTCTCGCACGCTCTGGAGCGGGAGGGTTTCCAGGTGCACACCGTGGGTGATGGGGAGGCGGCGCTCGAAGCGGTTGGCACTTACGAGCCACACCTCATCATCTTAGACATCATGTTGCCGAAGATGGACGGCACAGAGGTGTGCCGTAGGATCAGAATGCATAGTGAGGTTCCGATCCTTATGCTCACGGCTAAAGACGACGAGATCGACCGGGTTGTGGGCTTGGAGCTTGGGGCCGACGACTACGTCACCAAGCCGTTTGCCGTAAGGGAGCTTGTGGCCAGGGTGCGTGCGATCATGCGCCGGGCGGCGACACCCACCGGGCAGCGCCAAGACGAGCTCTCCTACGACGGGCTGAAGATTCACTTGCCCAGCCGCCGGGTCGCTGTAGCCGGCGAAGACGTCGACCTGACGTACACAGAGTTCGAGCTTCTGGTGACGCTCGCCTCTAACCCGGGCCGCGTATTCTCGCGGAGCACGCTTCTCACAAGGGTGTGGGGCGACGAGTTCCGCGACGAGCGCACGGTGGACGTTCACATCCGCCACCTACGCGAGAAGATCGAACGCGACCCCCGGAATCCCGAGTTTATCCACACCGCCCGGGGTGTCGGATATGTTTTCCGTTAGGGACAAGCTCCTTCGCCCGAAGCACAAGGGCCGCCGTCCTGAAAGAATATTTTCAAAAGATGGGCGCCGTCTCTTGCCGCGCCTCTCATCTGGGCAGCTCTTGCCCTGGCGCGACGCCGGTCGTCGCCGGCCTCGAATTAGCATACAGTTCTGGCTGACGGCGCTGTTCCTCTTGGTGACCGCGTTCGCTGGGATTACGGCCTACTTCATCGTCACCCCCATCCTCGGAAGAACCCTGGAACAGTCGGCGGAGGCGAGCTTTAACCAGGTAGGAAAACAGTTTGAGGTTAAGCTTCAGAAAGATACCCGACTCACCGAGCAGGAGATAGGTGCCTTTGCGACCAACCGTGGCGTCCAGTGGGGTATTGTTCGTCTCGATGGCGAGGTACTTCGAGGAGACTTAGGCGACTACGATACGAACGCGGTAAAAGATACTCTCGCGGGGATGACGCCCGAGACAGAGCTCAAGCAGGTCGAGAGTGGAGAGCGCAAGGGGCACACACTTGCGACCTACGCTGCTCCAATACAGGTCGCTGGGGAAACCGATACGGCAATCGTCTTTACCAGGTACTACACCGATACTGACGTCGAGAACGCGGAAGAGGCTATGAGCAGGATAACCAACCTGGCGCTTCTGGCGGGAATTTTGGCGCTCTTGATCGCAGGCTTCTCGGGATACGTGGTGGCTAACCTGATCTCACGCCGCCTCCATCGTCTGGACGTTGCTGCCAACCGCCTAGCCTCCGGCAACTTCGACGAGCGAATCACCACTAGACTCGAGGACGAGGTGGGTTCTTTGGGTGAGACGTTCAACGCGATGGCCTCCTCTCTTAAAGGGGCTTTCCGACAGGTCGAGCAGGAGAAGGCGCGTGGCCAGGCTATCCTCGACGGTATGACCGACGCGGTCGTCGGCGTGGACAGAGATTTGAACGCCACTTTCCTCAACCCGCGCGCGCGCGAGCTACTTGAAAATTCCGATCCCGCCTTTCACGAGCGTTTGCAGGAGATCCTTACCAAGAGCCGCTTCTCCTTCAGCCCGGTCACCGAGCCCGAGGCCGAGGCGGGGGACAGGATGATCGAGATCCGGGCCGCCCCTTTGGAGGACGGGGCCCTGGCGATCCTGCGCGACGTCACCGAAGAGCGCCAGATCGAACGCGCCAAGGCCGAGTTTATCGCCAATGCCTCGCACGAGCTTAAAACCCCTCTCTTCGCCCTCTCGGGCTACCTGGAGATGCTTGAGGATGAGGAGGATGAAGAGGTCCGCAAGGCTTTCTTCCAGGACATGCAGGCCCAGACCGAGCGCCTGAAGAACCTAGCCCGGATCCTTTTGGATCTCTCTCGCCTGGATGCGAACGCTATTACCTTCCGACTAGAAGAGGTGGACCTCGAGGAGCTCCTGCACGAGCTCAAGCGGGACTTCGCCTACACGGGACGCGAGATCAAAATCCACGCCGAGAAGGGCATGCCACCCGTAAGGACCGACCCAATACAGCTCAGGCGCATGCTCGCCATCCTTCTCGACAACGCCCTTAAGTACTCCGGAGGATCCGAAGGCAAAGAGCCCGTGGAACTCGATCTCCACCGCAAGAACGGTGACGCTCTGGTGAGCGTAACCGACCGCGGCTGTGGCATCCCTGAGACAGAGATACCGTACATCTTCGATCGCTTCTACCGCGCCCAGGGTTCCTCCCGCGCCGATGGTACTGGTCTCGGGTTAGCCCTGGCCGGCGAGATCTCCCAGCGCCTAGGCGGTGATATCTACGTAGTGAGCAAACAAGATACTGGCAGCACCTTCTCAGCGGTCTTGCCCCTCGCCGAAGAACCAGATAAGAACTAGCCTATAGCGTAAAAAATTTCTGATGTTTTCTTAGTTTTTGTTAAGTTTTCCTCTACCACTTCAAAGGTTTTGCCTGTAGAATAGCTGTCGGGGCGACGTATGGTTCGCGGATTCTCCCCCCTCCCCGCGGGCCAGGCGTCGCCCCCTCTTCTATGCTCGTTACCGCTGGGGTGAAGACCTATCTCAAGCTGGTATTGTCGGCAATCCGAGTAGGGCGAAGAGCGGCCAGACCAAGGTCAGTATGAGGTTTAGCGGCGAGAGCCCTGACGGCAACAAAAAAGAAGCGAGCACTAGGATGATCAGAATCGTCGGGCCATATTGGTTCATGAAGCTTACGAAGCCGTCCAGCGAGCGGGGCAAGAACGGGTAAAGCACTTTCGCTCCGTCCAAAGGTGGGATCGGTATTAGGTTGAAGATAAACAGAATGCCATTCGCCAGAGCCAGGTACCAAACTATAATGCTCAGGTACTCGCCCCCGAGAGGCGATACCCTGAAGAACGCTGCGCACAAGGCTACGATGAGCAGGTTTGAGGCCGGACCGGCGAAAGCGACGGCTACCGGTCCCCAGATCCCGCCCCTAAGCTTAGAGGGCGTAACCGGGGTTGGCTTCCCCCAGCCGAAACCCGCCATGACGAGCATCAAGGTTCCCAAGACGTCCAGATGCTCCGCTGGGTTCAACGTCACCCGGCCCTGGCGATAGGCTGTGTCGTCGCCTAAGGCGTAGGCCGAACACGCGTGGGACGCTTCGTGTATCACGATGCCCACGAGCAGGCCCAACAGTAGCGCGACTGCCCCCACGGGATTCTGCTCGAAGAGAAAAAGCATCGCCCTTATATTACACGTTCGTTGCGAGCCCGTTGTAGAAGACGTAGTTCTCCGCTCGTAAGGAGAGTTCTTTTAGTTAGTCTTCGAGGCCGACACTGTGACGTGGTTGCCGGCGTCGGCGGTGTAGGAGGCGAGCTGAGGTTTTAGGACCTCTGTAGAATCAGCTACACTACCGAGCCTGGTTATCCCGGCGGCCACGGGCGATTTAGGTCCTATCTCGCCCTCCATTTCTTGCACCAGAGAGACGGAGATTCTAAGGTTCGGGTTGTCGGCAGGTTTTATCTCCACGACCTTGGCACCTTCCTGCAACGCGGGGTCCGGGCGTATTGCCGTCACCGTTCCGGTCACCGGTGCGTAGACCGCCGTTTTCGCCTCGGCTCCGACGTCTAAAGAGCCCGTGCGTGGCCCTTGTCGCTCGGCTGGGTCCATGAGATAGTACTGAATCTTCTCGGCTGTAGAGTCGGATGCGAACAGCCCGAACACGGGGTTCCCGTTGAGGTTTTTCCCCCGCGGCGACATCTCGACGAGGCTCTCGCCTTCTGGGTGATAGCCAAGCCCCGTGAGTTCCTCGGGCCGGATGGGGCTGGAGATGTTGACACCGGCGACCTCCGCCAACAGCACATCCGGTCCTGCGTTGTTTGGGTCTATCGGGAGCGCCCGGTCTTTGGCCCCCGGCACTACTTGCGCAAACGCCGCGAGGACGAGCGCCAGAATACCTAGCAGGACCACGGAGACGGCGAATATACGCCGCCGCCGGTACACATTGATCTCCTTCGGCTTGCGCGTCCCGCGCCGTCCCAGGGGTTGTGCGGCATCGCCGCCAGCATGCCGAGGCGCCGGTCTCCGCAGGTCCAGTGCCATACGTGTACCGTTCGGATCTTGAGGACCGACATATCGGTCCCACTGTGTGCTACCCCCACGCATACCGGGGCGCCATTATACATAAACGACCTCCGGAGTGTAAATGAGCTCGGCCGGGGGACCTAAGGGGCTGGTATATTTGTTGACATAGATAAAATCCCGCTACCTTATAAGGCGCCGGAGAAAGAGTGTCCACGAAAAAGCTAGTCGTTTCGACCTACCTGCAGTACATACTCATAGCCCTTGGCGCCTTGCTCTTGTTAACGTTCATCCGGCAGATAGGCGGTGTACTGCTCACGTTTTTACTGGCGACGATACTGGCCTACGCGCTAAACCCGTTAGTCCGTCGGCTCGAAGCATGGCGGATTCCCAGGGTTATAGCGGTGCTTGGGGTATTCATGGCGCTCATGGTAGCGGTCTTGACCGCGCTTCTCGTTCTCATCATCCCCGCTGTGGGCCAGGTGCAGGAGGCCCTGATGCAGAACCCGACGGTCCTGACGGATGGGGCGACAAGGCTCTTAAGCTGGGCGCAGGAGGAGCTGCCCTACGTTGGGGATCAGGTCGCGACCATCGACCAGGCGGCGATTATAGGGTTCGCGCAGAGCGATGCACCCTCGGCCGGGCAGATGCTGAACGCCGCTTTGAGTTTCGTTGGCGGGGTCTTCGGCGTCTTCGGCACGATGCTCAACCTTGTCCTCGTGCTTATCGTCTCCGTCTACATGTTGCTCGATAGAGAGAGGATCATGAGCGCTATCCTGCAGGCGGTGCCGGTAACGGTTCGGGACCAGACTGTAGAGCTTTTCTATGCGGTCGAGAGCACCCTCGTTAAGTACCTCAAGGCGCAACTCCTCTTGTGCGCGATCATGGGCGTAATCGGTTGGGCAATCGCCTACTTCACCTTCGGCAGTTATGCTTTGCTGATCGGGCTCTGGGTTGGTTTCACGGAGATCATACCCGTGCTCGGACCGTTTCTCGGGGCGATCCCGGCGGTCTTGATAGCACTTTTTTCGGGCGGGTTCATCCAAGCTATCCTGGTCGCCTCACTTTTTCTCGTCGCCCAACAACTTGAGGGCAACGTTCTGCAGCCGAAAATCATGGGTGGCTCGGCCGAGGTACACCCTTTGCGGGTGCTCTTCGCAACTCTGGCCGGAACTTCCCTTTACGGTGCCGTCGGCGCCATTTTCGCCGTGCCGCTGGTCGCCATAGTCGCTGCGGCTTTGCGCTACCTGCGCGAGACGCTCCTCTTCGAGCGCTGGCCTAAGGCCCCCATCTTCGTGGCGGACGTCTCCGAAGAGAGCCCGGCTGCGGTCTTCACCAAGGATTCAGCAGCCCTGCGAAGCCTCACAGGGGAGAAGGGGTAAGCCGCCGTGGGGTTACCGCACCGGGATTTGCGCCAACGGATCTCCTACAAGGAGGCTTTTCGGCAGATGATCCGTCCTTTAGCCCGCGTTCTCTCGGCGATGCGGATCCGCCCGGACGCGTTGACCGCGACAGGGTGGGCTCTGTCAGTGGGCGCTGCTGTTTTGTTCACGCTCGGCTACGTTAAGGTGGCCGGCGCCGTAATGCTCTTTGGGGGTTTCTTCGACGCTCTAGACGGCGCGGTCGCCCGCGAGTCAAATCGGATGAGCGCTTTTGGTGCTTTTCTAGACTCGACGCTGGACAGGATCTCCGAATCGGCAATCTTCGTCGGCGTGATATTTTTCTATGCTGCCTCGGGGAGGCCGTATGAGACTCTTTTGGCCGGCGTGGCGATGACCTTCTCACTGATGACCTCCTACGCTCGCTCGCGTGCCGAAGGCTTGGGCCTCAAATGCGAGGTCGGTCTACTCGAACGCGCGGGTCGCGTCCTGATCCTCTCGTTTTCTTCTTTAGCTGGTCTCCTGACCTTTGGTCTAGGCCTCGTCGCCGCTGGCGCTCTCGTGACTACCGTCCAGCGTATCCTCCACGTGCGTCGCGTGACCAGGACCTGAACTCTAAAATGCCCGAAAGGAACTCTTCCTCGCACTCCGTGACAGGCGAATACCAGGCAAAGACCTTCCACGAGGCCGCCGGGCTGGCTCGTAGTCCCGTACGCTTTGGGCCAAAACCCTTCGGCGACCCCTTCTCGGGCGTCATGCTTGTTGCAGAGGTAACCGTGGAGGCGGTGAGCGCTCAACTGGTAGACGCTCTCCACCGCAGCCTCGCTGCCGTAAAGCTCGACCAGGCCTACGTCACCTGGCCCTCCCCAGACCTCTTCGAGGAAATACTTTTTGTAGAGCCTGGCGCTCTGGTAGCGGTGGGGTTCGACGCTGCCCAGGCGATAGACTCTCTTGAGTATCCGCTCGCCAGGATGAGGTTTTTAGAATCTCCCGAAGGCTCGTGGTTCGTCTGGAAGGAGGGTACCTTTGGCTTGCTACTCCCTGCTCTTGCCCCTGCCCTTGACGATGCTGGAACCAAACGCCGCTTTTGGCAGGCCTTCCTCGCTCTTCGCGACCTCGTACCGGCCGAGGAAACAGGTATGCAAGAGCCGGAGCGCCGCTCTTGACGGAGGCTGGTCCGAGAGAATATCAGGCCTTCTCCTTACGGCGCTCGGTACGGGGAACCTTTGGCCGTCGTGGCGGTACTACCTATTAGTACCATGATAAAGATGCCCCCTCCCCCAACGATCACGTCTCGGCTTACGCCCTTATCTTCCTCTGCGTGGGTGTGCTCCTCTACGGCCTTCTAGTCTTCGCCGCAGATTTCGCGGTATCAGGACTCCTCATTTTAGGTTAGAGGCCGCCTCCATAAGCCTGCTCTTACGCATTTCGTCACCAAATTTACCCTGCTTGTAGAAGCCCTCGTCACCGCCACCGACATCTCTAGAGCCTTCCTATGATCCTCCCGGCCTTCAGCCACTACTTGTTTACTTTGATGTCTCTGACTTCATCTTCCTGTCGCTCTTCGCAAACATGTCCAGCCACCTTCAAGAGCTGCATCGCTTACCCTCGCCCTGAAAGTGCCTTCGCGCTGCTTGTCATGCTTGTGGGCCTCCTCGACCATCCGCTCCCTGCTCTACCCTTTATGGCCCTCTCCTTCGTCTTCGCGCATACAAACCCTTATACCGATCCTTCTTTAGGAAGGGTGTAGATGAATACAAGGCTTCTTAACTTGCGTGAGAAGACTTATAGGCTTGTACCAGCGTTGCCCTTGTAAGGCTTCTAGGCTTACGTTAGCTTTACAAGTATTAAACTTTATTAAAAACCCGCATCGCCCGGGAAACAGCGATTCCCTTTATTTAAGCCATGTTCTTACCTTCGGGAGTTTTATCTTAGACATAAAGCATGTTGCACAGGGTAGACGACTTTTCTAAAGTACCAGATGTAGGAGGGGGGATTCGGATAATCCCCTACTGGAGCTAAAAATATAAACAATAGCGGGAGGGGGTCCCGACGATATGTCTCGAAGGGTTAATCCGATAATGCTTCTCGGTCTTATTATTATTATAGTCCTCTCGTTCGGGCTCTCGGCGGGTGCTCAGCCGGTGGATGAAGATGAGGTGGGTGGTGCGCCTGAGGGCGGCATGCCTGTGGAGGAAGCCCCCCAGATCGAGGACGAGGTCGTAGCCGCTGAGGATAGGCTCATGGAGCTGAGGAAGGATGCGAATACGGCGGGTATGGCGTACAACAACGCGCTCGCCGAGCAAGAAAAGATAGAGGACGGCATAGTGGGGACGACGAGGGATCTCGCGGCTGCCGAGGAGGATCTTGAGGAGGCCAAGGGCAAGGTCGAGGATCGGGCGTCGCAGGTGTACAAGAGTGGCCGCGTCGGCTTCATGGACGTTCTGTTAGGGGCGGAGGACTTCTCCGAGCTCGCGAAGCGGTTGGAGCTCTGGGTGCGGCTCTTGAGGGAGGAGAAGGCCGAGTTACAGGAGGTCAGCGAGGCTAGGGACAACCTCCAGGCGCAGCTTGTGACACGCGAGGAGCAGCTCCAGGCGCGGCCGGCAGCTATCGAAGAGGCGGAGGCCCAGATGGAGCAGGCCACCGCTCTCGAGACCGAGGCCCAGGAATTCGTCGACGCGCTTGGGGAGGAAGTCCGCAGCGAGCTCGAGGCTCGCCGAGCCGAGCAGCTCCAGGTTGCCGAGGAGGCCAGAGAAAGGATCCTCGCGGAGGTCGAGGCGTCTGGTGTTCCGGTTAGCCGGAATGCGCCTACACAGGAAGAGCAGCAGCAGCCTGTACTGGGGCTCGGGGGCGAGCTTGCGGAGACTTCGCCTATTACAGGTGCGCCCGTTGTGGGGGCCCCCGTAGAGGGGTTGCTTGGCGGGGCTGCAAGGAAAGAGGAAACTCAGGTCCGGGATCTTGCTCCGTTCCAAGGTATTACGAAGGATGCGGGGGAGCAGGCTGCGGCGGAGCAGGTTGCTGAGAATCTCAAGGTTGCCGCCGACAACAAGAGCGCCGAGCGGGAGGCTGAGCAGCGTGCCGCGGAGCTGGCAGCTAAGGCTCAAGACGCCAGGCGCGAAACCAACCTGACCCCTCAGGAAGCCGGTGATAACGTCGAACAGAAGGCTAAGGGTGGTGCCGGGCAGAAGGCTAAGGGCGACACCGAGCAGAAGGCCAAGGTTGGCGGCGAGCAGAAAGCCAAAGGCGACACCGAGCAGAAGGCTAAGGGTGGTGCCGAGCAGAAAGCCAAGGATGATGCCGAGCAGAAGGCTTTGGTGGATGCCGGCATAGGCAACGTTGGAGAACAGAAAGCCAAGGGCGATGCCAGGCAGCGGGGGGCCGGTGGTGTGGTCGAGCAGCAGGATGCTGTACGGTTCGACGCAGAGCGGCGGGCGAAAGAGGCCGAGCAGGAGGCCAGGAAGGCTGCGGAGGAGGCGGCTAAGGTTCAGGATACCAGGCTCGAGGCGGAGCGGCGGGCAGCGGAGGCCGGACGCCAGGTTATGGAAGCCGTGGGGATCAAGCCCCCAGCTGCCCCTATCACCGGCGCCGCGGGGGTTCAGCCCGCCAACCAGCCCGTCCCGACCGCCGCCGGGCCTGCCTCGGGTGGCGTGGTCATGGCCGAGGGGGCAAGATACCTGGGCGCGCCCTACGTGTGGGGTGGGTCGTCGCCCGGCGCAGTGGATTGCTCCGGCTTTCTGCAGGCCGTGTTCCGGGGGCTCGGTAGAGAGCTGCCGGCGGAGCCGGGTGCGCTTTACGGCTCTGGCGTCCCGGTTCCAACCCCCCAGGCTGGCGACATAGTCGCCTTCGACGAGCACGGCAGCGGCATATCCCACGTCGGCCTGGCAACGGGTGGGGGCACGATGCTCCACGCCTCGGATTACTTTGGCACGGTGGTCGAGACTCCCATCCACAGCGTGCCGGGCTTCGTAGGCGCCTCGAGGGTGATCTAAGCTCCAGCGCAAAAACCGCGTAATGTAACGTAGTAGGGGGGCTAATCGGGGTCCCCCTACTAGTCCCGTAAGGACGCTGCGCCGGCGGTGTAACCCGGCCGCGTCGCGCCGCCGCCGAGTGAAGTGGCTAAACGAGACGTCTTACCGAGAATTTTTTACCTCTTGGGTAGCACACATTGACGGTTCGTCCGCAATCGTCTGTCTTTACGGGTTAAACACGCCGACCCCTGGGTAGAGATATGCGCGAAAGTGCAGGGATGGTGGATGCGGTTAGCTCTACGAAGGCTGCTGCATCGATCTGTAGAGGCGGACCAGATGGCCCACGAAACTATGGAAGAGAGACAAGAGCAAGGGTTGGGGGAGACCGAACCGATCGTGCTAGAGGTGCCGAGCAGGTCCGAGTATATCCTGCTCACCCGGTTGGCCGTCTCCTGCGTGGGACAGCTCGCCGGGTTCGAGCCCGAGGACGTCTACGATTTGAAACTGGCAGTTACCGAGGCCGCTACCAACGTCATACGGCACGCGGCGGTCGACTCTTTCCAAATCGAGTATAAGGTCCTCCCCCGGGCAGTAGAGATCACCGTTATCGATGAGGGCGGGGGCTTCGACGTCGAGGAGTTCGCCGGCAAGCCCGGCGAGCACGGAGGTTTCGGCCTTCAGGTGATCCAAAGCCTCGTCGACGAGGTCGTATTGAACTCGACGACCGGAGGCGGCACGCACCTGAAGATGATTCGACGCAGTACCCCTCCGGAACAGAGCCCCGAAGCTTAATACGCTGAAACTTACGGACTCGTTCTCCTCCACTGGGTTGCGCTGTCCCCGCAGGTCAATATACTGTTGTCCGTAGCTGTTTGTCATCAAGCTTGGGGAGGGTCTTGCTACAGCGGGTAAATGCGGGTAACAAGTCTCTGGCCGACTATCGTAGCATCATTCGGCGGGAGCTCTACGCGGAGCTACAAGGCCTCTCGGAACGTCTGAAAGGCGCGCGGGTTTTGCACGTGAACGCCACGAGCTTCGGCGGGGGCGTAGCGGAGATCCTGTACACTTTGGTACCACTGATGCGCGACGTGGGTCTCCGTGCTGAGTGGGACGTGATGTTCGGGGCGGAGCCCTTTTTCAACGTCACAAAGGGCTTCCACAATGCCCTGCAGGGAGCCCCATATGATCTAACCGTGGAGAGCCGGGCCATCTACGAGGAGTACAACCGCCTGTCGGCTAAAGCTTTGGAGCACGAGTGGGACATTGTCTTCGTGCATGACCCGCAGCCAGCTCTGTTAAAGCACTCCTCAGACGGGCTTTCTGAGGAGACAAAGTGGGTTTGGCGCTGCCATATAGACACCTCGACGCCGAACAGGGAGGTTCTCGACTACCTCTCCCCTTACATAGAGGACTACGACGCTCAAGTCTACACTATGAAGGAGTACACTCCGCCAGACCTCGAGCTCGAAGGGCTCGTCATCATCCCTCCGGCTATAGATCCCCTCTCACCAAAGAATATGGCGCTCTCTGCCTATGACGCCCGCTTTATAACCAACCAGTTCGGTGTGGATGTTGAGAGGCCGTTCCTCCTGCAGGTCTCGCGCTTCGACCCCTGGAAGGACCCCTTGGGCGTCATAGATGCCTACCGCTTGGTAAAGGAGGAGATCCCCGAGGTCCAACTCGTGCTCATAGGATCGATGGCCCACGATGACCCCGAGGGATGGGACTACTGGTACAAGACTGTCAACTATGCTGCGGATGATAAGGATATCTTCCTGTTCTCCAACCTCACCAACGTCGGCGCAATAGAGGTCAACGCCTTCCAGTCTCTGGCGGATGTGGTGATACAGAAGTCTATCCGGGAGGGCTTTGGGCTCGTGGTAACGGAGGCGCTGTGGAAGGGAAGACCTCTGGTAGCCGGCAGGGCTGGCGGTATCCCGATGCAGGTCGAAGGTGGTGGCGGCATCCTCGTGAATGGTGTGACGGAGGCCGCAACCGCCTGCATCAAGCTTCTTAGAGACCCGGAGTTCGCCCACCAGATGGGTCGCTGCGGTAAGGAGCACGTCCGAGAGCACTACCTTACTCCCCGCCTCCTGCGCGACGATCTCCGTCTTTTCGCTAAGCTGCTCGGCGTATAGAAAGGTCAGCGAGGAGGGGTTCGATGGGGGCACAAGAGGAGAATGCAAGCTTAGGAAGCGTGAACGCTGGAGGGGATGCGCGCTTCGTCATCGTCTCGAACCGGGGGCCGGTAACGTTCTACCGTTCGGAATCCGGTGAGCGTGAGTACTCCCGCGGAGCCGGTGGGCTCGTTACGGCTCTGAGCGCCGTCTCGCGTAGTAGAGGAGACGTAGTGTGGGTCTCCTCAGCTATTAGTGAGGAGGATGTGAGCGTCGCTAAAGAGACCTTACGCGATGGTGCGCCCTACAACGTCGAGGGCTTGAAAGTCGCGCTCGTCGAGCACGAAGGGGAAGTCTACGACCTCATGTACAACCAACTGGCCAACCCCCTACTCTGGTTCGTCCAACACGGCCTCTACGACCTCCCGCACTCTCCCACTCTAGGCGATGACACCAAAAGGGCTTGGGAGGAGGGCTATGTCCGGGTAAACGAAAACTTCGCCGAAGCCGTGGCGCGCGTACTCAAGACTTCGGTGGGTACCGGAGAGCCCGCGATTCTCGTCCACGACTACCACCTCTATATGACACCGCTCTTTTTGCGGGAACGCCTCCGCGAGAGCGAAGTTAGCGAGGCCTTCATCTCCCTCTTCGTCCATATACCCTGGCCCGAGCCCGAAGGGTGGCGCACCCTACCACAGTATATCCGGGAGGGTGTCTTGAGGGGTCTTCTGGGGGCGGACATCGTCGCCTTTCATACCCGCCGCTACGCTCGCAACTTCGTCCGGACCGTCCGTGAGGTGCTCGGAGTCAAGGCTGACGAGGAGGGTGGCGTGATTTGCTACGAGGATCGCGAAGTCTGGGCGCGGGCGTACCCGATCTCCATAGACCCCGACGAGTTTGAGGAGCTCGCACGTAGCGAAGAGGTTGTAACGGAGGAGGAATTCGTAAAAAATCTGCCCGGCAAGCTCCTTCTCAGAGTAGACCGGATGGACCTCTCAAAGAACGTCGTCCGCGGCTTTGAAGCCTACGGACGGATGCTCGAACGTCACCCCGAGATGAGAGAAGAGGTTACCTTCCTAGCCCAGCTCCAGCCCTCACGCGGCGATATCCCCGAGTACGCGAGCTACGCGGAGGAGATCCAGAGAGCCGCCGAAGAGATCAACGAAGAGCACGGCACGAGCTGCTGGGAGCCTGTCGTGTTCTTTACGGAAGACAATTTCCCCCGCTCCGTGGCCGCCTACAAGAACTACGACGCCCTTCTCGTGAACGCCATCCGCGACGGTATGAACCTCGTTGCCAAAGAGGCTGCCGTCGTTAACGAAAAGAACGGCGTTCTCGTCCTCTCTGAGAACGCCGGCGCCCACGAGGAGTTAGGCGAGCACGCGATAACGGTCAACCCCTTCGACGTGGACGAGCAGGCCGACGCCCTCTACGAAGCCCTCACCATGCCCGACGAAGAGCGCCTTAGGAGGGCTCGTGCCCTTAGAGAAACCGTCGAGGCCAACACTATAGAAGAGTGGGTGGAGGCCCAGCTAGCGGACATAGCCGCTCACTCGAAGCGGCACGGGTAGGAGCGGGGCTGCTGCGCAGACGTGTACCGCGTTTAGAATCGTCATCGACTCGAAAGCCTCTGCCTCGCTAACGGTCATAGAACAAAGAGCATCTCTCGAACCCGGCAACAGGAACTTGCGCTTCTCACCCTTAAACTCACGGATCGGATTCGGCAAAGCCCTCGGAATGGAGCGTTGAAGTGGAACTCACCGTAGTCCATTACGACGCAGACCGCGTTGATCTCCTCGCCCGCAAGCGCCTTGAAGGGGTTGTCGTTCTGTATCATTCCTCAAGCACCAGCGTCCGCAGTACCTCCTCGACCCCCTCGACCCCATCCACAATGAGGTCGGCTTCCGAGACGATTTCGGGTGGCCCCTCCTCGCTCTTTACCCCAATCCGCAACGTTTCGACCAGCACGCCCTCCTCGCGCAACTCCTCGAGTGCCCGGAAGGCGTCAAGGTCTGTGGTGTCGTCCCCGATAAAGAGCGCCTTTTTTGGACCGTACTCTTCGATGAGGCGTCTTACGGCGGTACCCTTGTCGGCTCGCACGGGAGGACGGACCTCTACCACGCCACGCCCTGCCGTGATCCTCAACCCCAGCCGCTCTCCTTCGCTCTCTACGAACGACTTACCTCTCTCTCCGACCTCGGGCGAAACGTTCCGGTAGTGCACGGAGGCCGTGATGCCTTTCTCCTCGATGAAGGCGCCTACAGGCTCGAGCTCTTCCCTTGCCATCTCCACGAGCTCCTCGATCGAGGCTCGGTACTGCTCTGCCTCAGGTATAGTTTCGACCTCGCCACCGCGCAGGACCTCCAACCCATGGTTTCCGTAGTAAACGAGCTCGTCCAGCCCGACGAGCCGAAATGCGTCCTCCGCTACCCGGCCGCTGATGCCGGCTACGACACAGTACCTCTGGCTCAACTGTCGCAAAAGCTTCCGCAACTCCTCGGAGACCTCCGACATGTCCGGAGTCGAGACGATAGGGGCTAGAACTCCGTCGATATCTGTGTAAACGGCGACGGCACCTGGGTCTCGTCCCCAGCGCTTAAGCTGTTCCCACGCCTCCTCGCTCACGGTACAAGGATAACCGCCAGGATAGTGCCAGTCCATGAGGCTAGAGCTGCTAGCATCAGTGATCAACTATCCAGTGTGTGGCCCGTTGGAGACGAGTACCACCCGCAGGTCGTTGACGTTCGTATCTGTGGGGCCGGTGTTAACTAGCGCATTCCCCGCCTCTAAAGCTCTATAGGAGTCGTTTTTGTCGAGAGCTTTACGGGGGTCCACGCTGTTTTTGCGGATAGCGGTTGCGGTCTCGCCGGTGACGAGTCCTCCCGCAGCGTCCGTCGGGCCGTCGGCGCCGTCCGTGTCCACGGCTAGAGCGCCCCAACTCTCGATTCCTTCTAGCTCGACGGCTAAAGCCAGCGCGAACTCCTGGTTTGGACCGCCCGTGCCCTCTCCACGTACCACCACCGTCGCCTCTCCACCGCTTATAAGGGCGCACGGCGCGGGGAGGGGGTTACCGCTCTCCAGGATCTCCTTGACCACTGCGGCGTGAAAGCCGGCTATTCCCCGGGCGTCGCCGGTCAGGTACGTGCTGAGAAGGAGGGGATCGTAACCCAAATCGCGAGCCTTCTTTGCTGCGGCCTCCGCTGTGAGACGCCCGCCGCCTACCACGATGTTCGCGAGCTTCTCGAAAGCTGCCTCGCCGGGTTTTGGGGTTTCGTGTTCCTTATCGAGGTGGTCCTTGATGCTCTGGGATGGTTCGATCTCGTACCGCTCGAGTATGTTAAAGACGTCTTCGAGCTTTGTCGGGTCCGGAGCGGTAAGACCGCTGCCTATGGACGAAGGATCATCGCCGACGACGTCGGAGAGCAGCAGTGCTGCAACGCGGGCGGGTGCCGCCCTTCTTACGAGCCCCCCACCCTTCAAAGTGGAGACGTGTTTGCGAACGGCGTTGATTTCGGTTATCTCCGCCCCACTTGTAAGAAGAGCCCCGTTGAGCTCTTTAAGGTCTTCGAGGGAGATGCCAGGCGCCACATCCGCCAAAAGAGCCGACGCTCCGCCCGAGACGAGAACCAGCAAGAGATCCCCGTTCTCGAGCCCCTCTAAAAACCCCTCTACTCTTTCGGCTGCCCGGACGCTTCCTTCGTCAGGCTCCGGATGGCCAGCGGTGACGGTTTCGAAAGAGCCTGACGGCTCCTGGTGCCCCCTCTTGACCACGCACAGGCCGCTGCTCAACACTTTCCCGAGGATCTCCCCGGCGGCTTGGGCCATCGCCCCCGAGGCCTTGCCTACCGCAAGCACGAAGACGCGTCGTGGCTCGTAAGTCTCGTCCTCGATCCTTACTCTCCCATTACAGACGCTCAAAAAGCGGCGCACGGCCCTACCCGGCTCCGCCGCCGCGAGCGCTGCGGCCAGGATCTCCTTCAGCTCTTCCTTCATGACCACATCATAAACGTTCGGAGTCTCCGGCAGGAGGGTGTCGGGTACGAAAAGCGGGCCCTAAAGGACCCGCGGGACTACAAGTTTCTGGCTTCCAGGCTGCTCGCGGAGTGCGAGGCCAGAGTCTATCTTCGACGTTGGGCGCGATCACGAATGTCTTCAAGGTCGAGCTCTCCGTCCAGGAACTTCCCTACAAAATAACCCAGGATGCCAAATAGCACGACGACGATCGTCGCCGAAAAGCCTAGCAAGAACATCGAGAACATCACGAGCGCTCCGATCACGGCTCCCCATTGCTTGTTACTCCAGTCGATCATGTTTCTCTCCCTTACTCTTGAGATGCGGTTCCCTGCACCGTGATTTCAACGTCTTTTATCGGCACTCGCTGCTCCTCGAGGACCCGCCGGATGTTATGCCGGGTGTGGCTTGCAAGCTCGGCGAAGTCCTGCGTTTCCGGGATCTGGATATCGCACGACACCTCGTAGCGCCGGTTCTTGGAGGTCAGGTAGCATTTGGGGGAGGCGGCCCCGGCCTCCGTCGCGGCGCCCTCTGCGAGGCGGCGCACCGCTTGAGCTGTGATAGCCGTCTCGCGGCCCGGTGTCTCGTCTATAAGGGCCTTTCTGGTAACCGAGCGCCCGAAGGTCAGCTCCCTGAGAAGTAGGAGCAAGGATACGAGCGCTACGAGGATCCCGACGATGGCAAGCAGGATCCGGCTCCCGATATCGCTGAAACTGGAGGCGGAGAACCCTTCTAGAGCGCCGAGCGCGTTCCGGTAGCCGGTGGCGGCGTTTATCTGGTTCGCCGAGAGAACGCCAAGGCCTACCAGGAGCAGAAACACCGGCACGCAGATCAAGAGCAAGGCCGCGATAAGCATAACCACGCGGTTAAAAGTGCTCATCTGACCCTCGTCTTCGCCTCGCGCGGGTCGGTCTCGACAAGCCTCACCTTGAGGTTGCTGACTGGAATCCCCACCTGGGACAGGTGCCGTTGCACCCGGTCCTGTACCTCCGACTGAACACCCGGAACATCCTCCTCGGGTCGGACGCTCGCTTTGACATCCACCTTCGCCCCCGGCCTTCTCTGAGCCTTGACATTCACGCTCGACTGGAGAACCTCGGGGTTCTGATCGACAACCCCGGTGGTCTCTGTCTCGACAGCCTTCCGGGTTATGTAGATTCCCCGCTGCATCTGCACCCTGCGCGGTGAGGGTGGCTTGAGCTCGAGAACGAGCAGCACCAGACCCAAAAGCGCGACGAGGACCAGGGCGCCGACGTCCAAAATGTTCAGGTTGCCACTCTCCAGGTTCCTGACGGGGCGGGCCAAGGCCTGGTTAAAGCTATCGAGCGGTAGGTCTGCGAGCCGGTAGCCTGCCAAGTCAAGGCTGTAGAGCACCATCAACACCCCGAGCACGAAGAGCCCGGCGAGGAGCAAAACGATCACTACCCTGTTAAATATCCACACCCCGCTCCACCTCCAGGTCTTCGACGACCACCGTAGTAGGCCGGCCCTCAGCTCTCGAAGCCACCCGTTCGCGGACGCGCTCGGCTAGAGCCGGTATCGGCTCGACGAGCGGGTAGCGGACCACGATGTGTACCCTCACCTCGTACCTATCGACGACTACCCCGGTTACCTTCTCTCCCGGGCCGTAGGTTGCAGCCTCGGCGTAGCGGCCCGTGCCCAAGGAGTGGACCCCTTCGGTCTCGAGGGCCTCTTGGGAGACGATTCTCGCCAGTTGCAGGTTGTCGGCCAAGGGGAGCCTCGTCTACCTTTCTTCCCCTACCGAACCCTCTGCTGTGCCTGCCCCGGCTGCTGCTCGAGCTGACCTTGCTCCTGCTCCTGCTCAGGGAAAAATACGTCGTTGACCGAGATGTTGACCTCGGTAACGTTCAAGCCTACGAGGTTTTCGACCCGGTTTACGACGTTCTGGCGGACGGCATCGGCGACCTGAGGTATAGGCCTACCGTACAGAACCGTCATAGTCAAATCTATTGCGGTCTCGACCTCGCCGACCTCTACGGCGACCCCGCGGGACTCACCACCACCGCCGCGGCCACCGGTCACGCTGCTCAAGATGCCGCCGATGGCCTGGGTGGCGCCGCCGCCCATCCGGACGCCCTCCACCTCTTGGGCCGCTATGCCGGCGATCTTGGCGACCACGTTGTCTTCTATCCTGGTAGCGCCCCGCTCTGTCTGAAGTGGACCGTCCTGTCGCTGCTGCCTTTGGGCACCGCCCCTCTCCGCCTGAATCGGGCTCTCCTGCCGCTGCTGCTCTGGAGGCCTCTGCTCAGTCATGCTCTCGTGCTCCTTTCGCTAAATAGAACTATCTCCGATCAACGACGGACGCTCTACGCTGCCCGACGTGTAATTAGCCGATATAAAGCCAGGAGGATGATAGCCCCTAAAGTCGCCACCAGTATGGAGCCTAGGCTAAAATCGGTAATGTCTGGTCTGCCTAAGCCGAGCGCCTGAAAGAACCACCCCCCGATGAAGGCCCCGACTACGCCTATGACGATGGTCAAGAGTATCCCGCCCGGGTCCGGCCCCGGCATGGCTATCTTGGCCAGTATCCCCGCGATCAGGCCCACCAAGATCAAGGACACGATACCCACGGTTCCCTCACCTCCCCCTCGCCAAGTTCGCGCTCTTCTTTACAGTTCGACAATTAGTAACCTCTTTATGCCGCATCACGCGCTGCTCGGAGCCTTCTACCCTGGCCCCGCATACCATAAACGCCTCATCGCAAGCGGAGGCGTGCGAGAGCCTGCTCCCTACCTCAAGCATTTGGTCAGGACAAGAGGCCCTCCACTGCGGGCCTGGCGAAGTCCAGTGCGAATAGAGCAGCCACGCCGTAGAGTAAGGGATGGACCTCGCCAGGCTTACCGCGGGCGAGTTTGATCAGCACGTAAGAGATAAAGCCGAAGCCGATGCCGTACGAGATGCTGAAGGTTAAGGGCAACGTCAAGATGGTGAGGAAGGCGGGGATCGCCTCGTCTATCTCTTCCCAGGGGATCAGACGCACGAGGGTAAGCATCAAGAAGCCGACCACCACAAGGGCGGGGGCGGTAACGGGGGAGACAAAAAGGTCTTGTCCCCCCGCCGGGTTAGGGATTGGGATGGAGCCACCGATAACCGAGACCAAAGGCGAGAACGGCAGCGCGAGCAAGAAGAGCAACCCAGCCACTACACTCGTTAGACCTGTACGGCCCCCCTCGGCTACGCCCGAGCCGCTCTCGATGTAGCTCGTCACGCTGCTCGCACCCATCGCCCCGCCGCCGATCGCCGCCAAAGAGTCTACTAGCAGAACCCTCTCGGCGTTTGGCAGCCTGCCCTCCTCGTCTAGAAGCTTCGCCTCCTGGCCGACCGCTATCACGGTACCCATCGTATCGAAAAAGTCCGTCATAAAGAGAGCGAAGATCACCGGTATGAGCGTGAGCTGCAATACTTCTGGTACCGCCAGAACCCCGCCGCCTATCGTGAAGGTGTCGAAGCTCAAAGAAGCTATGGAAGGGGGGAAGGGGATCACCTCGAAGATCAAGCCCAAAAGGCCCGTCAGGAGTATGCCGAGGACGAGCCCGCCCCGGATGTTTCGGGCGACGAGCGCGAGCGTTGCGACGAGCCCGAAGACGGCGAGCAGAACCGGCCCCTGCGTGAGGTCCCCGAGCTTCAGGTACGTGTTCGGGTCTGGGACCACAATGCCGGCGTTCTTGAGGCCTATAAAGGCTATGAACAGACCGATGCCAACGGCGATGGCGAACTTTTGGGAGAGCGGGATGGCGTTTAGGACGGCCTCGCGGAGCTTCGTGAGGACGAGTATGGTCATGATGACGCCCTCCACGACCACCAAGGCCATCGCCTGCTGCCAGCTAAGGCCTAAGCTTAAGATCAGGGTGTAGGCCACGACCGCGTTGAGGCCGAGCCCCGAGGCAAGAGCCACCGGGAAGTTGGCGACCACCCCCATCGCGATACTCGCTGCCGCCGCTGCGAGGCACGTCGCCACGAAGACGCCTTCTATGGGGAGCCCGGTACCTTCGGTACCTAGGACAGCGGGGTTAACGAAGATTATGTAGGCCATCGTCATAAAGGTCGTTAGCCCCGCGAGCGCCTCGGTCCGGAGGTTCGTCCCCCGCTCGGAGAGCCTGAAGAAACCATCCAAAGTCTTTCTCCCCTCTGACGAGCCGCCTGTTACGCGCGCCGCTAATTTTAAGCAATCAGCGGTTGGCTAGTCAGCAGGAACGGCGACGACGAAACCGCTGAACGAAACTGTTTTATTTCATAAGGCTCGCGCCGCCGGTTACTCAGGGTGAGCGGGAGCTAGTAAGAGGCGAAAGCTGAAGTTCTGATCAGCTGAATGCTATCAGAGGCCCAATATAGGCTTGTTCTTTTTCCAGATGAGCCAGGTTAAGGAGAGCACCCAAAGCCCGATAATCGCCGAGTAGGCCGGGAAGATTTGGCGGTAGTACTCTGGGATGTCGCCGGTCTCTATGACCACGGTAGATTCGTCTTGGGGCAAGCCGGCCGCTTCAAGCCCTCCCTGGGTGGTGTCGTGAAATATTACGGTGCCCACGGTAGCGAGCTTGCCGCGGAAGGGTCGCTCTTCGGTGTTCGTCGTGTCGGGTGGCGTCTGGGCAGTCTGTACAAGCAAGTTGTCGCCGGTCTCCTCAAGGCCGAAGTAGTAGTAAGCGGCGCTGTAGCGGGCGGAGATGCCTATCCGGGGTCTTTCGGGGTCCAAGCCGAAGTTCGGGGTGCCAATGATCTCGACGTAGTCGCCGCGCTCGAGACCCGGCGGGAGCTGGCCCTCGTTGAGTTGCTCGGCGCTGAGCTGTACCGGGTTGCCCTCGAGGCCGTAGGAGAAGTTGGCCGCGGTGGTCGAGGCGGCGAAGGTAAAGACCATAACTACAAAGAGGCGCACCAAGAGCCAGGGGTTGCGCGTAATCCAGGCCCCAAGCCCCGGTTTTTCATAATGGTCGTCCGAAAGGGGCTCGTGGCCTGAGAGCTCTTGCTGGTCGCGGGTGTCCATCTCGATCATTTTAACCGACGGCGGGAGGTGGGATAGGCACGCTTTCACAACGGCGTGACAACTGCCAGGATGTGAAAGCGATACCGGCCGGGTTCCTGCGACGCTGGAGAGCCGTGGTGCGACAAGTTATGCTATGCCCGGTAATAAGAGCCTTCGGGTTTGTTGAGCCCGGACTACCGAAGATCCTCGGTAGAGCTAAACGGGGGTAGATTTTGGAGAGACGGCGGGACGTTCCGGAGGCGATCTCCGAGGAGACGACCTTCGAGGGTCGCAGACCCGAGTACACCATCGTAGGGCTCATGGACGACGGCGCCGCCCTCCAAGGGACGGTCACGGAGATCCAGGATCTCGGCGTGAGCAGGGACGACCTCACGGTAATCCTCAAGCGCAAAGATCCCGACGAACCTGAGCCGTTCCCGGAGGGGACGCGCTACATCGTGGTCCCCGACGACCGCCGGGGCCTCGAGGTGCCTATCGGGTTCGCTGCAGCTTTTGTGCTCTTCGGGCTGTTCTTCGCCATCGTCGTGCCCTCTATAGGGATACCGACGTTCTTGGTCTTTATCGCGTTGGCGGCGGTCCTTGTGGCCGGCGCGTTCACGAGGGTCGGGGTCTTGCCGATACTCACGGAGATGGACGCGCCCATGGAGGAGGCGGGAGTCTGGAACGACCAGTTCGAGATGGGTAGGGCTCTGATCTTTGCCGTGACCACCGAGAGGCAGCTCATCCGGCCGATCCGGGAGACTTTACAGGCCGGAGAGGCGGCTTATTACATAGTGGACCGGCGGCTGGAGCCCCGGGCGGTGAGCGAGGCCGTCATGCACCGTGCAGGTCCGGGCGAGCAGCGCGGGCAGGAGTCACCCGCAGGCACCAGAGGGCCCGGAGGGAGCTATAGGGGATGAGCCTGATCGCTTTTTTGGTGGACCTTCACTTACTCCTGGCTCAAACGGATCTAGCGGGAAACTTCGAGTTTCCCGGAGGTGTCAGGGCTTTCACGGGCCTTACGATGCTCGTTCACATGTTCTTCGCGGAATTGTTCGTGGGCTTCGCGATCGCCGCCCCGGTCTTGCAGGCCTGGGGCGCGCGCACCGGAAGCCCCCGGATGGACAGGCTGGCCCACTCGATGGTCCGCTTCAACGTCCTGACCTTCTCGACCGGCGCCACGTTCGCGGTCCTGTTCCTGGTCTTGCTCGTTGGCTTCTACCCCAGGGTCACGGAGGCGCTGTTTACGCACTTCTTCTACCTTTTGGTCATCGCGATGGTTTCGGTAATTCTCTCGCTGTGGGGGATGTACACCTACTATTACAAGTGGGACCGCTACAGCATCCTCAACAAGCGCCGGCACCTGACCCTGGGTTTCACGATGGGAGCGTTTATCTGGGTTTGGATGGTCATCCTGACCGGTATCGACACGTACATGACCACGGGTGGTGGACCGAACGCTACAGAGGCAACCGAGGGCAACATAGCCAACTTCGGGACGGCGCTCAACGGGATCTTCAACCCGATGTTCGTCGAGATGATCCTGCACCGCACCTTCGCAAACCTCTCGTGGCCGGCCTTCGCCATTGCCGCGTGGGCTGCCTTTATGTACATACGGTCCAAGACCGAAGAGGATAGGGCCTTCTACGACTGGTCCACCTCGGTTGGGCTGACCTGGGGGGTAGGCTTCCTGCTTGCGCAGCCCATCGTGGGCTTCGCCATCGCCTACGCGATGAAGCTCGCCCAGCCGGCGAACCCGACCGACCCGACCCTCACGGGCTCTTACGAGCGGCTTACCCAGGGCGCTACCTCGCATCTCCTGTACGTAAACCTGATTCTGGTCGTAGGACTCTTCGTTCTCTCGAACGTGGCGATGTATATGGGGGCGGGGAGACATCCGGACCGCGCCGGAAGGCGCCCTATACAGTTCTTCGGGCTGGTGGCGACGGTGGCGGGGCTGTACTCGATCTCGCCGCTCGCCCAGGTTCCGTTCCTTTATATGCGCTATATCATGATTCTGATCATGGTCCTGGCGACGGTGGGGGCTTTGGCCACGTACCTGCGGGGCCGGATGCGTTTCAGGTACGGGAGCCCTGGCAGGAGCTATCGTGTAGTGCTGCTGGCTTTGGGGATCCTGGCGGCGGTGGTGGCGCTCAACATGGGCTTTATGAAGTCCAATTCGAGGGTGCCGTACACGGTATACAATCAGCCCGATTACACGGTAGAGCCCGAGCAACCACCGAAGGGGTTCGGCAGGTAGCCTTAAGGAATCTCTAGAAGGGACTTAAAGAGGTTGGCAGAGCTACAAAAAGATCCCATAACTCGCAAGGACTTGTTGGGCTTGGGGGTGCTCGGCGCGGTAGTCGGGGCGATCCTCACCATCCCTCCGGCGGCGTTCGTTTTGGGACCCGTTATAAGGACCGACGTGCTGGGAGAGACCAACGTCTCCAACGATTGGTTCAGGGCGGGGTCTATAGAAGAGGTCCCGGCGAAGGAGCCACAGGTCTTCGAGGTGGAGTTTCCGATAGACCAGGCCTACGCGGGCGACGTGCAGAAAGCCGGCCCGCAAACCCAGAGGTCTCAAAATGAGTTTGCGGTGAAGAACGCCATCTGGGTCTCGTGGAAGACCGAGATCCTCCCGGACGGCAGCTATGGGGAGAGCCTGCGCCCCGCCTTCTTGAGCGGGGGTGTTAACGAGCCACTCAATCAGGAGCAGATCCAGGAGGTCCAGGAGACCCTGAACGTCCTGAGCAACTCCTGCGCTCACCTCGGATGCCCGGTACGCTGGTTTGAGGCTGAGGGAGTAGGGGAGTTCCGCTGCCCGTGCCACGGGGGGATTTACAACATCAACGGGTCCTTGGTGTCGGGACCGCCGCCACGCGGCATGTACAGTTACACCAGCGAGGTCCGGGAGGACGGCAACATCTACGTCAAGCACGAGTTCGACGTCGGGGGCGGCTTGAACGAGCAGGCGCCCTTTGTGATTTAGGAGAAAGGTCGGAGAGGCGATGATAGGCAGGATCGGATCCAGGGCTTTAGAGACCGGAAAGTTTATCTCGGACTGGATGGAGCACCGGTCCGGCATAGTGACGATGCTAGAGCACTTTCTGTACGAGCCGGTCCCCAAAAGAGGGGCCTGGATCTACACTTTGGGGAGTGCGGCGCTCTTCACCATAACGTTGCAGTTTCTGACCGGCATCCTTTTGCTCTTCTACTACGTGCCTACGACCGACCACGCGTGGGGCTCGATCTACTATATAATGAACGAGGCTTATTTTGGCACCATGATCCGGGGCATCCACTACTGGTCGGCGAACTTCCTTCTGGTGGTCATAGGTCTTCACATGGCCCAGGTGTTCTTCTCAGGCGGATACAAGGCGCCCCGCGAGCTTAACTGGGTAGTCGGCGTGATACTCCTCTTGCTCGTGATCGTGCTGGCGTTCACCGGCTATCTTTTGCGGTGGGATCAAGACGGGTTCTGGGCTTCTGTGGTGGGCATAAAGATCGGCTCCTACTCCCCGTTTGTAGGCGCCCAGGTGACTCACTTTCTGCTCGGCGGGGACGTGATCGGGCCGGCGACGCTCTCGCGCTTCTTCGCGATACACGTGTGGTTGTTGCCGGCGGCTTTGGCGCCGTTCATCGGCATACACCTTTACCTACTCAGGCGGCATGGGGTCTTTGGGAGCGAGTTCGAGTACACCAACCGGCTGGCGAAGCTGCACGAGCGGCAGCGCCTGGAGGAGTTCGAGAGGTACGAGGAGGATGAGGGCGAGCGCTACGTTGGCCGGCGAGATCGGGCCGACCGGGAGTAAGAGCGTTCATACTTGTGGCTTATACCCTGCTAGTATGCTGCGCGTACGGGCTTATGGAAGAGAGGTGTAGATAGATGTACACACCAGCCACCGGCAAGGCCAGGCCGGTCGAAGAAGAGGTAATCACCGAGGAGAACGTCTACGAGCGCCCGGACGAGACCATAGCCTTCTTCCCGAAGCAGGTGCTCTTCGATCTGGCCGTCTCGACGCTCATACTTCTGGCCTGCGTGGTGCTCTCGTACGTCTCGCCAGCGCCCTTGACCGACCCGGCTGATACGGCGACCGTCGACTACGTGCCCAGGCCGGAGTGGTTCTTCTTCTTCTACGAGCAGATGCTCATGTTCTTCCCGGGGTACGTCCTGGTCGCTTTTGGCGCCGTTGTGGTACCGACGGTCTTTGTTATGCTGCTCTTCGCGGTGCCGTGGCTCGATCGAAGCCCCCACCACAGCCCTTTGAAGCGGCCGTTCGCGACGATCATCGGACTTCTGGTCATCGCCACGATTCTAGTGAACATGCTCCTGGGTTTGAGCCGGATCATTAACTTTCCTGGCGGCGAGGCCTAGAAGGGTTAGCGAATGCCGGTAGGTAATCTCGACGTCCCCATAATCGGCAAGAACGTTGTCATAGCCACTCTGGTCCAGACGCACATACTCTTCGCCACCTTCATCATCGGGGGGGTCCTCATCGCCGCCACGAGCGAGTACCTGGGGATGATCACCAAGCAGCCGAGGTACGAGCGCTTCGCCCGCAACCTGGCTCGGTTTTTGGTCTTGCTCTTCGCCTCGGGGGCGGCTCTAGCGATCACGTTCGTGCTGGCGTTGGTGACGCTGTTCCCGATCTTCTTCGCGTACTTGCAGAACATCTTTTTCTGGGTGTTCCTCGTCGAAGCGTTCATGTTCTTGGGCCAGATCGTTATCGTCTACGCCTGGTACAACGTCTGGGACAAGCTTGCCTACCGCAAGAGCCTGCACGTGGTCTTCGGCATGATCGCAGGCTTTTTCGGGCTCATGGCGATGACCATGATCGACGCGGTGGCAAGCTACATGCTCACCCCGGCAGAGGCTCCGGTAGGCGACGTGGCCCGGACCTTTTTGAACCAGACGATGGTACCGTTGAACATGCATCGCTTTGTCGGCAACTTCTCGTACGCGGGCTTTTTGATCGCGGGCTGGGGTGCCTGGAGATACTTGAAGAGCACCCGGGAAGAAGATAGGGAGTACTACGACTGGATGGGTCACTGGGGGCTCACCTGGGGGTTTGGGTTCCTTATCCTCCAGCCGGTTATCGGTTATGGGTACCTCAAAAGCATAAGGGAGAGTTCACCTGAGGCGTTCGAGACCATTATGCTGGGCGACAAGGCCTGGGTTTTTAACATGCTCGTCGTGTGGATCGCGGTCCTGAGCATCGCCTCCACAGCTTACTTTATACACAAGCTAAGGTTCGCCGTTAAGCCTATACCCGTGCTGCATAAGATGTCGGTCGGCGCTCTAGGCTTTATGGCCCTGTTCACCGTGCTCAACATCATCCCGGCGGATGCATCTTTTGTACCCCAGCTAGGGTTGGTGTTCGGTAGCGGAGAGGGTACGAAGATACCGCTCGGACAGATGTACCCCTGGAAGTACATCGGCCTGATCGGGCTGATGATAGTAGGCTTCTTTATCGTGGCGCTGTACCTGAGGGCCACCGCCACCGGGTTTTACTGGGGGCGCGCGAGCCGGTGGAGCCAGTTCGCGCTAATGGCCTGCGCCGTGACCGTCGTGCTCACGATGATGACCATGGGCTACACCCGGGAGACGGCGCGTAGGGTAGACAACGAGCCGGGGTACCTGATCTACAACTGCGTCACACTAGAGCAGGAGGTGACGCCCGAAAGTTGTCCGGCGGGCGAGAGTATAGAGGTCAGACAATAGTGCTCGCCCTGCTACTTCTACAGGAGGCCGGCGCGGGAGTCTCGATACCACGCTTTATCGCAGGATTTTTCCTAATCCTCATCATCTACTGTGGAGCATTCTTGTTTACGTACTGGATCAGTAAGGACGAGTAACGGCGTCCTAAGAGGGCCATTTTGAAGGGAGAGCACTTCGCCTGCTTTAGCACTTTACTCCTGCATAAAGTAGGAACTCTCCCCAGCGGTGTGCCTCGTCCACCTCGTACCACGCACCGGCGAAGAGGGCTTCCTATAAAATAGGGGGAGAGAAGAGAGGGAGATCGACCTTGGCGGATATACCGCTATTCCCGCTAAACGTAGTGCTGATGCCGGGGACGCCTTTGCCGCTGCACATTTTCGAAGAGCGCTACAAGCAGATGGTGAATGAGTGCCTGGAGTTGGGGACGGAGTTCGGGATGGTCTTGGCCGACGATTCTGGGACACGGCAGGTAGGGTGTACGGCGAAGATCGTCGAACTCGTGCAGCGCTTCGAAGATGGGCGGCTCGTAATCCTGGTCGAGGGTTCGCGGCGCTTTAAGCTAAACAATATCATGGCTGGTAAGCCGTACTACGTGGGGGACGTAGAGTACATCGAAGAAGGGCTGGAGGAAGATGTAACCACTTTAGCTGAGGAGTGCGTGGCTCTTCTGGAGCGGGTGGTCGAAGTGGCGACGGAGGGATCGATCGACATAGAGATAGAGCCGCCCTACCGCAACCTCTCGTTTACCATCGCTGGGCGCATCGAGTTCGACCTCGAGACGCGACAGCAGATCCTGGAACTTCCTTCCGAGAAGGGCCGCCTGGAGAAGGTAAAGAAACTCCTTGCAGAGACCGCCGACAGGCTTGAGCGCGAACGCCAGGTCCGCGAGAAGGCCGAGAAGAACGGGCACTTGCGAGGAGATTGGAAGCCAAAGCCACCCGAGAGCTAGCGCCTGGTTTACGCCGGCGAGTTGCCATCAGTTTAGCCTCGGTTATAGCTTTGGTGGCGTCGTAGATACTGGCAGCGTCGGTACCAGACAGGCTTGCTGCTGGTTAAGCTTGCGCTTCCTATTCCTCCGGAATGAACTCCCTTAGGCGCTGGATGTTACGGCTGTCCACCTTGTAGATCAGCGGGTCGCCGGCCAGACTGTCTTCTCCGGCTGCAGCCTTTATGCGCTCGACCAAGTTCTCCTCGACGAGCCAGGCGGTTGAGGGGAGGACGTCCGCCAGGAGACGAAGGCGGGGGCCTCCTTCGGTAGTCTCGTCGCGTCCTACCAGGCGCGGCGGGTCTAGGTAGAGCTCGTGGCCCTCCTGCATCTCTTCAAGTACGCGCTTTTCGGCCTCCTCGTCCTTGAGCTGCACCTCGATAGTGAAGCGTTGCTGGCCGGAGATGTAGTTAGTCACGCCGGGCAAAGAGCCGTTGGGGATATAGATAAGCTCGCCAGAGAGGGCCCGGATCTTGGTGGTCCTTAAGCCAAACTCCTCGACCAGCCCCGAGGCCTTGGTAGGCTCGACCATTACAAAGTCCCCGACGTTGTACTGTCTCTCAAAGGGTATGAAAAACCCGGCGATGATGTCGCGCAAGAAGTTCTGTGCGCCGAAGCCCAAGATGGCCGCCAGGATGGACGCGCCTGCGACGGTTAGTAGGACGTTTTGAAGGAAGATGCTCACGACGAAGAGCGTGACGAGGGCGAAGGTTATGTAGCGTAAAGTGTTGCGGACGAGCGCGACGGCGGTGTCCTGGCGCTTTATGCAGGCGAGAGCTGCGGTGTCATGGGCCTCGTCTTCGGGCCTGCACCACATGAGGATGCGTGGTATCAGGCGGACAGCGACGCGGTAGAAGATGACCGCCAGAGCGACGACAACAACCGTCGCCGCCACGTTGGCGATAAAAGTCGGGCCGGTCAGGTAGTATATTATGCTCGTAAAAAACTCCTTAACTCCGCTCAAGGCGAGCCCCGTCTCCTCGGAGGCTTGCCGGGCAGTATCTGCGGCCCCTTCTATGATGCCGGTGGTCTCGCCTGTGGTTTCGCCCTGGAGGACCAGGGCTAGAAGGTAACGCAGGGCCAACTTTCTAGGCACCTCTATTGTGTCGTTCGAGGGCGAGCTGTATAAGACGCTCGAGGAGTTGCTCATAAGGCAAGCCGCTTGCGGCCCACAACCGGGCATAGACGCTCGTGGGGGTGAAGCCGGGGATGGTGTTGATCTCGTTGAGGAGCAACTCGTTGGTGCCACGTTCGAGAAAGAAGTCCACCCGGGCCATGCCGGCGGCGTCTATAGCCTTGTAGGCGACGCAAGCTATACGCCGAAGCGCCGTTGCGGCTTCGCTAGGGATTTGGGCGGGGGCTACAACCTTGCAGCCCTCTGCGGTGTACTTGGCCTCATAATCGTAGAACTCGTGTTCGGCGAGGACCACTTCGCCCGGAACCGAGACCTCCGTTTCTTCGTTGCCGAGCACGGAGACCTCAATCTCGCGGGCGTCCACACCCTGCTCAATGATGAGGCGCCGGTCGAGCTTGGCTGCGATGTCGAGGGCGCTCGTCAGCTCCTCGGCGTTCGTTGCCTTGTTGATGCCGAGGCTAGAGCCGAGGTTCGAAGGCTTGACGAAGCAGGGGTAGCTAAGAGAGTCCTCCACCTCTCGGACCCAGTGTTGTCGATCTTCTTCCCACTCTTTGCGGGTAAGGCCAAGCCAGCTCACTTGCGGGAGATCGTGGAAGGCGAAGATCTTCTTCATCATCAACTTATCCATACCGACGGCGCTGGCGAGGACTCCCGAGCCTACGTAGGGGACGCCCGTGAGCTCGAGCATGCCCTGGATAGTACCGTCTTCTCCGTAGGGACCGTGCAGAACGGGGAAGACGACATCCACGTTACCTAAATCACTATACAGCTTGTCCGTGGCTAGGACCGGACTCGCGAGGACCTTGTTAGAGTCTGTGCCGGGGCTCGTGGGGCTACCTGCAAGCTTGCGGGCGCGGGATTCGAGTTCGCCTATAGGGTCGCCCGAGGAGATCCAGGCCCCCTCTCGAGTTATGCCGACGGGGAGTACCTCGTAGCGAGCACGTAAAGCGTCCATGATTGCACGGGCAGAGACCAGAGAGATCCCATGCTCCCCACTGCGTCCGCCGAAGATGACCATGACCCGCACCACCGCGCCAGCTACTCTCCTCATCCGTTTGACCCGCTCATCCTAGCAGAGAGGGGACACAGTTTGCCTACTTAGAGCTGGACGTCCTCCAGCCGAAAGGGAGCGCCGCGACGACGAGGTTCACTAGCTCAGGGTCATGCCGGACTCCTATATCGCGAGCGGTTTCCCCTACTTTGTCAGGCTCGCTCTTCGGTATCCAGGCCCGCCTTTTCTATACATCCTTTACTCTCGGCGATTTCTGACAGGCTTCTACTGCGTAGCCTTTGACTGCGGTTTGAGGAGTTGTTAAGGCTTTCGAGAGTAAATCGTTCTAATTGCTTCGATTTTCGGCTAAGAAGCTTCGCTTTGCGCAAGCTCCCTTGCCCGCAGGAGCACCGCGTCGAGCATGGGCTCGGTGAGGACGCCGGTGAAGGTATTTTGCTGGGAGGGATGGTAGCAGCCAAGCAGGTTGAGACCAGAAGGAGTTGTACGCTCGGCGCCGTGAGCAAAGGTGGGCTTCGGTTTAACCTCGAATATTCTCAGGGCTGCGTCCCAGGCGAAGGCGCCGAGGCAGACGACGACCTTCGCGCAAGGGAGCAGTTCGAACTCGCGGGCGGCGTAGGGGAGGCAGGCATCGCGTTCGGCTGGGGTGGGTTTGTTCTTCGGTGGTGCGCAGCGGACGGCGGCCGAAATCCATAGCCCGTACAAACGCAAGCCGTCGCCGGCCCTGCGAGAGACCGGGCTGCTTGAGAAACCAGTGCGGTAGAGGGCGCCGAAGAGGAAGTCGCCGGAACGGTCGCCGGTAAAGAAGCGGCCGGTGCGGTTGGCACCGTGAGCCGCGGGGGCCAGCCCGAAGACGACCACCCGGGCGTCCGGATCTCCGAAACCCGAAATAGGGCGGCCCCAGTATTCCTCGCTAGAGTAGGCGGCCTTTTTCTCACGGGCGACTTGTTCGCGCCACTCGACGAGGCGCGGGCAGCGCCGGCAGGAGGTTATTTCCTCTTCGAGTGCCGCGAGGCGCTCTCCCTGTTGGCCCGAACAGTTCAGGCGCCGTAGCGGTTGAGTTTGAGGGCGTGACCCATGAGAAGGCCCATGATCTCCTCTGACGGAAAGACGCCTAAGGAACCGCCAGCGCAGGCGCGCTCCCCGAAGCTCTCGGCGGTCGGTAGGGTGTACTCTGAATGGAGGAGTAACGGGACCGCGTGCCAGGAGTGGCTTCTCATCTTTGTAGGCGTTGAGTGATCACCAGCGATGGCGAGGACGGCAGGACAGAGGTCTAAAAGGTCGGGGATTAGGGCGTCTACCTCCTCGATCATGGTGGCCTTCCGGCCAGGGTCGCCATCTTCCCCGGCGGCGTCAGTGGCCTTGATATGGACGAAGAAGAAGTCGTGGGGGGCCCAGTTCTCCTTGAGGGCTTCGAACTGGCCAGCGATGTCTTCGCCCTCTACGAGAACCTCCATGCCGGCGAGCCGGGCGAGGCCCTTATACATGGGGTAGCCGGCGATGGCCGCCGCGCGGAGCTTGTAGATCTCGTCGAAATTCGGGAGCGCCGGGTGCATCCCGAAACCGCGCAAGAGCACGGTGTTGGCCGGATGTTGGCCCGCGAGGATCTCGTCCGCTTGCCTTATAAAGGTGTTAGCTAGCTCGGCGCTCTTTTTTGCTTCGCCCCTTGCGCCGTTCGCGGGCTTGACGGGGAGGGGTTCGAGCCCTGTTCTTTGAGGGTCGGAGTCGGAGAGGGCATCAGATAGTCCTTCGGACCGGAAGACGGCGACGGCCCGGTGCTCTTTTTCGTGGGTGAGGAAAACATCGACGGCGTCGAGCTTAATGTTTTCGTTGAGGAGGTCTACGAGTTTTCTGGCCTCGTCGGTGGCGATGCGGCCGGCGCGTCGGTCGGAGATCCTGCCCGACTCGTCCTTGGTGGCAAAGTTGATTCTGGCCGCCAGGTCGTTCTCCTTGAGCGCGAGCCCGACGCCCAGAGCGCTCAGGACGCCGCGTCCAACCTCGTACTTCAATGGGTCGTAGCCGAAGAGGGCTAGATGGCCGGGACCACTCCCGGGGCTAACTCCGGCGGCTATAGGCCTGCTCAGGCCTAGGTCGGAACGGGCGGCAAGAGCATCGAGGTTTGGGGTGTTCGCGGCCTCGAGTTCGGTCTTGCCGCTTTCGTTCGGGAGCCCGCCGAGCCCGTCTAAGACGAGCAAGACGATCTTGGAATCCGTCGAGACCGACAGCTCGCGCATGAGGTTCAGGTCCAAGAGGCATCCTCTCGAGGTCGGCGTTTAGTAGCGCGAAGAGTCTAGCAGAGAGGACCTGTATAATCTCCGGTTCGAGGCGGCGGACGGCCCCACGAAGCGACTTGACGGGGAAGAGAGCATGAAGACAGAGATCATAGACCTGCGTTTTATGGATACGGAGGAGATCATAGCCTCCTTCCTCCTAGGGGGTAATGGCCCGACCGCGATCGTTGAGACCGGTCCCACGACCTGCATCGAGAACCTCATGCAAGGTCTGAAAGACCGCGGCGTCGCCCCCGAAGATGTTGAGAAGGTCTTGCTGACCCACGTTCACCTGGACCACGCCGGAGCGTCGGGGAACCTGGTAGAGTTGTTGCCGAACGCCGTTTTCTATATACACGAGGTTGGTTACCCGCACTTGGCGGACCCTTCGACGCTCCTTAAGAGCGCTACGCGCATCTACGGCGAGGAGGTCATGGACCAGTTCTTCGGCGAGATGAGGCCCGTGCCGGAGGATCGTCTTAGGGAGCTCAAGGACGGTGAAGAGATCGAGGTGGCGGGCGGCGTTCTCGTGGCGCATGACACGCCGGGGCATGCTTATCATCACATGGCGTTCTACGAGCCCGAGTCTGGCGCGCTCTTCGCTGGGGACATAGCAGGGGTACGCTTGCCCGGCCAGTCGTACATCAAGCCCCCAACCCCCCCACCGGAGGTAAACATCGAGGCCTGGAAGGGGAGCCTCGAAGCCATTCGCAAGATAGCGCCGGAGAGCCTGTACCCCACACACTTCGGCTGTTACGAGGACGTGGAGCGGCACCTGAACGAGTTGGGGCAACGCCTGGAGGAGTGGTTGCTCCTGGTCGAGGAGCGCATGGACGAAGAGCTTTCCAGGGAGGAGATCATCGAGGAGCTCCAGGTCATAGGCGACGAGGAGCTCGTCCAGGAAGGCGCCGCCCCCGGAGATTCCGAGCGTTACGAGCTCGCGGCCAACTACGAGATGCTGGTCGATGGCCTCATGCGATACGTCTCACAGCAGCGCAAGAGCGCCTGAAGCACTAACGAGCGGACTCCGACAGGACTTCGCCGCTGTCCCGGATTGTCGGAACAGCGGCGGCTCCTATAACGGTGGTTTTTCAGCGGAAGTAGAGGGGCAGGTCGAGTGTGACTTGCTCCCCCACGTTCGCGTATCACACAGTTGTACCGGAGGGTTAGACGGTTAGGCTGGGGCCAGGACGCCGCGCAGAACGTCCCTAGCTCCCGCCATCGCCGCCAGCTTCCCGAAAGCGACCTCCCGGGGGAGGTGGTTCATCCCACACGAGCTCGTGATAAGCGTCTGCTCGGGCGACAACCACGATCCTCCCCACTCGTTGATCCGCTCGACCAAGGTATACGGAGACTCGACGTTCAGATCCTGCACGTCCGCGACTCCGACCGCGAGCTGCTGGTCCTTGAGGTACCCCTCGTACTTGGGGGTCATGTCTCCCTCGTTCATGATGGCGTCGCACTCGAGCTGACAGATAAGTTCGACGGGGTACGGCTCGATGTCGAAGTAGCGGTGACCAATCTGGCCGTCGTAGTCCTCCCCGACGGCGTAGTTGCCCTGGCAGACGTGCTGCCACCTGAAAGCCCCGACGCCCTCCCAACACTGGTTGTTGGCCTCGATAGCCGCCTCCACCTCTTCCCTCTTGATCCCCCCGACCGCGAACAGCGGCTCGTCAAGCTGGATGTGCTTGCAGCCTCCCTCCTCCAGCTCTTTGAAGTTTTGGTTGATCACTTCCGCCAGATCCATCATCATCGCGGGAAGGTCGTCGCCGTAGTGCTCGTCGTGAGCGACCTTGGCTAGCATGTGCGGGCCGGTCATGGTGACCTTCACGTTGTCGGGATCCCTGGCGTACTTGGAGACGAACTGGAACTCCTCGACCAGCCCGAGGTCCCCGTACTCGATCTTTTCGGTGCATACGGCCGCCGGATGGAACACGTTGGGGTCCTTGGGGGTGATGTTCCTGGGCCGGGTCACGATCCCATACTCCGCGGTCGGGTCCTTTTCGAACCCGGGTATCTTCTGCCAGAAGAAGTTGAGCATCGCGTTCGGGGGGGCGTGACGGTTGTTCTGGCGCCGGTGCATCTCGCCGCCGTTGGCGACGTCGATCCCGGCCGCCTCCTGGTCCACGAGCGCGGTCTGCGTGCAACGCCACTGGGCGTCTCGCATGTCTTCCATGCTTAGCGCTCTTGCCTCGACCTGCTTCTGCAGCACCTCGTACCAGCGCGGAAGGCTGAAAGCACCTACGACGGTGGTCGTGTACTTCTCAAGGGCCATTTCTCGTTTCCTCCTTTTCCCTTGGGTATTCCCCAGCCGAGTGTAGTTGACCTTCCGAGTGCGGTCAATAACTCGCCGCGCCGACTACGGTCCCTCCGCGTAGTTCCGGGACGGCTGCCTCGAGGCGTTGCGGTTACAGGACAGGAACCCGCTGCGAGATCCCAGAGTGCATTTCTCGCCGACACAGAGTCCCGTAAAGTGCCGGTAGGAAGTCGCGAGCCATAGCGGTAGTCTGATGGAAGCAGAAACGATGGGTCGGATGGGCCAGGCCGATCGGTGAAGATATGCCCGGAGGGCGATAGAATCGCCCCGAGAAGCGCCATCAAGTACCCCTCCTATCTATACGCGAGCCGCCCGCAACCGTGTTCAACAAACTACCGGTAAAGCGGGGACTCCGTCGGCTCCACTTGCCGTCCTCCTCTATGCCGCGCCGTCGGTGCGACTTGAACAAAGTTTACGTAATTCGCTTGGTAATCTCCCAAAATAGAGAACGTGCTCATATCTTGGCCGCGGTTCGCCGGGCCGTCGGTTCTCCGCTGCGTTACTTTCGTAAGCTGGGTGCGCGACGAACGTGCGCCGCGCACCCTAAAAAGCTGGCGGCTACGCCCTACGCGTTCTTTACGGCTTCGGCGATGTCATGGAGGCCCTGGTTGGCGTCGGAGAAGAACATCCAGGTGTTATCCTGGTAGAAGAGCTCGTTGTCCACGCCGGCGAAGCCGGGGCCCAACGAGCGCTTGATGAAGATCACCCTTTCCGCGTGGTCGGCGTTGAGGATGGGCATGCCGGAGATGGCGGTCTGCTTCTCTTCGTCCCTGGCCACCGGGTTGACGACGTCGTTGGCGCCGACGATGATCACGGCGTCTGTCTCCTCGAACTCGGGGTTGATGTCCTCCATGTCGTAGAGCTGCTCGTACGGTACGTCGGCCTCCGTCAAGAGGACGTTCATGTGCCCGGGCATGCGCCCCGCGACGGGGTGGATGGCGAACTTTACCTCCTTGCCCTCGTCCTCCAGCGCCTGCATAAGCTCGTACATCGCGCCCTGGGCCTGGGAGGCGGCGAGGCCGTAGCCTGGCGCCATGATGATCTTCTCTGCTTCGTTCTTGAGGTACGAGCCTACTTCCTCGGCGCTGGCCTCGTGGACCTCCCTCTCCTCTTCTTCCTCGTCCTGCTCCGGGGCGACGATGCCCTGGAAGACGATGCTGCTCAGAGGACGCCCCAAAGAGCTGCTCATCTGCTGGGTGAGGATAGTTCCCGAGGCGCCGACGATCGTACCGCCGATGAGGAGGGCGTAGTTGCTGAGTACGAACCCCGAAGCTGCTGCCGCGAGCCCGGTGAAGGCGTTCAGGAGCGAGATGACGACGGGCATGTCTGCCCCGCCTATGGGTATCACGAACAAAAAGCCCAGGATAAGCGAGGCGACGAGGAGGATAAGTATGGTGACAAAAGGCGTGAGGAAAGAGGAGAGTCCTACGACCTCCGCGATCGCCCCACCGGCTAGGACGTTCGCGCTCAGGGCCAGGATGAGCAGGACGATGATGGCGTTCACTACCTGCTGCCCCGGGAACGTGACCGAACCGGAGAGGGCGATCTCCTGGAGCTTGCTGACCGCCACGATGCTCCCCGAGAAGCTTATCGACCCGATAATCACGGTCAACAGCGCCGTGATCACGGCGACCCAGCTCGTCGCCCTGCCCTGATAGAACTCCGAGACTGCCACGAGCGCGATCGCCCCGCCGCCCAGACCGTTGAAAGTGGCGACCATCTGGGGCATCGCCGTCATCGGCACCCTCTGGGCCGAGAACGCCCCGAGGACCGACCCTAAGAGCACTCCAACTCCGATTCCCAGGGCGTTAATAAGGTCGGGCGTGAACTCGCCCACGAAGAGCGTCGCGACGAGGGCTATGATCATCCCCAGGCCGGCTAAAGTGTTTCCGGAGCGGGCGGTCTCCGCCTCGCGTAGGCGGCGGATGCCGATGATGAACAGCCCGGCTGCGACCAGGTAGGCTATGAACGTTGCTATCTGCTCCATACCCTAGCCCTTCTTCTTCTTCCTGGCCCAATCAGGCTTGAACATCCCGAGCATCCGGTGTGTTACCCAGAAGCCGCCCACCACGTTCATCGCTGCGAAGACGACGGCTATAAAGCCTATTATCCTAGTGAAGAGGTCGCCCCCGGCGGCTAGAGCGAGCATGGCGCCCACCAGTACTACGCCGTGGATGGCGTTCGTCGCGCTCATGAGCGGCGTGTGAAGGAGGGGTGGTACCCGTTGGATCAGCTCCCACCCCAAAAACGCGGCTATGACGAAGATAGCGAGCTGCGCTAACAGTTGTTCCATTGACCTTTAAGCCTCGCTTTCTTCGGTGGCGCCTTCTAGCGCCTCGCGGATGTCGTCGTACCTGATCTCGCCATCGTGAACGATACACATCCCGTCTATTATGTGATCCTCGAAATCCAGCTCTATCTGGAGGTCCTTCTCGTCGGCATCCTCTTCGGAGACGTCCTCGACGATGTGGTCTATGAAGCTCTGCATGTTGCGCGCGTAGAGCTGGCTTGCGTGGATAGGCATCTTACTCGGCAGGTTGACGGGGCCGATAATCGAGACGTACTCGTGCTCGATGGTCTCGCCGACTTCGGTGAGCTCACAGTTGCCGCCGGCCAGGTCCACGATGATCGACCCAGGCTTCATCTCCTCCACCATATCCTGCGTGATCAGGGTAGGCGGCGGAGCGCCGGGTATGATCGCCGTGGTTATGACGATATCCGTATCTCGAAGGTGCTCGCGGACGAGCTTGTAGTCCTCTTCCTGCTTCTCCTCTGAGAACGGCCCCTCCTGCTGCTCTTCTTCCTCCTCTTCCTCATCCTCCTCGTAGGCTTCCGGGTCTTCTTCGGGCTCTGGCGGCCTGACGAAGGAGTAGAACCCGAAGAATTCCATGACCCTGCGCCAGGCTGCGGGCTCGTACTCTTGCTCTTCCAGGGGGGGCTCTTCGTCTTCCTCTTCCTCCTCGAGGTCGGCTGAGTCTATAAAAGTACCGCCTACAGAATGTACCTGCTCCTTGACCGCGGGCATGATGTCGTAGGCGAACACTTCGGCCCCGAGACGATGCATAGTGGCGATCGCTTGAAGCCCCGCGACCGCTGCACCCAAGACGATGACCTTCGCCGCTGGCGTGGTGCCAGCAGCGGTGGACAGTGTTGGGACGTACTTGCCTAAGGTATCGGCTGAGATAATGGCGCACTTGTAGCCCGAGATCGAGCCCATCGACGAGAGTGCGTCCATGCTCTGCGCCACACCGGTGCGGGGTACGAACTCGTTGGAGAAGACGGTAATCCCGGCGTCGGCGAGTTGCTTGACGAGCTCAGGGTGTTCGGGCCCGTTGAGGAAGCAGACGAGGACCTGGTCCTCGTGCATCTGCCCAACCTCGTCCTCCGTCGGCGGCGACACCTTGACGATAATGTCGGCGTCGGCGTAGACGTCCTCGGAGTTCGAGACTATCTGGGCCCCGGCCTCCTCGTAGTTCTCGTCGAGGTTGTAGTCCTGGCCTGCCCCGGTCTCGACGACGATCTCGTAACCCTGCTTGACGAGCCTCCCGACGGTCTCGGGCACGAGGCCTACTCGCCGTTCGCCTTCAACTATCTCCTTAGGTACTCCTACCTTCATGTGGTCTCCTTAGCAACCCCTGCCTTTATGGATGGGATTATAGTGACACGCAAAATCTTCCGCCACTATCCCCCTGAATATTCTGGAGCTGCGTCCGAAAAGCCGCAACAAAACGGTAATTTTTCTGTAATCTATATGTTCTGTAATCCGTACGTTATCTTCGACGTATAAATTATTGGCGAAGTACGCGGGTAGGTAGGGTCTAAAGAAAGGCAATGGCGATGAACAGGTATAAGGCGAAGCGAGTGAAGACGCGGCGGACGGTCTCCGCGCGGTGGATAGTCTCCGTGTTCGCCCTGCTCTTCGTGCTCGCCGGCCTGGGCCTCGTAGGGTACGCCCTCATGGGCGGAGATTCGCCAGTTCAGAAGGTCGTGGAGAACGCCACGAGCGACGAGGAGCCTGCCGTCGTCGCCCCTACCGACACGACGCTTTACCTTACCGTCCCTAAGATGGCGCGGGTGGAGGACCTGCCTGTCTACGACACCCCATTGAACGACGAGAGCTCCATGGAGACGAGCGCCCAGCACGTGCAGGACACGGGCTTTCCGAACTTTCCCTGGGAGGAGGGGAGTAACGTGTACATCGCCGGTCACCGCATGGGCTGGCCGGGTACCAGGAGCTTTTTGGTATTTTACGACCTCGACGTGCTGGAGAACGGTGACCAGGTCTTACTGACCGATTCAGACGGCACGAAGTATACGTACAGGGTCTTTAACGAGTATGTCTCGGGCCCCTTCGACTGGAGCCCTACAGAACCAGTTCCAGGCAAGAGCGTTATCACCCTCCAGACCTGCACGCTCCCCGACTACGTTCAGCGGCTCGTAGTTCAAGCCGAGCTGGTCTCCGTCAGCTAACCTCGTCTCCACGACGAGATCTGAGTGGGACTAGTCCTCATACCCGTTCGGCTGCTACTTCTTTTTGGCCTTTGGGGGACACCGGTCCGCCGCGAGTCGCTCCACGGGCTCGCCGCTCTTCAGGTGTCGCTCGACAACCTCGGGGACATCTTCCTCAAGGAGGCCCAGGTACCAGGTGCCCTTTGGCTGCGCCCGGTCATAGACGACGACGTTTGGGCCGTGCTTGCACAGGCCGAGGCAGTCGACGGCGTCGAGCCGGACCTCGCTAAGTAGCCCTTCCGAACGGAGCTCTTCTTTGAGAGCTTTCCTCATGTCTTTCGCTCCGCGCTTTTTGCAGTCGCCACCTGTGCAGACGAACACGTGCGACTCGTAGTCCCGAACCTTCGCTGTGGGCTTTGCCCTGGCCTCCGCTACGGTCACGGCCCCGTTCGAAGAGCCATCGCTCCTCCTCGCTTTGAGACGCTTTTTCTTGGAGATGGTCTCCTCCCGTCAGTACTCCGGCCCACGAAGGCCGCGCAACGTTTTCTTATCGAGAATCGTTCTCAGGATCCCTGTATACCACGTGGGACGCGGGTTATATGATTGGTTGTTGTAAGAGAGTGCGGGGTACCAGAGAAACGGGAGGACCGGTGACACAGGACGCTTGAGGCCGATAGGTCCTACGGAGGTGGCGTGAGCAGCACGAAGTCGGTCATCGACGTAGGCTCGAACACCATCCACCTACTGGTCGGCGAGGTAAAAAACGGCGTGGTCCTGCCGGTGGCGGGGGGAGAAGATTTCAGCTCGCTTGGGTTTGGGGGTGAAGGCCGAGAGGATCGAGTAGATACGCGAAAGGACGGACTAGAAGATGCGTCTAGTCTCAGGAGAATAAGAGGCCCTATTGGGTTTTCGCGGTGTGGTCTCGACTTGGGGGCAAGCTTCACGCGGGAGGATGACAACGCGCTCGTCGCTTGGGGGCGGTCGGCCAACTCGCTTTAGGCGACATCTCTACGGGACTTGAGAAGCAAATCTCTCAGCCCTTAGGTTCTAACCGCCTCACCGAGCGTTACGTGTACCATGAGCCCCCGAAGCCTGAGGAGTTAGCAACGCTCCACAAGGTCGTGCTCGCGACGTTACCGGGGTGGGACATGGCCGAGGGCGCGTTCGTAGTAGCGATAGGAGGCTCGGCCCGGACGATACCCAAGCTTAGTGGGGGGCGTCCTACCTTGGAGTGTCTTAGGAGACTTGCGGCGGAGATCTGTACGAAGCCATCGGCAGTTCTGGCACGGGAGGAGTTCTCGCCTTTCTCGGGCGCGCGTTCTGCCGGCGGCGATTATCACACTCGCGGCCGTGTTGGAGCACTTCGGCAAGCCCTCTCTCATCGTGACCCGAAGGGGGATGATAGAGGGTGCTATCCTCACTATGGCCGACGAAGCCCCAAAGGCAGGAGACCTGGTAAGGGAGAAGTAAATTGATGTCGCCGAGAAAAAGACAAACCTCTTTGACCCGTCGCTGTACATAAACTGCGAGCTCTCCTGGCTCGGCTTCAACGAGCGCGTACTGGCACAGGCAAAGGATGAGCGGCATCCTTTGCTCGAGAGGGTGCGCTTTATAGCGATCTTAGACCAACCTCGACGAGTTCTTCATGATTCGGGTAGCCGGTGCTCAAAGCTCGCTTCGATGAGGACCGAATATAGTCTGGGCCCGGCGACTTGAGAGCCCCGAGGACACGTGCCATGCGGGAGTTGGGCGACCGCGCCCGACTCTGCGTTGCATCCGGTTAGTTTGCAGGGTCTCGGTCAGGGGCTTTTGTAACTGCCAACTGCTATATTGCCTTGCAGCGTGGATCGGCAAGAGATAGAGTGGCAGTACGATGCGCCAGAGGGTCTCGAAGAAGCCGAGGAGTGGCTTCTCGGTCACCTCGAAAAGGCCGGGCTTGTCGTTCTTGAAGGGTCCTCGAACGACCTTGTAGACACCTACTACGACACCAAAGACTGGCGGCTCTACCATACTGGGCATGCGCTGCGCATCCGTCGGGAGGGGGGAGGTGACTCCGACGCGACGATGAAGTCTCTGATCCCTGCTGAGGGTAACCTCCACAGGCGCCGTGAGGTCTCCGAGCCGCTAAAGAGCGACAAGGTCGAGGCACTACTTGCGGCGTCCGGTCCCGTCGGCACTTGTCTCAGGGATTTAGTTGATGCGCGCGAGTTGCGCCGGATATTCGAGATCCACACCCGTCGCCAGACCTTCGATCTTCTCGATAAGCAGGTCGCGAATCTGAAGAATATGCAACCCGGCGGTTCTGCCGAGGCCGTAAGGGTCGGGGAGGTTGCGCTCGACTCTTCGGAGATACCACTCGGTGCCGGCAAAGAGCCGGTACGCCTCGCGTGCGTCGAGATCGAAGTAGATACTTCTGAAATTACCGCTCTCTCTGAGTTAGAGCGTTTCGTGAAGGCGATGGAGAGGGATCTAAAACTCCGGCCAGCTGTGACCTCTAAGTACGAGGCAGGGCTCTCCGCGACGGAGCAAACCCCGAATGGTGGGACGAACTCAAAGCAGGCTTCAACAGGTAGTAGAGCTAGTTGAACCTCTACATCGTACGGCAGGCGGTGGCGTACGAGCGTGACGCGGACCGTTGGCCGGACGATTCAAAACGCCCGTTGCCGTCTAAGGGAAAGTAACGCTTCCGGCATGCCGCCGGGGGATCATGCGGCTCGTGCCCGAGGTAGAGGTAGTTCTTAGCAGCCCCTACACGCGGGCGTGGCAGACGGCGGAGATCATGGAACAAAAAGGGTGGCCCGCGCCCGTCTCCTGCGAGCAGCTCAAGTCGGACCACCCACTGCACAAGGTCGTAAGCGTGCTTATGCGCTACATCAACGCCGAGTCCGTGGCGGTGTCGGGCACCAACCGCTTCTGCACAAGCTGGCCGCATACCTCCTTATGGGCGACGCTGAGGGTGCAGATATCCAGATCGAGAAAGACGGCGCAGCCTGCCTCTCCCTCGATGCCACCCCCAAGCCTGGTGCCGGTTCCCTACACTGGCTCCTCACGCCGGAGGTAATGCGGGCTATCGCACAAACATGACCACCGTGCACTATCGCTTCTTCTTCTGGCGCTTCTTTTTGCGCGCAGGCGTCGCTGCCGGTACTATCGAGTAGGTGGTCGACGCCTTTAACGCGGGAAGCATGGGGGCCGGTTTGACAGTGGTTTTGACCCTCACCTTGCCCGCTGGTGTTATAGTCGTATTCGCCCGGATGCGCACGATTTCTCCCCGATTGTGTTCGCGTAGTATGTAGAGTCTACCAGCCGGAAAGCCATTCGCTACTTGCCGGGAAGCTTCCCGTTGCGGATACTTGTCCTGCTAGAAAAAAGGGGCGGTGAAGCGCTAGACAAGCACCTGTGAGAGGTTCAAAGGGAGCTTTCCACTTGATTGCTAGGAAGCACGCGTATTGCCCGGAACTCAAAGCTCTTTTTGAGTCCCTGAAACCAGGGCCTTTGGTGAAAAACGAGCCCCGGCGTATGGAAGTCAGCTCGCCAAACTACGTAGTGCCGTGTGAGAGCGTGCCGCTCAAGTACTTCGAGGCGAACGACATGGACGAGGACTTGCGGCAGACCGAGCACACTAGGCAGCTGAGGCGCTACAGAGACACCTTCTCTAACCTGATTTTCACGGATCAGAGCGAATAATGTTCGAGAAAAGGTACACCCTCCCGCGAGAGTTGGCCAACCACACTCGAAGGCATTCCTTTGCCCCTAGCGAGCTACGCGAGGCCTGCCGAGTGGCGGGTGAGGGCCTGGGGCGGGCGGACACCCACGAGGCCCGGTTTCAGTCCGCGGCGGAGATGGTGGAGATGTGGCGGGGGCTGGACCTGCCGGCGTGGGTCGCACCCTATGTCTTGCGGGACGCCCGCCTCGGATACCTGGCCGGTTATGAGGAGGCACTCGTCTCGGGGAAGTTGACGGAGGATGTAATGAGAAAAGCGGCCGAAGCGCGCTGGGGTAAAGACTGGCGAAAGAAGCTCTGGGCGGCCCACAAGAGAAGAGCCTAGGGCTGACAACTGACAGTCACCCCCTCGTGCTACCATCAGTTTTGGAAGTGTTATTTGGAGATTCAGAAGCAGATTTTGAGGCTCAAGCTTTACAACACCCAGGGAGTGACTGTACGCCAAGCGGACCAGGATTTCGTACGCAAGATTAAGAGACTTTTACCGTATTGTCACTTTCAGACAACGCTTTGTGGCGACAATGCTTGCATCAAGCTAACTAGAGGAGGTTGTTTTGAGCACGTCAAAGGGAATCTATTTGGGAGGCACCCTGCTCTCCATTCTACTCTCGCTCTTCCTGTATACAAGCGGCAAGCGGGAAGCGGGCATCTTCGTTGGCCTTTGGGCTCCGACGGTCCTCAACCTCGGGCAGACCCTTGTCGAGGACGACTCCAAAGACTAGACGTTCCTAACTTGTAGGGCAGCTTCACGGGTCCTCCTATAGGCGCCTCGTTACAAGAGGCCGCCCTCCTAGGGGCGGAGGAAGTTGCTAAAAGCCAGGGCTTTTAGACCCTGGCTCTTTTTTTGTCCTTTATTCATGAGCGTCCGACAAATCTCATCCTCAGAAACCCGAAGGCTTTAGTAGGACATAAAGAAGGGCCGAAGCTAACCAGAGCCCCAGCCCTTTGACTAGGTGGCAGGTGTATCTGACTCTGCGTCTCTCGCCCTTACTTCTTTTTCTCTTCCTTTTCTTTCTGCTGCTCTTCCTTTACTTGCTGCTCCGCCTCCTTTTCTTCTTGCTGCGCTTCCTTGACCTTTACTTCCTGCTTTGCTTCCTCTACATCCTGCTCGGCTTCCTTTACGTCCTGCTCGGCTTCGTTTACTCGCCTTGTCCGCCGCACGCCCCCGCACTGAATAACGAGGTAAAAGCAGCGATGAAGAGGATGACGATTTTTCTTCTCATGGTTCTCCTTTTGGTGGAACACCGCTCAGCATATATGATGCATATATATGCCCAAGTTGGAAGCGAAGAACCTAAAGGGGATCTAAAGGGGACCTAAAGGCGTGCTTAGTCTTTGTGTACTCTCACAGGCTCCCCTCTATTCACGGGAATGCCGAGACGATGTGTTCTCCGAAACTCAGAGGACTGGAGGGCATGAAAAGAGGACCGGAGCTACTATTTAAAACTCTGGCCTTCCGCTTGCTATTGGTTAGTGAATGTTAGTGAAA
>DATHAB010000107.1:0-5654 GCA_035296885.1 Rubrobacteraceae bacterium
GAGCGCCGCGCGCAAGGGGCGGAACTTTAGTAGATCGAAGCTGGGGTACCGGTACGGCACCTCTTTTCCGACACGCCCCTTGTCGGCCAGCAAGCTGACGGGGACGAAGGAGACCAACACCGCGGCGGCCGCCCCGTAGAGAAAGAGCCAGAGCGGGATCGGGAGGTCGTAACCCTGTCCTAAGCCGTGAGCAAAGGTTGGGCTAGCATCTACCAGCGAAGTCAGCGCTAGCAGAAAAAGCGCTACAATCATGCTGATGAAGCGGCGATTAATGACTCGTCCTCCTAGCGTGGCTCCACAAGCAGCGTTCCCAGTTCGGTATGCGACTGCTCTTCTTCGATCTCGAAGCGGCCCGTAATATTCGCTTCGAACGAGAGTTCGGCCGGCTCGCCCGGCGAGACCTCCTCTGTTAAGTCGTAGCCGTGCAGGTGAAGATCGACCGGGCGGTCAGTTGTAATGTTGAATGTTGCCTGATCGCCCTCGCTGAGGGTGACCTCGTCGGGGGTCATGGCGTTACCCCCCACCTCAAGGTCGACCGCGCGCGCTTGAATACCCTCGGAAGACGGGACCGGGCGCAACGCGTAGAATAGTCCGCTCAGAACGAGTACGGCGAGCGCGATCTCAGGATCAGGGTTCTACTCAAAGGGCTCCTCCGGCCCTACTCTGATAGGCTCTGAACGAAAATCGAGCTTGCTAGGGACGAGCCGATAGACCGGGTGGTTCCGTCCTCGTCTTTGACGGTAACGATGTCGTCCAGGGTGCGCACCTCTCTCACCTCGAGCAGCCTCCCGGGAACCAGACCCCGCTCCCCTAAAAAGCTCAGTGCTGCGGCGTCCCTGTGTTCCACTCGGGAGATGCGAACACGCTCGCCTGTCTCTGTCACCTTCAAGGGCCGGGAGCTATCTGGCTTCAGGGTACCGTCGGCCGCTGGGATGAGGGCACCGTGGGGATCACGGTCTGGGTAGCCTAGAAACTCCTCCAGGCGCTCTGTGAACCCGTCGGAGACAGAATGCTCTAGGCGCTCAGCCTCCTCGTGTACTTCTTCCCAAGCGTACCCGAGGTTTTCGAGCAGAAAGGTCTCTATCAGGCGGTGGCGACGCACCAACCGCAGAGCTTCGGCTTGTCCTTTTGCGGTCAGAGAGGCCCCGTGATAGCGTTGGTACTGGACGAGACCCATATCTTGGAGTCGCGCGAACATATTTGTAACCGACGCTGGCGCGATAGAGAGCCTGCCGGCGCCGTCGTTGGTAGAGGCTACGTCAGCTCCCGCGATTTCCCACATCGCATTCAAGTAATCCTGTACCGAAGAGGAGGGGAATTGAGTCAGCGGTGGACCGTTCATCTCGTTGCCCATGCTAGACGCACCACCCCTTTTTTTCAAGATAACAGGGCTTGACATTTGGGCACGGCTGCTCTTATCGTTAGTTTAGCCTAAAACCTTAATGTTGCATAGGAATCCGGATGAGCGAGCGTATTACCGAAGAAACCATTAGAGGCGTTGAGGGGGTTCTGCCGGGTGAGAGCGCGACCGCGCGGGCGGCGCACCAGTCCTTGAAGGGCGATCGGCGGGGTATCCGTAAGTTGTGGCCCTTTCTGGGGCCGGCCTTCGTCGCGGCGGTAGCCTACGTAGACCCGGGCAACTTCGCCACGAACATCTCGGGCGGGGCGCAGTTCGGGTACTTGCTGTTGTGGGTGATCCTGTGCTCGAACCTGATGGCCATGCTTATTCAGTCGATGTCGGCTAAGCTCGGCATCGCTACGGGACGAAACCTGCCGGAGGTGTGTCGTGAACGGTTTCCGAAGCCGGTGACACTCCTGCTCTGGGTGCAGGCCGAGATCATCGCGATGGCGACTGACTTGGCGGAGTTTATCGGGGCGGCGCTGGCACTAAACTTGCTCTTCGGCATACCCCTGTTCCCGGCGGGGCTTCTGACGGCGGTGGGTGCCTTCGGGATCCTCGGATTACAGCGACGCGGTTTTCGCCCCTTAGAGGCTGCGATCTCTGCCATGGTTGGGGTAATAGCCTTGGCCTTCGCCTTCCAGATGTTTTACGCCGAGCCTGAGGGCGAGAGGATCCTGGCCGGGCTCTTTACCCCTCAGTTTGCGGGTACCGAGAGCGTGCTCTTGGCGGCCGGTATACTCGGGGCTACGGTCATGCCGCACGTGATCTACCTGCATTCGGCCCTCATTCAGCAGCGGGTGGTGGGTAGGACAGATTAAGAGAAGAAGAAGATCTTTCGCTTCGAGCTCGTAGATGTTGTGATCGCTATGGCCATCGCCGGCACCATCAACGCTAGCATGCTCATTATGGCGGCGGCGCTCTTCTATGCAAATGGACTAACCGGCGTCGGCGATATCAACCTGGCCTTCGAGCAACTCGGTGTCTTGGTCAGCGACAACGCAGCGATTATCTTCGGCGTGGCCCTGCTCGCGAGTGGTTTCTCGAGCTCCTCGGTCGGCACCATGAGCGGCCAGGTCGTCATGCAGGGGTTCATAAAGCGCCGGATCCCTCTATTCTTGAGGCGCCTCATCACGATGGCGCCGGCCTTGATCATTCTCGCTGTGGGTCTCAACTCGAGCCGGGCATTAGTCATAAGTCAGGTTGTGCTCTCCTTCGGCATCCCTTTCGCGCTCATCCCGCTCCTGATGTTCTGCCGTAACCGCAACGTGATGGGAGTGCTGGTCAACCACCGCACAACCACGGCCGTCGCCTCGGTTGTGGTCATGCTGATCGTCTCCTTGAACGTGTTCCTCCTTTACCAGACCTTCTTCGGATGAAGGGGCCCGGTCTGTGAAGGCCGCGCGAACCAGGTGCTCGAATACTGAGGAGGAGGTGGGATTCCTACCACTGCCACCATGGCCCCATGCTCTCAGCCGTCATGCTCACCAAGAGCGTCGTGTTCGGTCCTCAGTTCCGCGGCACGAAGTGAAGCCCTATGGCTGTTCTACAGTAGTTTTACAGTAAACCCGGTTACCCCCGTTAAACAGAGGTGGATGCAAAACGGCTTAAGTAAGCGGCTTCCTAACCCACATGAACCTCGGCAAACACGCCGCCTCGCTCTTCTAATTCGCGGGTCGCAGGTTAGAATCCTGCCGGGCGCGCCTCGGAAAGTGGCAGATTTGCAAGTGGGCAGTTTTACCGGTGAGCCCACCTTAGGGGTCAATCTTACCTTACCTAACCTCTATGGCTAGCGTCACTTAGACATGCTGCTGTTTACCATCCTCAGAAAAGAGTTTATGCCGCAATCTAGCTAACCAGTGTCGGTTGTAAAAAAGGCCTGGGACGAGCGCGGTTGCGAGGTTATCCTTAGGTGTCGCTCTTAAGATGCCCAAGAACGTTATGGGGGAGGACTCCGAGCTGCTCGTGTGGCACGGACCAGATACTCGCCAAAAGGAAAGGGACTAAGCATCGACGATCAGCAATCGGTGGGGGGTGAGGGACCGGGGGTCGGGGATACCTCTGGATGGAGGTCGGTCTTCACGATCGGCCATTCCAACCATTCAGCAAAGAAGTTCGTCGGCCTGTTGAAGGGGCACAGGATCGAGGTTCTGGTGGACACCCGTTCGCGCCCGTACTCCAGCCATGCACCGCACTTCAACACCGAATATCTCAAAGCCACCCTATCGGGCTACCGGATCGGGTACTTGTTCCTCGGACTGGAACTGGGCGGAAGGCCCGCGGGGGAGGAATTTTACGACACGCAGGGCCGGGTGGACTATGTGCGGGTTGAGAGATCTCAGCCGTTTCTGGATGGTATATATAGGCTAGAAAGAGAGATTATAAATCGTAGGGTAGCCCTGCTTTGCAGCGAAGAAGACCCCGCCGGGTGCCACCGTAAGCTCCTCGTCGGGCGGGTCTTGAGCGAGCGGGGGGTCGCTGTCCGGCACATTCGGGGCGACGGTGACGTTCAGACAGACGGTGAGGCGGCCAGCCACCAGCCGGCCTTGTTCCCGGAAGTGGAGGTGCGGGTACGAAAATCTATACGATCGGTTTTACCAAGAAGACGGCGTCCGAATTCTTCGGGGCGCTAAGGGGGGCCGGGGTAAAGCGACTCCTTGACGTGCGGCTGAACAACTCGTCCCAGCTGGCGGGGTTCGCCAAACGCGAGGACCTCACGTTCTTCCTCGAGGCGTTCTGCGGTGTGGAGTACCTCTACGAACCTACGCTCGCCCCGACCCGGGACATGCTCGACGCCTACAGGAAGGGAAGAGAGGAATGGATAGGGTACGAAAGACGCTTCCTGGAACTCATGCGAGAGCGCCAGGTCGAGGAGACGCTGGATAAGAGCCTCTTTGAGGTTCCGACGGTGCTGCTATGCAGCGAAGCGACGCCGGAACGTTGCCACCGGCGCCTGGTCCTCGAGTACCTGGATCGGAAGTGGGGTGGCATCCGGGCCGTTCACCTGTAGCTATCGTGCAGATACTGATAAACCATCTGACGCGGATGCAACCGGGGTACGTATGCGTGGCGGGCGTGGACGTACACACGCTGAAGCATGTACGGCCTGTGCTCCGGTACGGCAGGCTCACCACCGACCATCTTAGGTGCAACGGCGGACCGTTAGACATCGCCTCCGTGGTGGATCTTGGCCCAACCGCTTACGCCGGACGCGCCCCGGAGGTGGAGGACTACTACTTCAACTCGGCGGGGGCCACGTGGTTGTTTGACGACGACCCGAACGACTACTGGGAGTTTCTCAAGCAAGTGGCACACAAGAGCCTGACGATGATCTTTGGACCGGACCTCGAACAGTGGGAAGGGAGCTGCACGCTCGAGGTTGGGGAGGGATTCGCCTCTCTAGGCTGCCTGACACCTGAGGAGCAGCCGTGGGTGTACGTGGACCATCGGGGCACTGTTCGGATGGTCCTCGAGTGCATAACGCCCTCGGCGGACCTAGCGGTGACGGACCTTCGGCTGTACGAGAGGGATCACAAGACGCCCCGAGTAGACCTTGTCACCGATGTGCAAAGACGCATTAAAGCTGGCGTTGAGGTTATTCTCAGCGTCGGGCTGACCCGAGCCTGGCGCAAACAGAACGACACCGCAGAGAGGCACTGGTTGCAGATTAACAACATCCACCTAGAAGACCACCCCCTATGGAGATAAATAACTCCAGGTGCCGACCATAGTTCGGTACAATCTGAGCTCTCATCTAGATTACCTTAACCGTACTGCAGCCAGGCTAGAAAGAGACAAACAGAAAAACCAGAGCATGTAAAGCGTAGAAAACCGCATAAATAAGGCGAATCACCGCACAGGTTAGAACAGGCTAAAATGTAGGTCCTGGGACTTCTAATCCGCAAGTAGCAGGTTCGAATCCTGCCGTGCGTACCTCCAAAAGTAGCCGTTTTCCAGATTAAAGGTAGCGTATGGGAAAGCCTCAACACAAAGTTGGGGACTGTTACACTAGTTTGACACTAACGGGAAGCTCTGCCTCTGCTAGCCCAGGGCGTCGTCCATCGCGGTGGCGGTCTGATCTTTCATGCTGGAACTCACGTGGGAGTAGACGTTCAGCGTTAGGCTCACGTCGCCATGTCATGGGTTACCAGAATGTAAAGGATTACGCCGAAGACAAGAAGGATTGGGTGGATGCTGGACTGCCGACCGAGGGAGAGAGTCGCGTTGCTAGGTAGGCTTTAGAGGTGAGTTGTGA
>DATHAB010000108.1:0-5499 GCA_035296885.1 Rubrobacteraceae bacterium
AAAACTTCAAGGCCCTGCCCCCCGGCGTCGTCTCCGGAGAGCCGAACATCACCCCGATCTTCTCCCGGAGCTGGTTGATGAAGATGGCCATCGTACCGGAGCGGCTCAAAGATCCCGAGAGTTTCCGCAAAGCCTGACTCATCAGTCTAGCTTGAAGCCCGACGTGTGAGTCCCCCATCTCACCTTCAATCTCAGCTTTAGGCACGAGGGCGGCCACGCTGTCAACGACGACGAGGTCTAGGGCGCCCGAGCGCACGAGGGTATCGGCTATCTCGAGGGCTTGTTCGCCGTTGTCGGGTTGGGAGAAGTAGAGGTTGTCGAGGTCTACTCCGATGGCCTGGGCGTAGGTTGGATCGAAGGCGTGCTCGGCGTCTATAAAGGCGGCGAGCCCACCCGCCTTTTGGGCTTCGGCGATAATGTGCAGGGCGAGAGTTGTCTTCCCGCTGGATTCGGGGCCGAAGATCTCGATGATACGGCCACGCGGCACGCCACCGACCCCGAGCGCCAGATCGAGTGCTAAAGCGCCCGTAGAGATTGAGGCTACCCGGCGGGGCTCCTCGTCGCCCATGCGCATGATCGAACCCTTACCAAACTGCCGCTCTATCTGAGAGACCGCAGCACCTATGGCCTTTGTCTTATCCATTTTTTGCATCCTCCCGAAGAGAGATTTAACTTTTAGTCATTTTGGCTGGTGCAGTTCGATTATACTGCAGGTGGGACGCCCGCCCAACGGACTCTTTTAGGGGGGAGGCTCGAAAGTACATCCCCCGCGAAGAGGGTCTTACCGGCTCCCAGGCCTTCGGTCGAAGGTGCGGGTCGCGACCTCGCCGTAGCTACCCAAAGCGCCTACGTTTTGGCCATTAACCTCCACCCTGACCGCACCAGCATTCCCGGCTGTAACGCCTATCGCGTCGCGTGCCTCGTGGGTCTGGGAGAAGCCCGGTTGGGTGTACTGCTCGTAGACGGTCGCTCCGTCCGTTCGGATGCTCAAATACGAAGGGTTGTCGACCACCCTCACCGTCACGCGCACCGCTTCGGTAGCGGAGTCTGCGGGATCAGCGTTTGTTGTGCGGCCACCCGGGGCGGGACCAGAGGAGAAGGTCGTCTCCGGATTCGGAGCGGGCTCCTCCTCCGCCTCCTGAGAGGTTTTTGTATCGGACTCGACAACCGGGTCTTCGGTGGGCGTTATCGCCGCTGGTTGGGAGCCGCGGCCGATAAAGTAGAGGACGCTCGTTACCACCGCCAGCACGAGCACGGCTAGCGCGAGGGTGAGAACTGCTGTCCCGGAGAAGATCCTCCGACGCTCGGTGCCCCCGAGGCCTCCGGGGGTAATCAGGGGTTGATCGAAATCGCTCGTTGCGGCAGCAGCCCCTCCTTCGTATTCGGGTTGCCGTCCGCCCCGGCGTGGCATCCGGCTCTCTTTAAGCTCGTGGGAGAGCAGTTCGCCGTCGAGACCAAGGAAGTTCGCGTAAGTCTTAAGAAAACCGTAGACGTAAACCGCGTCGGGTAGCGCCTCGTATTCTTCTCGCTCAAGCCCCTCCAGGTAGCGTGCCCGAATCTTAGTCGCATGCTCGACCTCTTGCAGAGAGAGGCCCTTCTCCCGGCGCTTTTGCTGGAGGAGGACCCCGATCTGGGGCGACGTCCCTTCTTGCCGGTTGTTGCGATCGCTAACGTCCAAAGTGCAGAGAGACTACCACAAAAGCGGGCGGCCCTTGCAAAGAGCCGTAATAGAGGAGCTGCCTAAACCTCCTCGCCACCCAGAACGCCCGAGGGGGCGTCCTCCTCTCCGTCGAAGATGCGTACGAGATCGAGCTCCGTGGCGACGACCGAGCGGCTCTTCGACCCTTCGTAGGGGCCGACGACGCCCTTGCGCTCCAGGGCGTCGATTATGCGTCCCGCCCGCGAGTATCCGACCCTGAATCGGCGCTGCACCGCGCTAACCGAGGCCTGCTGCGTCGAAACCACGAAGCGTGCAGCCTCCGGTAGCAGGTCGTCCTCGGGCTCCTCGCTCTCCTCCTTTCCACCCCTTCCCTCCGTCACTTCCTCGACGTAGCGTGTTTCAGCCGCGAAGAAGGCGCTAGCCTCGGTACACGCAGAGACGATGCCCTCGACCTCCGATTCAGAGATAAACGCACCCTGGACGCGGGAGGGCCGCAAGGCGGAGACGGGTTTAAAGAGCATGTCGCCGCTGCCGAGCAAGGCTTCTGCGCCGGGGGTGTCCAGGATCACGCGGGAGTCGATCTGGCTAGAGACGGCGAAGGCGATGCGGCTAGGGACGTTTGCCTTGATCATGCCTGTTATCACGTCTACGCTCGGCCTTTGGGTTGCCACGACGAGGTGTATGCCTACCGCCCGCGCTTTCTGGGCGATCCTTATCACCGCATCCTCGACCTTGGCCGCCGCCGTCATCATGAGGTCTGCGAGCTCATCGATAACGATGACCACGTACGGCATCGGCGGCTCTGCTCCGCGGTCGTTGTAGCCCTCTAAAGACCGCACCCCTACCCTCTCTAAGACCTCGTAGCGCCGCTCCATCTCCGCCACGGCCCACATCAAGGCGTTCGCCGCTTTTTTTACGTCCGTGACTACCGGGGAGATCAAGTGGGGAACCCGGCCAAACTGCGAGAGCTCAACCCTTTTTGGGTCTATGAGAACCATCTTAACCTGCCGAGGATCGGTCGTAAGTAAGAGGGAGGTCAGCAAGCCGTTGAGCATGACGCTCTTGCCGCTTCCCGTAGTGCCCGCTACCAAAAGGTGTGGCATTTCGGCGAGGTCGAAGAAGACCGCTCGTCCCGAGATGTCTTTTCCTAACCCCACTGGCAAGGTCCAGTCGTTCGCGCTCGGGTATTCCCTAAAGACGTCTCCGAGTGTAACCTTAGCCGGTTTCGTGTTCGGCACCTCGACCCCTACGGCACTCTTACCGGGGATCGGGGCTAATATCCTAACCTCCGTCGCCGCCAGGGCGTACGCGATATCCTGCTGGAGGTTTCTGACCTTACCAACCTTGACGCCACTCCCAAGCCTGAGCTCGTATCGAGTTACGCGTGGCCCCACAACCGCCCGGACCACGTGCGCCTTCACCCCGAGTTCCGAGAGCGCCCGCGTAAGCCTGTGGCTCGTGGCTGTGGCATCGTGCTGGGGATCGCTCTGACCAAGCTTCAACAGCGAGAGCGGGGGCGGCGTATACACCCCGGGCACTCTTTGCTCCCGTCCTCCCTCGAGGTCTCCCAAAGAGCTTTGCCGCTCTGGCAGCACGATCTCGAAAGCCTCCTGCCTCGAAGAAAGGTCCTCGGTGTTAAATTCGGTCCCGGCTTCTCCCGCTGCCGGCTCTTCATCTGGCATCGGGTACTCCGGTGGGACCTCCTCCTTTGCAACGGTAGGCTGCTCGACCTCCTCGCGTCGAGTGTGCTTTTCACGGAGCACAACGAGCAGCCCCTTGTAAAGAGAGCGAGCACTCTCGCCTGTTTCCCGCACGAACGTGCGGATAGGGACGCCTAACAAGGAAAGGCCCAGGGTGTACATAAAGACGACCGCGAAGGCGGCCCCAACGGGTCCACCTGCCCGTTCCACGGTCGCGTACAGGCCGCTTCCCAGGAGGCCACCACGGTCTGAGAAAGCGGCCGCGGCGAAACGCAAATCTGCAGGCAGGGTAGCAGCCAGGGTCATCGTGCCGGCGAGCAGAAGTAGCGTTGCGCCCACGGTGCGGTTCCACGGCAAATGCCCAAGCAGCAAGAGCAAGCCCGCAAGCGCCGCCAGAGGGGCTAGCGCGAGGCCGAATACGCCCGCAAGATGTGCCGCGGCGGAGAAGCCGGCCTCGCCCAAGAATGCTCCTCCTCCGGTGAGAAACGCCGCGGTGAAGAACAAACCAACTACGAGCAAACACGTGCCCACGACCTCGCGGGAGAAAATTCGCTTCATAGAGGCAGCATAGAACACGCCTTTTTTGTAGACAGCGCGCTTTTTTTTACCCGGAGACCTGCCCGCGGGCCGCCGCCGCGCGGCCCGTTTTTTCATAACCATGAAGCCTAGTCTAGCGCAGAAGCTGTGACAGCGAAGCCGGGCACGCTATGTAGTGTAGGCGGCTTCCTAGACCTCAACTATTAGCGGAAGGATGATCGGGCGCTTGCGTGTCCTTTGGGAGAGAAAGGACGAAAGGTCCCTGCGTATGGCGTTTTTCAACTCGCCCCAATCGGTGATGTGGCGGCTGGCCGTGTTCTCCAGGGTCTTTGTTACGACCTCGATCGATTCGTCCACGAGGCCGTTGGCGGCTTGTGTGCCCACAAAGCCCCGAGAGATCACGTCTGGCGGTCCTAAGGGCTCCCCGCTCTGGGCATTGATGCGGGCGACGACGATGAACATCCCTTCTTCGGAGAGCTGCTGCCGCTCGCGCATGATCGCCTCGGAGGTGTCCGCGACGCCTCCGCCATCCACGAGAAACATCCCCGCGGGAACAGGATCGCTCTTCCTCGCCTCCCCACCCTCGAACTCGAGCCGGTCGCCGTTCTCCAGGACGAAGATGTTCTCCTCCGGGATACCCAGGCCTCTAGCCGTATCCGCATGGTGTCTCAGGTGCCTGAACTCACCATGGACAGGGACGAAAAATTTGGGTTTCAAGAGTGAGAGCACAAGCTTCTGCTCCTCTTGCGCCGCGTGTCCCGAGACGTGTACGGCCCGCAAGGGGCTGTAGAGCACCTCGGCGCCCCGTCTCATGAGGTTGTTGATCGTGCGCGCAACGCCCCGCTCGTTACCGGGGATAGGGTGCGCGGCGATAACCACGACATCGCCCGGGCCGGCCTCTATCTGCCGGTGGGTGCCGTTGGCGACGCGGGAGAGAGCCGCCAAAGGTTCGCCCTGGGCGCCCGTAGTGAGGATTACGATCTCGCCGTCGGGGATCTTGTCTATATCCCGCTGGTCCACGTACATCGCCTGAGGAAGATCCAGGTAGCCTAATTCGCGTGCGATCTGGACGTTGCGGATCATGGAACGCCCCGTGACGCCGACAAGTCGCCCGTGTTTTTTGGCCGCCTCGATGACCTGGCTTACGCGGTGGATGTGCGAGGCGAAGGAGGCGACGATGATCCTACCCTCAGCCGTCTCGAAGACCTCGTTGAAGGTGTCGCCGACTATCTTCTCCGAAGGCACGTAGCCAGGGCGTTCGGCGTTGGTCGAGTCGCCGAAGTAGGCGAGTACGCCCTCCTCCCCCAGGGCCGCGTAACGAGAGAGATCCATCGACTCGCCCTCGATTGGGGTCAGGTCGATCTTATAGTCGCCGGAGAAAACGACGAGTCCCGCGTTCGTACGCAGAGCTACCGCGACCGCATCCGGGATCGAGTGGTTGACGTTTATGAACTCGATACCGAAGCCGCCTAAAGCCGTTGTCTCGCCGGCCTTGAGCTCTCTGAGATCTGCCTTCCTTATACCGAATTCGGCGAGCTTCGGACGGACGAGCGCGAGCGTTAGCTTCGTCCCATAGACTGGGATGTTGAACTCGCGCAAGAC
>DATHAB010000109.1:0-2680 GCA_035296885.1 Rubrobacteraceae bacterium
CCAGCATCGAACAGCCGCGCCACGAGATGGGTATCCTCGCCGCCCGTTTCTTGCTGGATCGAATCGAGTCGGAGCGCACCGAGCCCCGCCGCGAGGTGCTGAAGCCCAGGTTAGTTCCGCGTTCGACTTCTGCTCCTCCTCGCTAACGCCTCCGTCCGCTAGTGGCACTCGCTCCGGCACTGCCGTCGGTCTTCAACGCTCGTTGTAGCGGCAGCAAAAAGCTCTTGACGAGGGGGTGCGGGGATGCCGCATGCGGGTCGTCGACCTCGACCTTGACGTCCTCCCGGCGTGGCTGAGAGGATGTGAGCCACACCTCTACACTCGATGGTGGCCGGTGTGGTAATGATGGGTTGGATCGTCGGCGAGATCCTGCTCCTCAAGCAGCCCTCGGCGCCGCATTGGACTCAGGTCTTCTACTTCGCCGTCGGGTTGGTGATGGCGATGCTGGGGTTCATGCTCTGGCGGGCCTAGCGGAGGCGGTCAGGTCGACGAGGAACGACAGCTCGCATCAAGCGAGTCCGGTGCCGAAAGGCACGCTATCGATCAGCGCGACTATCGATTACGCAGGCAAGCGACCACACCGGGTGCTGTGGCCCGGCATGCGAGGCCGCGCGGTTGTGCAGAGGGAACAGCTTGGGTCACGAGGAGGTGTGCGATGCGCGTGTTGAGCTACTTGCGGATGGAGATCGACCCCGACCGGATAGACGCTTACGAGGAGGATTTGGAGGAGATGATCCGGCTGGCGAGAAAGGTGCCGGGCTTTCTGGGGGTAGAGGTCTTCCGGGCACGCGCTGAACCCAACGTCTACCTGGTGCTCAGCGAGTGGGAGAGCCACGAGGCCATGCGCTCTTTCCTCATGCGGGAACGCCACGTGGAGATCATCCGGGGGTACAAGCGCGGTTACGGCGAGGGCTTTAAGCGTCGCCGCTACGCCCGTCTGCACGGGGTGCGCCACGAACTCCTAGAATAGGCCGTATACAGAAGGAGACCGTTGATGGTCGCCTGGTATCGCGGTGTTCACAAGAACTGCGTAAAGAGGCACAATCCTTCCTTTCAGAGCGAACCACCGTCTCGTCCACTATCACCGAATATCGCTGCGGTTGGCACAGGGATTGAATTGAAGAACGCGCACACGGGGTCGTAGTCTCGACTCTCCATCCCCCGTTGCTCGCTGGTGTTCGCTCGGACAACTTCTACGGTTACTGTCAAGTAGCCAGTGAAATGCTCCACCTTCCGAGTCCAAGCGGTAGCTTCTACTGCGTGTGGTATGAAGGTGCAAGAAAAGACCCGTAAAGAAGAGTTCGGAGGAATCTCGTGCGAGTGAGCTTCCTTTATTACGAAGACTGTCCGTCTTACGAGCTTGCACTCGAGCGCCTACGCGAGGTCATGGACGAGGAAGGCATCCCCGGTGAGGTGGAAGTCGTCAAGGTCGACACCGAAGAGCAAGCACGCGAGTTGCGCTTCGTCGGCTCCCCGACCATCCGCGTCGACGACCAAGATATAGATCCACCGAGCGACTCTCGCTACGCCCTAACCTGCCGCGCCTACCGTCTGGCAGACGACCGTATCTCCCCACTGCCTTCCAAAGATATGATCCGGCAGGCTTTCAGGTCCCCAACGAAGTGCCAGCCTTGCTGACCGTCGGCCGCATCGAGCGGTGGAGAATCGTTTTCAGGGATCATGACCCATTCGGTAAATTCGTTGCGGAAAGGGGAGATAACATGGCCAACCTAAGCCCTGGCGATCCGGCGGTACTCTTCGAGCTGCCCGGCGTGGACGATAGGCGTCACGCCTTGGAGGACTACGCGGACAAGGAGGCCGTTGCAGTGGTCTTCACCTGTAACCACTGCCCCTACGCCCGAGCCTGGGAGGACCGCCTGGTCGAGATACAGGCCGACTACGCCGCTCGCGGCGTCCAACTCGTAGCCATTAGCGCCAACGACGCAAAGAAGTACCCCGACGATAGCTTCCCTAGGATGAGGGAACGCTCTGAGGAGAAGGGGTTCAATTTCCCCTACCTATACGACGAATCCCAGGAGGTCGCTCGCGCCTACGGGGCCGAGCGTACCCCCGAGATCTTCCTCTTCGACAAGGGCGGCACGCTACGCTACCACGGCACGGTGGACGACAACTACGAGGATCCGGCAGCCGTGAAGGCCCACTACCTCAGGGAAGCTCTAGAGGCGGTGCTTGGGGGCAAGGAACCCTCGACCGCAGTGACCACCCCGGTCGGCTGCACCATAAAGTGGAAGTAGTTTCTGACTCGCTGGAAGACGTGCGGCGAACGTCTGCAGTTGGGTCAGGTTAGCGAGTGCGGAAAAGAGAGCAGGGCATGAAGATCAAGTGGTACGGGCACGCCTGTTTCAGGATAGAAGGCGACGGAATCTCCATCGTCACCGACCCCTACACACCGGAAGTCGCAGGCCTAGACTCAGTGGACGAGCCCAGCGACGTGGTCGTGATGAGCTCTGCCACCGATATGTTCCACTCGTTCGCCTCTATGGTCCCCGGCGATCCGAAGGTCCTGAATGCCCTGGAGATCGCACGCAGGGGTCCCGTCGAAGCGAACGGCGTGATGTTCGAGACCCTCCCGACTATGGAGAGCCTGGTGCATAAGAAAAGCCCGGACGAGAACGCAATCTACCGCTTCGAGCTCGAGGGGGTGAGCATCTTGCACATG
>DATHAB010000110.1:0-15257 GCA_035296885.1 Rubrobacteraceae bacterium
GCTTTAGGGTTAAATGAGGAGCAAGAGAGTCGTCTTTTTGAAGCCGTGCGTAAAACGGAACTCAAAGCTCTTGCGGGCCACCGAAAACGCGACGCTTAACAAAGCTGGCTATGTTGGGGCCGGGGGCCTTCGGGCTCCGGCCTCTTTGCTTGCTAGTAAGAAAAAGCTACAGAAAAAATAGGCAATTTGCCTCATGTATAGGTTTACGTCACCTTATAGGATGTTACTGTTAGGGCTCGGTACTAACCCATAGAATCCACCATAGGTTTCTTTCCTCTCCGAGCCCTTCTTTTGCCCATATCCCCGGTCCGCTAAGGGTAGGGTGTATGGGAAGAAAGCGGCGGTCCTTTAGTATTTTGTTGTTATGCACACCAAATAATACTTTTCGAACTCCGTTTAGCCCTGCATCCCTACGGTAGCTGACCGGAGTTGCTAAGGTTGTGGTTGTGTGGCTGGTCAGCAAGCGACGGAAGCCAGGCGTGGCAGAAGCTCAGGTGCCATATAGCTGGGTTGAGCGGCAGGCCGAACAAGGGTAGATAGCTAGAGGGCAGGTTACCTCTATTCACAGGTTGCCTAGAAGGTAAATTCTCGAAAACTGGCAGCTTCCGGTTATTGGGCTTTCTCGGAAACTGAGGGGATGAAGAGAGAGGGCCGGGTCTTACTCCGGCCCATGTTTCTTACTAGCGTCTTGTTTTGAGGAGTTTTTGTAAGTTAGAAGCCGAAACCGTCGGGGGCTGTGAAGCCTTCCTTTCCGACACACTCCGGCTCAGCGTTCTCCTCATTCTCATCAAGGACATTGCGGTCGTAGGTGCAGTAGCCCCCACCGCGGAAACCCTCATCAGCGCCGTCTCTTCGGATTAAACCACCGCCCCCAGAATATGTGCCCGAGACGTTACCTTCGGGGTCAAGGGTAAGAGAACCGTGTCCCCCCTCGCCACCCTGCTCATACGTACGTTCTCTAGGACCAACACCTCTGCCACCGCTGAACTCTAGCGTGTCCCCTTCGTTAGGGTCAAAGCTTGTGGAGTCGTTCCCCCCACCACCTCCGCCGCTATCACCTGAGCCACCTTTTTCACAATCCACTATGCCTTCGGCTTCATCAGCGCAATCATTTTCCTTTGCTGAACTCTGACCGGCGGACAGTGCCATTGCCACCATCACGGCAACGAACACGCCTACCGACACTGTGAAAAACAAGATGCTCGGCCTTTTAGTTCAGTTGAGGGCCTCGGCTTTCGGCGACTTCCGTTGTTACGTCGCCGAGGAGGTTTGTACCTAAGTATTCATGTCCTATAACAAAGCAACTTCAGATATCTCTACGGTGTAGGGATGTTTCTTCGACTCGCCCTCATAAGCTTACGGGCTGTTGGGCAGCCGTCTGCGGAAAGGCGGCTCAGCAGTCTTTCACAGTACGTCGGAGCGAGGGATGGTTGCCGGATGAGGTGCTTAATAGGAGTAGGAGGCTACTTCTTGCGTGTGTCTTTGAGAATCTCGAAGACCTCGGCTATAAGGGCTTCGCGTTTTTGGGGTGGTAGGTCCCTGGGGTGAATGGTTTGCTTGTCGGACTGCAGGTTACGATTTTGGGCTTCCTCTGCCAGGTACCGATCCACCAAGCGCACTACGGCGTCGACCTTCTCGCGAGGGAGGCCATCTCCGCCACGGGTTAGCCTGCTCCACATGCCTTTATCCCTTCTCCTGGCTGCCCCTGTCGGGGCGGATTATACCCTGCGATGCGGGATCGTCAGGATGCCTTGCGGAGTGCCCCGCGTAGCGCGAGGCGGTTGAGCGATGGCGGCGGGGGAAGGAGTGATCCTTGGCGGGGATGAAGCCTCCAGGGTTTCGCCAGGCGTAGGTAGCTACGCGTAAGACGCTCTCGTCTATCTCGACGAGGTTGAAGCTCGAAGGGCGTCCGGCGCGAATGCGGTTCGAGATCGTGCCGGCGGTTGAGATGACGAGGCCGAAATCCCCCTCCTCGACGGTGTGGACTGCTTCCTGGTGGTCGTGACCGCACAGGATCAGCTCGGCCCCTAAAGAGGCGAAAGCTCTTAGCGCTTGCTTGGTGTTGGCGAGACCGTGGCGGCCAGAGAGCTCTCCCCTTATGGGGTTGTGGTGAATCATCACTATCCTAGCGGCATCCGGGGCGGCGCGTGAGAATGCTTCTTCGACCTTCTCTAAGTCACGCCTGTTGACGTGTCCTATCACCCCGAAGTCCCGAAGGCGGCGCGTCAGCGAACCGCGCGAGATGCCGTGCGCGGTGTTGCACCCGGCGATCACCGCCCCAGGTACCTCTAAATCTGGGTTGAGCTCCGGGTAGATGTGCCGGACGTACCTGGAGTACTTGAACTCATGGGCGCTCCTGCCGAAGAGGCCTTTGCTAAAGGGGCCTAGGTTGCGGGCTACAGCTCCCATCCAGCGTACATCGTGGTTGCCGGGAATGACGATTACGGGTGCGGTCTTTCGGATGTCGTCGAGGTAGGCGCGGGCGCGGGCGAATTCGGAGTTCGTGCATCGCTGGGTCAAATCGCCTGAGATCGCCACCGCGTCCGGCTTAAGCTTTGTGATGCAATTCCTCAGAGAAGCTAGCTGCGTGGCCACTGCGGCCCGGCCGAAGTGCAAGTCTGAAGCATGCAGTATTCTCGTCACGAGAAAGGAGTTTACCCGACCGCGGCGTTGCCAGAAACCCCGCCCGCCCACTCTTCGAGGATTTGCGCCCGGACCCCGAACCTCTCGCGCAAAGGCGCGGGGTCGGCGGCGTAGCCCACGGCGTCGAAGAAGGCGAACATGTTGGCGAGCTCCCGCACCTCGCTGAGTAGTAAGCCTGGAAAGCGCATCAAAGCCAGCGGAGGGTGGAGTACCGGGATCTTCCGCCCTTGAGTTCTCGCAAGCCGGGCGTAAGCACCGTCGAAGGACTCGAGGTCGGGGCCTGCGAGATCGTAACGGCCGGTGATATCTTCGAGAAAAGCCTGTACTGCGGCGAGCGCGACGTCGGAGGCCGAGATCCAAGATGCAGGATGCTTTTGTCGTCCGGCGACAAAGGCGAAAGGGCCTCCTTTCGCCAAGAGCAAGGTCTCCATAAACATCGCCGGGCGCAAAGCGGTAGCGCTGACGCTCCTCGCACGGAGTAGCACCTCCTCAAAGCACCACTTCTCGCGGAACACACCTACCCTTTGCGCCAGCGGGTGGTCCACAAAGAGTGCGGAGCTGTACACGAAGCGTGAAACGCCGGCTTCTTCGACCGCCGAAAGCAGGTTGCGGTTGCCCCGGTACTCGACTTCTGCGGCGCTCCCACGCCCCGGCCCCGCTGCGAGCGTCGAGTGCACGCCCGAACACCCTTCGACAGCGGGAGCTAGCGAGTCTAGCTGAGTGACATCGCCGACGACAACCTCGACCCCCGAAGAGCGCAAACGTTCGCCTCCCTTCGCGCTCCGCACGAGGGCGCGGACTCCAAAGCCTGCGTGTAAGAGGTAGTGGACGGCGGCGCTGCCGACCCTGCCGGTCGCGCCTGCAACCAGTATCGTGCCGTTCAGTTGTCTAGACCTCCTTGAGGAACTTGAGCAAAGCGCCGTTGAATTCTTCGGGGGCTTCGAGATTCGAGAGGTGACCCGCGGCTTTCAGGGTGAGGTGGTGGGAGTTGGGGATCTTTTTTGCCATCTCTTGCATAATCTCCGGCGTGGAGAGAACGTCTTCTGCGCCGCCGATCAGGAGCGTGGGAACTTTTATCTCCCCGAGCAAGTCAGTTGAGTCGGGGCGCTCGCGCATGGCGCCCAGAGCGGCGACGACGCCGTCGGGGGAGCTCTCGAGAATCATCTCGCGCACCCGGTCGACAACGTCCTTCTTGTTTTCCAGAGTGTCGTGGGAGAGGAGGCGCCCTATCTGGAGCTTCGGTAATATCCGGATGCCTTCTTCGGCGACGCGGCGGGCCACCTCCCGGCGCGTCTCTTTTGCCTCTTCGGCGTCGGGGTCAGGGCGGGTATTGGCTAACAGGAGGGCGCGGATGCGCTCAGGGAAGAGCCTGAGGCAGGCGAAGGCTACGTAGCCGCCCATCGATAGGCCGCCCAAGACCACGCGGTCGATTCTTATCTCGTCGAGGAGATCCCTTACCTGCTCTGCGTAGTAGCGCACGTCGGGCTGGGCGGGCGGGCGCGGCGAACGGCCGAAGCCGGGGTAATCCGGAGTAATCACGCGCCAGCCAGATGTGGCGAGGGCTCCTACCTGCGGTGTCCACATCCGGCTGTTCAAGGGGAAGGCGTGAAGCAGGACCAACGGGTCCGCGGACCCGTTGCCGCGCTCGTCGTAGGCTATGGGACCGCCACTCGTTCTGTACCCTGACACCTTCACGCTCCTCTCTTTCTCCGACCAAGACCGCTTATTATCCACGACACCAACGTCAAAAACCGCCGCTCTTTACCTTACAAACAGCGAAAGCTTCTCAAGAACCATCTATAAACCTGTGAGCGGGCTTTAATTAGAGCGTTGCGCGTAGTCTGGCTACGTGCCTAATATCCAGATACGAACAAGAACGAGGCTTCCGACAATGGTAGGGTGCTTAGTGGAACAAAGCGAACGAGATCAGAAAATAATTCTCGTCGACGAAGACGACAATCAGATCGGGTATGAGACAAAGTTAAAAGCCCACGAAGGCGACGGTAAGCTCCACCGGGCTTTCTCAATCTTCGTGTTTGATGCTATGGGGAAGCTGCTACTGCAGCGTAGGGCGAAGAAAAAGTACCATTTCGGCGGGCTCTGGACTAACACCTGTTGCAGCCACCCTAAAAAGGGAGAGAGGATTCAAGACGCCGTTCATACGAGGCTACGACAAGAGTTTGGTTTCGATACAGAATTGAAGGAGATCTTCAGTTTTCTCTACGGGGCTTCGGATGTTGAGAGCGGTCTAACCGAACACGAATTCGACCACGTTTTTTACGGCAAGTTCAACGAGGAGCCACGCCCCAACCTGGACGAGATAGAAGATTGGAAGTGGGTCGATCTCACAGAACTCACGAAAGACCTAGAAAGCAATCCCCAAAATTATACGCCCTGGTTCAAGATCGCGACCCAAGGGGTGGTCGAGAACCTTCCAGATTTGCGAGCTACCTGATTCGTTACCGACCGGGATGATCGAGAGAATAGCTTAAGTTGATGCCCGCCCGTGTAAATTGTACCCGCCACGCTAACATCTCTCCTAAAATGGCGTTGGCGTAGATTCAGTAGTGGGGTTGCGATGCTCGGATAGGGCGTTCCTCGCGGAGTAAAAGACGAAAGACGCGAGCAAGGAGATGTAGCGTGACGACAAGTGTTGAGATTCCGGGGTATGAGATCCACGAGGAGGTTTGGGTAGATCCCGCGAAGACCACCCTCATCGTCGCGGACATGCAGAACGACTTCGTTAACGAGGGTGGCTCGCTGGCAGTCCCTGGTGCTCAGGTCACGATCCCGCGGATAAAGAGCCTCTTGGATCTGGCCCGAGGGTCCGGGATGAAGGTGGTCTTCACTCAGGATACGCACAATGAGGGAGACCCGGAGTGGGAGATCTGGCCGGAACACGCTCGCGAAGGTAGCTGGGGTTGGAAGATAGTAGAGGAGTTGCGACCGCTCGAAGACGAGCTCGTTGTTCGCAAGGTCCGCTACGACGCCTTTTACGAGACGCACCTGGATCATTCCTTGCGCGTCTGGGGAGTAGAGACGCTCATCATCTGCGGAACGGTCGCTAACATCTGTGTCGACTACACCGCCGCGAGCGCGGCCATGAGGTGGTTCGAGGTCGTCATACCGAAGGACACCGTCTCGGCCCTAGACCCATTCGGCCTCGAGTCCTCGCTGCGGCAGACGGCTTTTCTGTTTGGCAGGATCACGCAGAGTGAGGCTATACAGGTCAGGGCGTAGAGAAAGGCCGGGGATCCCTAAGGAGCAGGAGCGACGTTGCCTAAGGCGCGACGCATAGTCTTATTTGGTGCGCTCACGGCGCGAGCTCGCGGACAGCATCCTCGCGGGGCTACTTGCCTGATTGGGGATAGTACGGCAAGACATAGTAGGCCGGGTGCTGGAGTGTTTCCTGGCGGGATACCACAAGGCGCAAATGGGCAGGGCTCCTCGCAAATTCAAGGGCGTCAAGAACTCCAGGCCTCGCAAGCCGTACAGAAACTTGCTTACAGGTCCATTAGGCGTAAAGTGCCACTCCTCGGTAAAGTGCCACTCCTCGCGTCTACATTCTCGTGATAGGGAGCGAACGAAAGGATTTTCGGTAGATGGCTGGTAGAGGCCGTAGGCTTGTGAGGGCGGTGATCCTGGCGCTGTTGCTCATCTCGAGCGCGTATGTGTTCGGCGCCTGCGGCGGTGCGAGTAACGAGGTAAGGTTTGGCACGGTCGACTGGCCTGAGGCGATAGCCAAGACAAACGTCGCCGCGACGGTGGCCGAAGCCTTAGGCTACGAGACCGAGATCCAGGAGCTAAGCGTGCCGACCGTGTTTGAGGACCTTGAGAGCGGGGACCTCGATGTCTTTGTCGAGGCTTGGTTCCCTACTATGCAGCCCAACCTGGATGCCATCGATCCCAATAGCGTCGAGTCCGTCACGATAAACTTGCCGGAGGCCACCTTCAGCGTCGCGGTCAACCGGGCACCCTGTGATGCCGGTGTCCGCTCACACGAGGATCTGAACAAGTTCGCAAACAGGTTCGAAGAAAGGGGTCAGCCGACCATCTACGGTATCGAGCCGGGCAACGACGGCAACCAGGTCGTGCTCGACATGATCGCGACCGACACCTACTCCTTAGGCAACTGGAAGTTGGTAGAGTCGAGTACCGATGGCATGCTGGCCGAGGTTGACCGGCGTACGCGCGAAGGCGAGTGGGTTGCCTTCACGGGCTGGGAGCCGCACTGGATGAACAATAGGTACGATATGTGCCTGCTTGAGGACCCTGAGGAGGCGTGGGGGGGTAAGTCGCGCGTAGAGACTCTCGTGAATGCGAACTTCCCCGAGGAGCACCCTGAACTTTACGAGTTCTTCGAGCAGATGAAGGTCAACAGGCAGATCCAGGCGCAGTTGATCGACCAAATTGACAACTCTGGCAAGGAGCCCGAACAGGTTGCCCTCGGCTGGCTGAGGGCGAACCCCAGGGTCGCCGCCAGGTGGCTCCAAGGCGTGACCGCCACCGACGGCACCGACGGCTTCGAGGCCTTGAGAAGGTACCTTGAAGAGAGGGCTTAAAAGCAATCAGCAGTCAGTTAATGACCGACCTGAATTATTCGCGGATTCGTTTACAGCCGTAGCCGAGTAAGTGACACAGATGTCGTCCGGGGTGGTCCCAAGCCAGGTGTACCCTTGTTACTGTCAGCAGCTGACGGACCCTGCCGCGATTCGAGGTCGCCGACGATATGGCACGGGCATCGATCAGCACGGTGGCTGTTTCGGGGTAGAGAGCGAACCTGGAGGCGCGCCTACGTTCAGATCTGGCTGCCTCTGTGTGACTAAAACCAGGAGGCTATGCGGTACGCTCCGGAAGCCTGGTAAATGAGTCGCGTCGCGTATAAGCAAAATGCTAAGATACACGCGTTGCCAGGAGATGCCTCCTGAGCTGCTGTAGCGAGAAGGATCGAAGAGGTACGCGCTCTCTGTTCAACGGAGGACCGGCGTTTTTTAGGGGTACTGATATCCTCGTGTACTGCCGCGGTCCCTCGGGGCGTGGAAGGAGAAGATGGGCAAGGTAATACTGCTGGTTGAGGATAACCCGGACGACGAGGCCTTAACCCACCGGGCCCTTAAAAAGAATAACATTGGTAACGAGGTGGTCGTCGCCCGCGACGGCGCCGAGGCCCTGGATTACCTGTTCGGCACGGGCGTATACGAGGGGCGGGACCTGAGCACCATGCCACAGGTGGTGTTGCTGGACTTGAAGCTACCTAAGATCGATGGGTTGGATGTCTTGCGGCGTATGCGGGCCGACGAGCGGACAAAGCTCTTGCCCGTAGTGGTCCTCACCTCCTCCAGGGAGCAGCAAGACCTCGTCGACAGCTATGGCTACGGGGCCAATAGCTATATACGAAAGCCCGTAGACTTCGCCCAGTTTATCGAAGCGGTGCGGCAACTGGGGCTTTACTGGCTGGTCCTGAACGAGACCCCGCGGGCAAGGATCTAGGGCTCATGCCCCGCGCTAAGCGAGTGCTCAAGCACCTGCGCAACGCGGCGTTAGCCTACATGGTCTTGGTGCTTGCCTTGATCGTGACTTTCCTCGCCCATTACTACGTGCGCGAGACCGTGGAGGAGTCGAGAAGCGACCGATTCGACGAGGAGGTGCTGGCGACGCAGGAGGCTATAGACCGCAGAATGGACTCCTACGTAGACGCGATGCGCAGCGCCCGTGGGCTCTTCTACGCGAGCGACTCCGTGGCGGCGGAGGAGTGGCGTAACTACGCGAGCGGGATAAACCTCGAGGATCGCTACAAGGGTATGCAGGTCTTGGGCTACGCGAAGCGCGTTAGGCCCGCGGAGAGAAGCGCTTTCGAAGACGAGCTCTCCAGCATGTTCCGGGAGGCGGGCCGTCAAGATCCCACCTTGTGGCCGGCAGGCGAGAGGAGTGCGTACTTCCCGATGACATTCGTCGAGCCGCTGGACGACGTAAACAGGAGGCTGCTGGGCTACGACATGTACTCCGAACCTGCACACGGTATCGCTATGAGTCAGGCGCGCGACACGGGAGAGCCTAGGAGCACGGGAAAGGTCTATCTGTTCTCGGAGGCCTCCCCTGGATCTAGGGCCGATTTCGCTCTCAAGCCGGGCTTCATGGTGTACCTTCCGATCTATGGTGAGGGCGAACCTACCGGCACCGTCGTCGAGCACCGGAGTACCCTCGAGGGGTTCGTCGTGGGCGCCTTCGAAGCAGAGGATTTTTTGCGAGGCCTTTTGGACGAGCACGAACCCTTGATGGATTTCGAGGTCTACGATAGGGAGGGACTGGCCCCGAAGAACCTCCTCTACGACGACGACGAGGTCAAGCGCGCTGGTAGGTCTCGGGAGACGTTCAGTCTCTTTGGGGCTATTGGGGAGTACATCGGCCTGCCGGGGAGCCGGCCCGGGGGGGCTCCGGAGCTATCCACCTTTAGGCAAGTCGATCTGGCAGAGCAAGAGTGGAGCCTTTACTTTGAGGCGCTGCCGGGATACGAGGAGGGTGAGGAGAGCCAGCTGCCGCTTTTTGTGCTCCTCAGTGGCCTCGCGGTGAGCCTCTTGCTCTTCGGGATAACCTACATGCTCGTCCGCAGTCGCTTGCGTACCGAGCGGGCTAAACAGGCCCTCCAAGACACCAACCGCGAGCTTGAGGTGACCAACCGCGAGTTGGAAACGTTCTCCTACTCGGTCTCCCACGACCTCCGGGCGCCCTTGAGGGGCATAGATGGCTTCTCCCAGATCCTCCTCGAGGACTACGCCGACGAGCTCGACGAGGATGGCAAGGAGTACCTGGGACGGGTGCGGGCTGCAAGCCAGAGGATGGGTCACCTCATAGACGGCCTCCTGGGGCTCTCGCGTGTCACCAGAGGTGCTATGAGCCGCGAGCGCGTGAACCTGAGCTCTTTGGCCAAGGAAGTGTCCGAGGGCTTAAGGGAGGCGAACCCGGAGAGGGAGGTGGAGTTCTCGGCCCAGAAAGGGCTAGAGGCTCAGGGAGACCCAAGGCTTTTAAGGGTGGTCCTGGAGAACCTGATCAGCAACGCCTGGAAATTCACCGAGAAGGAGCCCGGTGCCCGCGTAGAATTTGGCGTGGACGAGGAGCTTAGTCATAGGGGACGCGTTCCGGTCTACTACGTGCGCGATAACGGAGCGGGTTTCGATATGGCTTACGTAGACAAGCTCTTCGGCGCCTTTCAACGGCTGCACGGGACGAACGAGTTCGAGGGTACTGGAATAGGACTCGCTACCGTCCAGCGCATTATCCACCGCCACGGCGGCAGGATCTGGGCCGAAGGAGAGGTCGACCGCGGCGCGACCTTCTACTTCACGCTGCGTCCTGGCCTCCAGTTCGACCCTGCTGCCACCGCTGCGCCGCGCAAGGAGGAGGTCGAAGCGAGATGACGGACCCAGAACGTTCCCCTGCTCCCTGCAAGGGGGACGGTACGCAGCTTAGGGTACTGATCGTCGAGGACTCCGAGGACGACGCCCTGCTCCTCTTGCGCGAGCTCAAGCGCGGCGGCTACAAGACCCGCCACGAGCGGGTCGACACTCCAGAGGCGATGGAGGAGGCCTTGGGTCGGGGGCCTTGGGAGGTAGTCATCTCCGACTACTACATGCCCAGGTTCAGGGCGCCGGAGGCCCTGGCGCTGCTTAGGGAGTGGGGATCGGACGCGCCGTTCGTGATCGTTTCGGGTAAGGTCGGCGAGGAGTTGGCGGTCGAGGCGATGAAGGCCGGGGCATACGACTACATTATGAAGGACAACATGGCGCGCTTGTGCGCCGCGATAGAACGGGGGCTCGAGGAGGTCGAGGTCCGGCGCGAGCGAAAAAGGGCCGAGGAGAAGTACCGCTCTATCTTCGAGAACTCTACCCAGGGCATCTTCCAGACTACCACCGACGGACGTATCGTAACGGCGAACCCGGCACTGGCACGCATCCTGGGCTACAACTCTTCCGACGATCTGATGGAGAGGGTCTCTGATGTAGCTAGCCAGCTCTACGAAGAGCCCGAAGCCCGGGCGGAGTTTGCCCGTTTGATGCACCAGCAAGACGTAGTATCCAACTTCGAGACCCGGCTACGTCGCATGGACGGGGCCATGATCTGGGTTTCCTTGAACGCGCGGGCCTTGCGCGATCACGATGGCCAGATAGCAGGCTACGAAGGCATGGCGGAAGATATAACCGAGCGCAAAGATGCCGAGGAGAGGTTGAGGCGGAGCCTCGATAGGCTACTCGCCTTGCACGAGGCGGGCCGCGTATTGGGCTCGACGCTGGAGCCCGAGGAGATCGGGACGAGGCTCTTGGAGATCGTACGCCGCATCTCCGGGCTGACAACGGCGGTCATTAGCGTGCAGAACGAGCACGACCAGCTTCACGTCTGGCGCTCCGTCGGCCTCGAAAGACTGTGGCCTAGGGCTCGCTCCTCACTGGTGGTGCGGGAGGCGCTTCGGGCTGCGCTGGAGGACGAGGAGCCCCGGTTTTTCCGGTTACACCCTTCGGCCCCGTCGAGCTCGGAGGAGGGGCGCCTGGTGGGTCTGTGCCTGCCGCTGCGGATGAGGGAGCGGACTGTAGGAGTGCTCGAGGCGTACGGACCGGAAGACCCGGCGAGAAAAGACGTGCTGGAGGTTTTGGGGAGCCTGGCCAGCCAAGCCGCGAGCGCTTTGGAGAACGCCCGGCTGTATGGGGAGCTTGCCGAGCGCGAGCGGCGTTTGGAGGAGCTGGTTGCCAAGATCCTGGTAGCCCAAGAAGAGGAACGGCGCAGGGTCGCCTACGAGGTACACGACAGCCTGGCGCAGGTGGCCGCTGCAGCTCATCAGCACCTACAAGCCTTCGCTCAATACCATCCGCCTCAATCCCAGGAAGGCCACGAGGACCTCACCCGTGTCTCGAAGCTCGTTCGCCAGACCGTCGGCGAGGCGCGCCGGATCATCGCGGACCTAAGGCCTACGGCGCTTGATGATTTCGGCCTCAGAAGCGCGATACGCCTCCACCTCGACACGTTGCGGGCCGAAGGGTGGCATATCAGCTACGAGGACAACCTGAGCGATGACGAGCGGCTACCGGCCGCGACCGAGACGGCGATCTTCCGGGTGGTACAAGAGGCGTTGAACAACGTCGGCAAGCACGCGGGCACAAAGAGAGTGGACCTCTCGCTCGAACGGCGCCCCGCCGGTTCTTTGGCCCCGGGCGAGAGGGGGAAGCTCCATCTTCAGGTCCTAGACTATGGGCGGGGCTTCGCGCCGGAGTCGCTCACGAACGTCGGCCCTGGCGAAAAGATCGGCCTCACGAGCATGCGCGAGAGGATAGCCCTGCTCGGCGGAGACTTCCGGATCGCGAGCCGTCCCGGCGAGGGCACCCTCGTGGCCGCCGAGATTCCTCTGCTCGGGAAAAAAGACCCGGACGGCAAGCCGGTAGGGGGTGTGGATGGGGGATGAGGAGCGCGGGGGATGCTTAAGGACGAGCCAGACCTAGAGGTGGGCAAGGTCAGGAGCGGACGAAAGGTGCTCCTTGAGCCTTGACCTGCTCCCCGTGGGCGCGCGGCCGGGGATGAACGGCCCGTGACCCGGTGATAGAGAAGAATTCCTGGCTCAAGGTCCTCAATGAATCGCGTGCCACGATCAACACTACCTGCTCGAGAAGATCAGGAGTGAAGCCGTAAGCTACGCGCCGAAGGACGCCTACTGAGACGGGCTAACCGCCGCCGCGCGCGAAGCGCGGTCGGGGGTGAGTCGCCGTAGCCCTGGACTCCGCTGCCCGGCTGCTCCACGGCCGTTCGCGCTTTCGAGTTGAGACCCCAGTCCCGCTCATATTAGTAGTAGCCGTCTTCGCTGCGCACCTCCGAAAAGTTTACTGCTCAACCATAAATGCATGTATTGCATTTATGCATAACTCACATGTCCGGCAGGCACGGGCTGTCTGATGAAAGCAGTACTGTAGGCATCGGTGTAGTTGCTGCTGGGGTTTGCGTTTCGTCTCGCGGTTGTCGATAGGTCTGGTTCACTGAACTGACAGCGGTTTGCATTGATATTATTGAGCCATACAGCACCGTAGCGGCACGAATGCTTGTTTAGGAGACCCGTGCGGGGCGTCAGCAGATTTCGGCAAGCGGTAGCATCTCTAACGGGCAACGTTGCCTGGGCCAACGGCCCTGCAAACTGCTAAGAGGCGGGTAACGCATGCTAAAGGGGCCGATCCGAGGGCGGACGGGCGGGTTGCTTCGCGCTTGGCCTTGTGCATACAATGGGGGGCGGTTGGGTATGAGGGATACCCGATGGTGTTGATTTAGGGAAGGAGGACGTCCAGGGGCTAAATCAAAGCGGTTAATCGGTGTGAGGGAAATCGGGGAAAGGAGAAAATAGTGAGTGAGGAACGACCTTTAGCACAACCGCCCGCAGCAGACCCTGCCCCTTTGGGGCTGTCGGCTTTCGCCGCTACGACCTTAGTATTCTCGTTCGTAAACGCCGGCGTCATACAGCAGGGTGCTGACCCGTCGCAGCAGATAACAAACCTGTTCCTCCCTATGGCGCTCATTTACGGGGGGCTCGCGCAGCTTATAGCGGGGATATTGGAGTTCCGGACCGGTAACACCTTCGCGGTGGCGGGGTTCGGCTCCTTCGGAGCGTTCTGGATCGCCCTGGCCATCATGAACCTCTTTGCGAGGCAGGGGATAATAGCGGAGACGCGGTTGGCTGAGGCGCAGGGCTGGTTTTTCCTAGCCTTTGCCATCTTCACCTTCATCTTGCTCCTAGCAACGTTCGGCCTCAACGTGGGCCTGCTCGTAACGTTCGCGTTGCTTTTCGCCACCCTCGTTCTGCTGACGATCGGGGACCTTAATGGGGGTCCCGAAGCTGGAGGTCCAGGTTTGCTGTTCGTTCGGTTAGGTGGTTACGTCGGTATAGTAACGGCTCTAGCCGCCTGGTACGTTGCGGCAGCGGACGTGATCAACGACACCATGGGGCGGCAGGTTTTGCCCCTTGGGCCCCTTGGGGGATAGCGGCTAAAACCCGTCAGAGCTTGAGCTTGCGGTAGAAGGGAAAGGAGAGGGTCGAGCAGAAGATTATATGAATGAGCGGCTAGATCTTGTATAGCGCGGTCCGGGGCCGCTTGGTACACTGCGGTGGCGGACGTGCTTGAAACAGGATGTACCCTCGCATGGTTTTGCCCTTTGGGGCATGTGGGTAAAGGGATCGCAAACGCGTAGTTTGCGGTGAAAGGAAAGGAGAGGAATGAGCGAACAAGAACGCCAGCAACACCAGCAGGCTGATCTGGATCCGGGGGAAAGAAGGTATCCGCCGCCGTCCGATTTCGCCCAGAACGCCAACATCCAGGACCCCCAGATCTGGCAGAAGGCAGCCGACGACCCCGAGGGCTTCTGGGAGAGCTGGGCAGAGCAGCTTCACTGGTTCGAGAAGTGGGACCAGGTCATGGACTGGAACCCCCCCCACGTCAAGTGGTTCACCAACGGCAAGATAAACGCCGCCTACAACTGCCTTGACTACCACATAGAGCAGGGCAGGGGCGACAAGACCGCCCTTATCTGGGAGGCAGACGAGCCCGGACAGGGCAAGAGCTACACCTACAACGAGCTCCTCGCCGAGGTTAACAAGGCCGCCAACATGCTCAAGGATCTCGGGGTGGAGCCGGACGACGCGGTAGGCATCTACCTGCCGATGATCCCCGAGCTCGTGATCTCGATGCTCGCCTGCGCTAGGATAGGCGCCATCCACTCGGTGGTCTTCTCCGCATTCGCGCCCCCGCAGCTCCAGGAGCGCATGGAGGACGCCCAGGCCAAGGTACTGATCACCGCGGATACCGCGCCCAGGGGCGGCCAGCAGACCCCGCTCAAGGAGAACGCCGACGAGGGCCTCCAGGAGAACGAAAGCGTGCAGACCGTGGTCGTGGTCAGGCGCACGGGCGAGGACGTGCCCATGACCGAGGGGCGCGACCAGTACTGGGACGAGCTGGTCGACAACCAGAGCGACGAGTGCGAGCCCGAGCAGCGGGACTCCGAGGACATTCTCTTCGTGCTCTACTCTTCGGGATCTACGGGCAAGCCCAAGGGCATCATCCACACCCACGGCGGCTACCTGGCCCAGCTCAAGGCGACCCAGATGTGGGTTATGGACCACAAAGAAGACGACGTCTTCTGGTGCACGGCCGACATAGGCTGGATCACCGGGCACTCCTACCTGGTCTACGCCCCGCTGCTCGTCGGCGGGACGACCTTGCAGTTCGAGGGGACGCCAACCTACCCGGAGAGCAACCGCTGGTTCCAGGTCGTAGAGCAGCACGGGGTTACCCAGTTCTACACGGCGCCCACCGCGGTCCGGTCGTTCATGCAGGTCGGGGTCGAGGAGGCCATAGGGGATGCCGACATCTCCTCCATAAGGTGGATAGGGAGCGTCGGCGAGCCGATAAACCCCGCCGCGTGGGCGTGGATGCACGAGGTCATAGGCCGCAACGAGTGCCCGCTCGTAGACACCTGGTGGCAGACGGAGACGGGCGCGGTCATGATCGCCCCCTTGCCTGGTATCTCCACCCTCGTGCCCGGCAGCGCCTGCGAGCCGTTCCCGGGTATCTTCCTGGACCTCTGGGACGAGG
>DATHAB010000111.1:0-3234 GCA_035296885.1 Rubrobacteraceae bacterium
TGCCCTGATAGAGCCCGCCGAAGGTGCAACCGCTCCTCGTCGTCCCCGATCACAAGCAAAATCGACGCACTCACGACGTCCGAAACCACCTCATTCTCACAGTGCTCCAACAGACCCGAAAAGAGTATACCCGGCTTTCCCCACCTTGAGCATCTGTCTCCCCAGCGGTATCATAAAGAAGCCTCACGCGCTCGTAGCTCAGCCGGACAGAGCATCTGACTACGAATCAGAAGGTCGCAGGTTCGAGTCCTGCCGAGCGCGCTAAAGAAAGTCCTGCAAACTGCGGGGTTTTGCTCTTTCTCGAACCGCTCTTTGTGAGGGCGTACCACTTATCTGACCACATACGCACTGCGGAACGCACCTTTCAGGGACCGGCCAGGGTGGAGCCTGCGCCCCTCAACCTTTTGGCGAAGCGACCCATCGCCTCTTCCTGGATGTGTGGGAGTACGTGGGCGTAGACGTTCATGGTTACGTCGATACGAGAGTGCCCGAGAATCTCCTGCAGGACCTTCACGGGCTCTTTACTCTCGAGCCAGAGGGTCGCGAAGGTGTGCCGCAGGGTGTAGAGCGTCGCGTCTTCCGGGAGCCCGGCCCGTTCGGCTAGGGGCTTGAAGTGCCTGCGTGCCAGGTTGTTGCGGCTCATCGGGCCGCCGACGGTCGAAGGGAAGACAAGGTCGCGCGCCTCGGGGCATTTCTGCCAAGTAGCCTCTCAGCGATCCGCACGTTTCACCCTTTCCTCAAGGTACCTAAGGCGGTGTGCTTTTAGGGCGGCGACAGCCTCGGGCATGAGGTAGACCGCGCGTCGGCTCTTCTTTTTGCCCCGACTCCCCTTGGTGCCGTCCAGGATCTCAAGGCCGGCGCTCGAGGCGGAGACGCGCCGGCGTATCTCCATCGCCCCCGGCTCCCCCGCCGCCTCCGGCAGCGTCAGATCCTGCCACTTGAGGCCTAGTAGCTCTTGCGGCCGCGGGCCGGCAAGAGCACCCACGACGAAGAGGGCCTCGAAACGGTCCTCAGTTTCGGCGGCGGCCCTGAAGAAGTCCGAGAGTTGGCCCATAGTGAGGACAGTTTTCTCCTCGCCCTCGTCGCCTATCGGGGGCGGGTCGGCGTCGCGGGCGACGTTGTAAGGTATGAGGCGCTTCTTCACAGCCCGCTGGAGGGCGACACGGATGGTTGAGTGGATGTAGCCGACGGTGCGCGCAGAGAGCCCGTCATCAGTACGCTTCTTAGCGTACAGCTCGTCGAGATGCTCGGCGGTTAGCTTGTGAAGCTTGAGGCGGCCCAGAGCGGGGATCAGGTGACGACGTGACATGTGCGCGTAGTCGTCGTGGGTCTTCTTCGCCACGCTTCCCTTGAGTGGCCCCTCGATCCACCGCTCCAGGTACTCGCCGACTGTCAGCATGGCCGCGTCGAAGTTGAGCCCCTGCTCGCGGTCGCGCCTGAGCTCCCGCAGCTTCCTTAGGACCTCGCGCTCCGAGCGGCCGTAGACGCTGCGTTGCTTCTCCCCCGGCGGCACCGTCTCCGGCGGCTCGCGGCCCTCATACCGCCCGTCAGCTCGGAGGCGAACCGTTCCCTCGCCCTTGGCCCTACGCTCCCTCTTCTGCGCCATCGCTCCACTCTCCTTTCTCGTGCTCACCGGCCCCGCTTCCGCGCAAGCTCCCTTTCCGGATCGTGGGTCTTGCCTAGGTAGAGCATCCTTTGTCGACCACCCTCGTGGTACCGGAAGTACCAGTAGGGACCGTGCTCCTTCGCGCTACCATCCTTGCGAACGTACCTGCGCACTTCCGCCTGAAGCATCCCGTCGGCATGGAGCCGGTACTCCACAACACTGGAGGCCGGCTGTCCCTCGCCCCCCTCCTTAGCAGCCTCATTTTCGAACTCCCGCAATTTACTCGTCAGTGCGGTTTCTAGGCGGGTAAGTTCCGCACGGTTAAACCCTTTGAGCTCCGAGATCATCTCCTCTACGTTCATGTGCCTCTCTTTATTGTGTGCACACAATCACAGGGTTCATTATTGCACCGTCGTTCTAGGAAGGTCAAGGGCATTTGGTGGCTGGCGCTTACTCACTTAAATAGCTAACGAGCCTCGGGGACTCGTAACTCTACAGGGTCTTGTTCGGGCCAAGACAATCCGCTGGTAGCCGGAGGGTCCTACCGGTTAGACGCTATTGCCGACGTTTAAGCTACCTACATATCTATCCAATCCTGCTACATGTTGTATTGCCACGACGCCTATTAGGACACGCAACGGCCCATTGTCCCGTAGCGGTACTCGATCCCCTCGTAGCCCAGCAAGTAGCCGCCGGAGAGGTCGTCGACCGTCCCGCCTCTGTGGTCAAGGAGCTCTCGGAGAACGCCTTAGATGTCGGAGCTACACGCATAGAGGTAGAGATAGCCGACGGAGGTCGCGAGCGTATGCTGGTCAGGGACAACGGCTCGGGCATGCCAGAAGAGGACGCCAAGCTGAGCATCTTGAGCCACGCGACAAGTAAGATCCGTACCGCCAGCGACATAGAGTCCGTTCTGACTATGGGCTTTCGCGGAGAGGCGTTGCCCTCTATAGCTAGTGTCTCGGCCTTCTCCCTCACCACTTCAACCGGCCAAGGCGCGGGCACCAACGTCATGACCGACGGCGGGGGCGAGACAACCGTCTCCCCCGCCTCACACCCCAAAGGCACTACCGTGCTGGTCGACAGGCTCTTCTACAACGTGCCAGCAAGGAGGGCTTTCCTAAAGAGTGCCCGCGCGGAGCGAGCGGCCATAGTAGAGGTGATGACCAACCTCGCCCTAGCCCATCCTCGGGTGATGTTCCGCCTTGTAGAGCAGGGTCGGCACGTGCTCTCTCTAGCGACGGCCAAGGACCTCATCGAGCGCCTCGCCCAGCTCTACGGGGTGGGTAAGGCAAGGGCGATGCGACGAGTGGACTACGAGTCGGGGGCCTACAAGGTTACGGGTTACGCAGCGTTGCCAAGCATCACCGAGAGTAGCCGCTCGAGTCAGACGGTCTCCGTAAACGGTAGGTGGGTTAGGGCCGAGGGCTTGACCAAGGGCATAGACGACGCCTACCGAGGGACTGTGCCCGCGGGCCGCTACCCACCAGTGGCATTGTGCGTTGAAGTTGACCCGCGCCAAGTAGACGTTAACGTCCACCCCACAAAGCAGCTAGTACACTTCTCGGACGAGAGGGGAGTGCGCCAGGCGTTAAGCAAGGCCATAAACCACGCTATACAAGGGACAA
>DATHAB010000112.1:0-6609 GCA_035296885.1 Rubrobacteraceae bacterium
GAGGGCATGGAGGTCTTCGAGACCGATCTCGCGGAGCTCATTATCCAGCTCGCAGGCGAGACGTCGTCACACATATTGGTGCCGGCGATACACAAGAACCGGGAGGAGATCCGAGAGATCTTCTTGCGCGAACTCGCTATAGACGAACTCTCCGACGAACCGGAGGACCTGACTAACGCCGCACGTCTGTATTTACGCGAGAAATTCCTCCACGCAAAGGTCGGGGTTAGCGGGGCGAACTTCGCCGTGGCTGAGACGGGGACGGTGTCTGTCGTTGAGTCAGAGGGGAACGGCCGGATGTGCGTCACGCTCCCGCCCGTGCTCGTGACGCTGATGGGCATAGAGAAGGTAGTACCAACCTGGCAAGACTTCGAGGTTTTTATGCAACTCCTCCCCCGCTCCTCGACGGCGGAGAGGATGAACCCATATACCTCGTTCTGGACGGGAGTCTCGGAAGGCGACGGGCCACAAGAGTTCCACCTGATCCTCCTGGATAATGGGCGGACGGACGTATTGGCGGACGAAACCGGTCGCCAGACGCTCTACTGCATCCGCTGCTCGGCCTGCCTTAACGTCTGCCCCGTCTACGAGCGAACCGGCGGTCACGCCTACAACTCTGTGTATCCCGGTCCTATAGGAGCCATCCTCACGCCGCAGCTTGTCGGCATCGGCGAGCGGGGTTCGGATTCGCTCCCCTACGCCTCTTCTCTGTGCGGCGCGTGCTACGACGTCTGCCCGGTAAAGATCAATATCCCCGAGATCCTCATACACCTGCGGGGCAAGGTGATCCGGCACCGGCAGGACGAGGAGGGCCCCAAGGGCAAACTCGACCTCGAGAACGTAGCGATGAAAGCGCTGGCAAAGACCTTTTCGGACCGCAGGCTCTACGAAGCAGCCCAGAAAGCGTCTCGCATCGGCCAGTGGCCCCTGGCTCGTAAAAAGGGCTCCATAAAACGACTCCCCGGCAAGCTCGCTGGCTGGACGGAGGTCCGAAACCTCAGTCCCGTCCCGGAGCAGACCTTTCGCGAGTGGTGGAAGTCGAGGAACAACTCGTGACACCAGCGAAAAAAGAGATCCTACGACGCATCCACCGGGCCACCCGCGACGTACCGGAGAAAGAACGCCCTGAGGATATCCCCGTCGAGCGAGGCTACCGCAAAGAGGACGACGCCCCGCACAACGAAATAGTCGAGCGCTTCATTGAAAGGGCAGCCGAGTACGAGGCTACCGTGCGTCGTACAAGCGAGGCCAGCCTGCCCAAATCTATAGCCGAGGCCTGCCGGAGGCGCGGCGCGCAAAGACTCGTCGTTCCGGCCGACCTGCCGGGGACTTGGATCCCCGAAGGCGTAGACCCACTCCGGGACGGCGCCAACGGCCAGCACCTGACGAACGAGGAGCTCGACAACAGCGACGGCGTCTTGACCGGCTGTTCTTTAGGTATCGCCCAGACCGGCACGATCGTCCTCGATGGTGGGGAAAGGCAGGGACGCCGGGCCATAACCTTGCTCCCCGACTACCACCTATGCGTGGTGCGCGAGGCCCAGATCGTCGGCCTCGTCCCCGAAGCGTTCGTTAAACTCGAATACGCCGTAAAGGGCGAAGGACGAGCCATAACTTTCGTCTCCGGTCCGTCTGCTACCTCGGATATAGAGCTGAATCGGGTGGAAGGCGTACATGGGCCGCGCACCTTAGAGGTGCTTGTGGTCGGCTAATACAACCGCACGTAGTACTCCTGGCGCGCCTCCTTGCCCTCAAGCCAACGGAGGCAATCTTCCAGTGATGAATAGCTGCGCTCCTCTCCATAGCCTAGGGCCTCTCGGCGCCCGCTAGCCACGGCCGGTTCCCGGACGGCTACGCTACCGTCAAAGGTAACCCTCTCCCCGCACTCGCACTCGAGGACAAAGCGCCCCGAGTGCCAGGCCGTCGCGGGACCCAGCACCACCGCAAGCTGCCATCCTTCCCCTCCGAGTTTTTCGTGCGCTCTCTGCTTTGCCCGCTGTAAAACGGCTTCCGTCGTTGCCGTCCTACCCGCCTGACGCCCGCTCGATTACTAAAATCTTAGAATGGTATCTCAACACCTTCGCGATCTCTGGCGTAGCGCCAAGGGTGAAGGACCTCTTCGCTCGGTTGCCCCCTGCTACTCAGCTTTTTCCAGACGGTGGCCGCGTGATCCACCTCACACCATCGGCAAGTGGTCTTGAAGCGGGTGAGGCTCAAACTCTCGCCGCACTCGCACTCGACGACCACGTGATCAGGGCGCCATATGTAAACCCTACCGAACTCCACCTCTTGAACCTCATAGTATCCTCCAGCACGCTCGACCGTGCTCAACAGTCAGCACCCCTTTCCCCATCGGACGTATCTGTCGCGCAGTATGCTACTATTGTTTCTATATCATGCCTTTGCAACCCTAACTAACCACTACATTTGCTGTCAAGTTGTTGTATTAGTGCTTAATAGCATTTAACCTTATCTTAATTTCACTTCAGAGATCTGGTTCTTGTACCTCACTCTATATAGAGGAGTGTAGAGCTCAGGGGTGGGTAAGAGCCAAACGTTTATACAGATGCTGCTTATCAGAGTAACCAGACGAAGAAACGTAGCTTTCCTGCGGGCGAGCGGTGTGCTAGCTTTGGCGCATGGATAATTCTCAGATCAGGGTACGGTATGCGCCGAGTCCGACGGGCTCGCTACACGTCGGCGGCGTCAGGACGGCGCTCTTTAACTGGTTGTTCGCCCGCAAAAACAACGGGACCTTTGTACTGCGGATAGAGGATACTGACCTCGAGCGCTCCACGGAGGAGTCGGTCGAGCAGCTCAAACGTTCTTTGCGCTGGATCGGGCTCGAATGGGACGAAGGTCCCGAAATCGAAGGCCCCTACGGGCCCTACCGGCAAACCGAGCGCTTCGACCTCTACCGCGAGGCGGCGAAGAAGCTTTTGGACTCAGGCGATGCGTACTACGACTTCGCCACACCCGAAGAGCTAGCCAAACTCCGGGATAAGGCACAGGCCGAAAAACGGCAGCCTATCTACACTGGCGGACCCTACCGCGAGATGGACCCGGAGGACACGCAACGGAAGATAGACGCCGGGGAGCCGTACACCGTGCGGATGAAAACCCCGCGCGAGGGTCAGACCGTGGTGGAGGACCTGATCCGCGGACCCGTAGTCTTCGAGAATGGCAACTTGGAGGACTTTGTCCTGATGAAGTCCACGAACACCCCAACCTACAACTTCGCCGCGGCGGTGGACGACGCGACAATGAGGATTACCCACGTAATAAGGGGTGATGACCACCTCTCGAACACGCCGCGTCAGATCCTCCTCTACAAAGCTCTGGGCTACGAGCTTCCCCAGTTCGCCCACGTTCCGCAGGTCTTGGGGCCGGATAAAAAGAAGCTGTCTAAACGTCACGGAGCGGCGAGCGTGGAGGACTTCGCGGCGCAGGGGTATCTGCCAGAGGCGCTCTTTAACTACTTAGCTCTTTTGGGGGCAGGGTACGCGGCAGACGAGGAGATCTTCAGCCCCGACGAGCTCGCTGAAAGGTTCCGTATAGACAGGGTCAGCGGCAACCCGGCCGTCTTCGACGAAAAGAAGCTTCTCGCTATAAACGCTGTCTACCTGAGACACCAGAGTCCCGAGGAACTCGCCCTGATAGCCGCCCCACTGCTCGTCGAGGCGGGGGTCGCAACGCAGGAGGAGCTACAGCGGGACGTGCCACGCCTCACAGAAATCATGGCGCTACTTAGGGAGCGGCTGAACCGTACCAGCGAGATTCCTGAGTCCGTTGGCTACTTCTATGGCGCGGAGCTCAAGTATGACCCGATAGAGTTCGAAAAACAGCTTGGCAAGGAGTTCGTACGCGAAAACTTCCCGGAGCTCGTCGAACGCCTTAAAGCCCTACCGGAGTGGACCGAAGAGGCTATCGAGAGGACCGTGCGGGGCTTGGCTGCCGAGAAGGAGAAGGGCGCCAGGCATCTCATACACCCCTTGCGCTTCGCCGCAACCGGGCGCACCGTGAGCGCCGGGCTCTTCGAGACCCTAGCGCTCCTGGGTCGGAAGCGCACCCTTCTGCGCGCTCAGAGAGCCGTAGAAAAAATGCAACAGCTGTCCTCCGCTTAGCCGCCCAAGACCGGCGAAAAAGGCATAGGCATATCCGCCTCACCGGTAACCCTCACTCTCCCCGTGCGAAATGTGGCCCCTCTAGGCTACAAGCCTTTGCTACTTAGGAACCGTAAGCGCCCCGTAAAATTACGGTATCAGCCTCTGGCTAACAGGGTGTAGCGGCGGGAAGGAGGAATGGATGGGCAAGAGAGCACTACGAGCCCGGTACCTTCTGCTGGGTAGACCTTGCGAGGAGCGATCCGGCAGGCGCCAAGGTTTTCTGCGGGGAGTTGTTCGGCTAGGAGGCAAAGGACATGCCGGCCGGGGAGGCGGGACATATACGATGCTACGCCTCGACGGCGACGAGGCCTGCGGTCTCTACAAGATGGAGCCTGAACGGCGCGAGCAAGGCATCCCACCTCACTGGTTCTTCTACGTGAGCGTCGAGGACGCCGACGCGACCACCTCTAGGGCACGCGAGTTGGGCGGTATGGTCTACGGCGAGGCGTTCGATGTCCTCGACTCTGGCCGGATGGCTGTTATACAAGATCCGACAGGCGCCATGATCGCAGCCTGGCAGTCGCGGGCGCACGTTGACGCCACAGCCAGGTCAACGATGTCGGCTGTCTTACCTGGAACGAGCTTCAGAGCCGCGACCCAGAGACGGCGGCGGCCTTCTACACCGGACTCTTTGGCTGGGAGACGGAGCCTATAGAGGAAAACGGGAAGCTGATCTACGTAACGATCAAGAACGCCGATTTCGAAAACTGCGGCATCATGCCGATAATGGAGCAACACGGCGATGCGCCGCCCCACTGGCTCGCCTACTTCACGGTTCCCTCGTGCGAGGACGCCGTCGCGAGGGTACAAGAACTGGGGGGCGCGGTGCTAGCAGGACCACTCGACGTCCCGGCGGGCCGGATCGCGGTCGTGCTCGATCCCCGGGGTGCGGCGCTCGCACTCTTCGAGGGCGAGACAGGCGACCGAAGGCGCACGACGGAAGACAAGGCGGAACTGCTCACCCGTTTCAGGACGACGAGCTTGAGCCGAGCTGCTCCGCATAGCGTGGGCCGGCGATGTCCGCTCCCGCGTTGGGAATTATGACAACCACGATATTCCCAGACCTTGGTGAGTCAAGTACGTTATCGTCAAGCAAAAAGCCGATGGCTATCTTTGACGAACTAGGGCTCGTCGTTTAAACTCCCTTTCCGGCTCTACCAAGGCCCCATCGTCTAGAGGCCTAGGACATCGCCCTCTCACGGCGAAAACCGGGGTTCGAATCCCCGTGGGGTCACTCTGAGAAGCCCGCTTTGAGGCGGGCTTTTTCTATGCCCTTACACGGACCAATTGTCAACGAACACAGCTCAACGCGACGCGTAGGGGTCAGGTGAGGGTCAGCTTTTCTCCTCCTCCATCAGGGAACGCGAACTCCACGATAACCGGTGCGTGATCCGACTCAGGGAACTTCACGTCGTTTGCGTTCGCAATCGACTCATCGTGGAGCAGCTCATTGTAGATCTCCGAGCTCTTGTAGAACTCCAGCATGTTCCACGACGCCAGGAGGTTGTCTATCAGCTCCCCGATCAGGTATCTCCCTCTAAGGTAGCGTTATTCTCTACTGCTACCCTCTTAGCCCTATCGAGCAAGGTATTAACTCCTCCGAGGTATCTACGCTGAACGATCTTGCCATGATCTTCTTCCCGTTTTCCGTACGTTCGTTTACCAGAAGGCGGACCATAACTGGGTAGGTGGTATACCAAGCTGTACTAAGGCTTATCTCGTTATCTGGGATATCTAAATCTAATATTGCCTACCCTAGAGCAGGGCGAGGAGGATGTACATGATAACTACCGATGCGGAGATCTACGGTCACTCGTAAAACCCCTCGGGCCCATCCGATAGAGTATCTACGGTTTCCTCTGCTTGCTGTTTTAAAAGTTCATGAAGTACCGTTACCAGGATCTTCTCCATGAAAGCGAACATCTCCCAACCCTCAAGCTTCTGCTCCTTCGTGGCTCCGCCCTTATAGGCGAGAGCGAGGGCGTAGTCCTTGTCCCAACCGGTGGCGTCCCATAAGACGTACCGGACCGCTTCTAAACCCTCCTGGCGTAGCACCTCCACGAGACCGGGTAGGCCGTCCCTCTCGATCTCCTCTAGGGCTTCGAGATGCTTGGGCGTAGGTCTCGCCACTAGACCCCTATCGCTACCTTCGGATTAAAGCCCTCAAACCGCACGGCATCCCCCCTGATTCCAGGCTGCAAACATCCGCATCTTACAGAGAAAGGAAATGACAAACTCACCCCGCCCCTAATCATTTAGGTTTTAGAGGTTCTCGTCAGGGAGCACGAGACACCAGATGTCGGTTACCACATCCGAAAAGGCCCGTCCGGTAGGGCACGAGAGAATTTTTGAAGTGAGAGCGGGACGTACCATCGCAGGACCTCCGCTAGACGGTTAGTCAGGGACTATCAGGGGACAGGAAAGTTACCCGCTCTCTCTAAGG
>DATHAB010000113.1:0-5672 GCA_035296885.1 Rubrobacteraceae bacterium
GAGTGCCGTGGGAGATAAAGATGCGCGGGGAGCCTACTTGCCCGGCCGGCGCCATGAACCCCGGCGAGAATGCGAGCACGTGCGTGAACAGGTCTCCATTAGTGATCCCTAAAGAGAGCGCATAAGAAGCCCCGTCTGAGAAGCCTCCGACGGCTATACGAGTCGGATCGACCGCATAGTGGCTGAACGTGCTCTCTAAGGCCTGGTCGATGAAGGCGACGTCCGAACCGTACCGCCCGCGTCCGACGATGACGTCCCAGGTGTACTCTTTTGAGGTCGGCACGAGTAGGAGCATCTCGGCTGCGTCCGCCTTGCCCTGGTGCTCTAGGCTCAGGAAGTCACGGGCGTACCCGCCAGCACCGTGCAGCCAGAGCATCAGCGGGGCGGGACTCGCTGTTTGGTAGGTCTTCGGGACATGCAACAGGTAGTCCCCGCGTATAACGCCCATCCTTAGTGCCTGCAGACCTACGGGCGCCGCTACGCCTACCTCCTGCAGTGGGCGCGCCTGCAGGCGTCCCTCCGTCGGTCCGTTCTGCCCTGCCATACGCATTTCCCTGCTTATGCCCGCCTTATGTGCCAGCTACTCAAGATCCGTACGGCGCTGCTCCACCTCTGCCTCCAAGACCTCAAGCCAACCGGTTAGAAGGACACGCACACAAGGTTGCGGGCGGAGGCCGGCTCGCCCCGCCAGCCGAGGTTCTGAAGCAGAGGAACTCTGGCCCTTTCTCTGTTTTAAGCAAACCTTAAATTGCTGTTCACTACTCCATAACATGCCTTAGCGCGTCATCCCCTAACATCTTAGGTAAGGTGTGGCGAGCCCCCTTCTACCCATCAGCTTCTGTACAGGCAGCCACGCCTACGCCGCCTAGTTTGGCTAGGCTATAGTATTGATCGACGGAGGGGAGGAAGAAGTCTTCGTGGACGAAGCGGAGGCATCGCCAGATAAAGCGCGTCAGGTCTTGCAAGCAGCCGCTGTGGAAGCCTATGGCCGGCCTGGGGCGTACGTAACCAGAAACCACGTCATAAAGCGGGCGAATATCTTAGACCCGGAGGAGTTTAGGATGATAGCGGAATACCTCGACAAGAATGGCTGGATAGCTGAAGCTGATGCCGATTACGACATCTTCGTTGTCACTCCTGAGGGCATCGATCAGGCTGCTAACTAGCGAAACTCGCTAGTAGCTTAGGCCGGTGCTCGGGTGAGAAGGTCTTTCCGCCGCAACCTGTTCTCTTGGTGTGGAGGAATGTATTACATCGTAGGCGCTGCTTGGCAGCCGCTTATAAGCGTGGCTGTCACCAACGGGTCCCAGGGGGGACATCGCTACTGCCCTACGGCTAGAAAACTATTGGAGCGCTTCAAGCAGCCTCCAGCTTCAACCCTAGCCTAGAAGATGTTCGAGAATGCTGTTGAAGCATTTTTAGCCAAAGACCTTGCGCCTACACAGAGCTAGGGAACTAGAAGCCGTCTCATAAATAGGTATGCTGGGCTCAGGTCAACGAGCAAGAGGGTGTATAGAAGCTGTGGATCTTACCGACGAGCAGTGGGCGATGCTGGAACCGCTGATCCCCAAGCCGCCACGCAGACCCGACCGACGTGGTAGGCCGTGGCGGGGCGCGAGGGCAGTGCTGGACGGCGTGCTGTGGGTGCTAAGGACCGGCGCTCCCTGGCGGGACCTGCCGAAGCGCTACCCTCCTTACCAGACCTGCCATAGGCGCTTCCAGCGGTGGGTGCGCGAAGGCACCCTCGAGCGGTTACTCGCTGCCCTCACCGAGTACCTGCGCCGTCGAGGAGCACTTGTCCTCTCGGAGTCCTTCATCGACAGCACCGTCATCGCGGCGAAAAAGGGGGAGGTGGCATAGGGAAGACCAACCGCGGCAAGGGAACGAAGCTCATGGTTGTGGCGGACGGCTCGGGTCTACCCCTCGCCCTAAACGCGGCCAGCGCTTCGCCGCACGAGGTCACGCTTGTCGAGCAAACCCTAGAGTCGAGATTCGTCAAGGAGAAGCCCGAGCGTTTGATCGGGGACCGAGCCTACGACTCGGACCCGCTCGACACGGAGTTACAGTGCCAAGGTATCGAGATGATCGCCCCGCACCGGAGGAAGCGTAAGAAGCCGAATACCCAGGACAGGCGCACGCTGAAGCGTTACAAGAGGCGCTGGAAGGTGGAGCGCCTGTTTGCTTGGCTCAACAATTTCCGACGCCTGGTCGTCCGCTACGAACGTAAGGCGGATAATTTCTTGGGCTTCGCTCAACTGGGGAGCATCGTTATCCTGCTAAAGCGCCTGCAAAACAAGCTCTGAGCGAAATTTTCGGCGGTGCTAAACTGACCCCCGGGTACAGGTCTACGCAGGAGTGGCAATGACCGAGGCAACGGCTCCATCTAAACACCTCGCGAACCGGTTGAAGCATTGGCTGCTCGAAAATCGCGTCGAAGAGGCGGGAGGCCAGAAGCCGAAGAAGGGCCAGGATCAACACCACTGGTCGAAAATCGTATGCCTGACCGGGGTGGACTACTTCTCAACGCTCGGCTATCTTCCAGCCATCGCGGCCCTCGCCGCCGGAGCGCTCTCGCCGGTCGCTACCCTGCTCATCGTGCTGCTGACCCTCTTCGGGATGCTGCCGATGTACCGCCGCGTCGCCGCGGAGAGCCCACACGGACAGGGCTCGGTCGCGATGCTCGAACGCCTGCTATCGTTCTGGAAGGGCAAGATCTTCGTCTTGTCTCTGCTGGGTTTTGTAGCGACCGCCTGGATGGTTACGATTACCCTCTCGACGGCGGATGCCACGGCACATATCGTCGAGAACCCGTTCGTACCGGAGTTCCTTCAAGGCCAGGAAGTCGCTATCACCCTCGCGTTATTGGCGCTGCTGGGCGCGGTTTTCCTCAAGGGCTTCAAGGAAGCTATCGGCGTCGCGGTCCTCCTGGTGGGTGTCTATCTGCTGCTGAACCTGATCATCGTGGCCGTCGGCTTGTATGACAGCGCGACACACCCTCGATACCTCGCCGACTGGTCGGAGGCGCTGTTTACCAGCTACGGCAACCCGTTGACGATGCTCGGCGTGGCGCTCTTGGTCTTCCCGCAGCTGGCCCTGGGGCTCTCGGGCTTCGAGACCGGCGTGAGCATGATGCCCCTGGTGCGCGGCGAGGAGGGGGACGACCCGGAGCGTCCTGAGGGTCGTATCCGCAACACGCGCAAGATGCTGACCGTCGCCGCCCTGATCATGTGCTTTTTCCTGACCACGACCAGCTTCGTTACGGCGGTGCTCATACCCCTCGAGGAGTTCGAACCGGGAGGCGCGGCCAAGGATCGGGCGCTGGCTTACCTGGCACACGAGCAACTGGGCGTCGCGTTCGGCACGGTTTACGACATGAGTACGATCTCTATCCTGTGGTTCGCGGGGGCGTCCGCGATGGCGGGTCTTTTGAACATAGTCCCCCGCTACCTGCCCCGCTATGGCATGGCGCCCGAATGGACGCGGGCGGTCAGGCCGCTGGTGCTGGTCTACACCGCCATCGCATTCGCGGTCACGATTATCTTCGAGGCCAGCGTGAACGCCCAAGCTGGAGCCTATGCTACCGGTGTCTTGGCGATGATGGCCTCGGCCGCCATCGCCGTAGCGCTCACCGCCATGCGCGGGGGATCGAGGTTGGGCATATTTATTTTCGGGTTGGTCACCCTCGTGTTCCTTTATGCTATGGGGGCTAATGTCCTCGACCGACCCGACGGTATAAAGATAGCTCTGCTCTTCATCGGGGCGACCGTCGTCGCCTCGCTCGTCTCTCGGGTGTGGCGCACGACCGAGCTCCGGGCAGAAAGGATAAAGCTTGACGAAGCAGCTCAAAGGTTCGTCGACGAAGCGAGTAGAAGCGAGGAGATCCACCTCCTCGCCCACCGACGCCGAGGAGCCGTCGACGCCGCCGAGGAGTACGCCTCTAAGGAAGCAGAGCAGCGCGAGGACAACAACCACGTATCGGAAGACATACCGATCCTCTTTTTGGAGGTCGAGGTAAGTGACCCTTCGGAGTTCGAGGAAGTGCTTGAGGTGAGGGGCGTCGAGGTCGACAGCCACAAGGTGCTGCGCGCCGAAAGCTCGACCGTCCCGAACGCCATCGCCGACATCCTGCTCCATGTGCGCGACGCCACCGGCAAAGAACCGCATTGCTACTTTGATTGGACGGAGGGTAACCCCATCGCTAATATATTCCGCTACCTCCTCTTCGGCGAGGGAGACACCGCCCCGGTGACTCATGAGATACTCAGGGAGGCTGAGCCCGACCGCAAGCGGCGCCCCGCCGTACACGTCGGTGGCAAATGAACGGCTACTAAGCGATTCGGCTGCGCGCCGGGCGCAGTCCCATGAACCACACCGCAGGAGCGGCACGATACCAAACGCAATTGCCTGTGCTCGCGAGGTTACCAATACGACCGGCGTTAGCCAGTAGCTATACTACGATGGGGAGCGTGACGATAGCGCACACCTACTAGAGGTCATATCGACACTACCCAGGCGCTGTAGAAGGCTACGCGCTCAGGCCGGATTGATTTCGGAAGCACCACTCATAGCCCTTCGTAAATCGCAAAAATTTGTAGAACGCATTTGTGAGATGGGTTCTAGTCGCCCAGTATAGAGAGGAGAGGCTAGCCACTCGCTTGCCCCAAAGAGTAAGCCGATGGGTTCCGGAGTTCTTCCGGAACCCATCGGCGGGAGAAGCCCGGCGGCCTTGTAGGAAAGAAGCTTTATAGGAGAGAGAGTTTCACGAGGGGCTCTTGCCCCTCGCGGGCCACCGGGATGATACGAGAGGGCTAGGCTACTTGAGCCTGGGAAGCACTAGCGAGGATACCTCGCACATTCGATTCGGGGCCAGTGGCTTCGATCCGGTCATAGCGCCGGTGGCGTGCTCTTTCGTCCTCTAACTCTCTGGCGTCTAGCTCCTCTCGGACGACCCTCGCGTGGTCTGCTCCGCACCACACACACGCGGCCTCGGACTCAGTGAGAGTAACCACCTCGCCACAGTCACACTCGACTAAGACGCACCCCGGGCACCACCCGTTGCCCGCGTCGAACTCTACCTCCCGAATGTCGTAGTATCCTTCGATGCGCTCGATGACCTGCATCGCCTGCTTTCCCCTCCTTTCCCGTGCCTCTGCGCTAAGGCAGAGTTTTGGCTGAATGCTAGCGATGTTACTCCAAGGATCAGAGATAGGAAACTGGCCGCTAGCACCGGCTTCGGCCCTTTATTGCTCTCTATTAAGAAAGTGGCTTCGGTAGTCGAGCCGGGGACAAGGGTTGCACTCCACTTAGGATAAGGCTGAAGAGCCCTACATCTAGTTGCAACCTCTTGCGCCGGGGACGAGGAGTTGTGTGCTCATAAAGAGCACCATCGCAAGTAGAATCGGAGCGCACCTCGACCCTTTAGTATCGTCGGTGGTGCCCGTTCTGCAGGCAGTTAAGAAGTTTAAACAACTGTTCGGTTTGACGAAGCCGCTGGATTTGCCCTGACTCTACGGAGACCTCAAGCTTGTATCGCTCCTCTCAGCCGGCTTGCCGCCCTAGGAAAGATCGTACTTTCAGTCGGGCAGGATCATACTGCTGGACGGCGCTGAAGGAGTAGCAAGTGGGATCTTACGGCTCCTCTACGGTACGTTCTTCGGCAGCTTGACGCAAAC
>DATHAB010000114.1:0-15030 GCA_035296885.1 Rubrobacteraceae bacterium
CTACTACTTACGGGGTAAAGCTGGAAGCAGCCGACGACTGCTGGACCGCCTGCTCGCACGCCGTCTCGCTCTCAGGCCCGAACTCGATCTCCGGACCACCGAACTCTTGGTCGTCAGTCACAGAGGCATACTGCAAGCTGCCCTGCTGGTTGGTGAAGTTGCCGGTGTTGCCGAACTGCTGCTGCCCGAGGCACGCGCTGTTGTTGTTGCCCTCAATCTCGAACGCGTTCTCAGTGCCGATTTCGCCGCTCTCGTTCTCGGTGTCAGCAATCTCGAACGCAACCTGCGCTATGACCGGCGCGGCCACCAGCGCCAGCACAGCCAGCATCGCCACCATCAACATTAACTTCTTCAAAACAACCTCCTTTTATCGTCAGCCTTCAGTAGAGTCTAGGGTAGAATTATGCCTTATTGTTTAAGGTAATGCAAGTAATTGGTATATTTTTTAAGGCTTATATGGACCTGTAGAAGATAATGCGTTTAAATCCTAGATACACACATCGACTGCTGTATGTTGTGTGTAGTATCAAAATTAAATACTACAAAGGAGGCAACATCTACATACGAGAGGTCAAGATTGATAGGGACGGAGACCAGTACGGCACCTACTATCAGGCTGTCCGTTCTTACCGTAAGGATAGAAAGGTCAAACAAACGGTCATTCATCTTGGCCAGCACACAACGTCAGGAGCAGCCCTACATTCGTGGCCGTTAGAGATAGAGGAGTTGTAGCGTATAGGCAGACCAAAACAAGCAAAGAAGCTACACGCCAAACTAACGAAGCTGCGTGGATTGGTAAATTCTTGACCCCCATTCTGACCCCCCACCGTGACCCCCACGAGCGCGTAATGCTCGTGGTTACGGGCGTTGGTACAATCGGTTTCGTTGATAATTTGGTTTGGTGCGAAGGGTGCCCCACTGCCTAGCCGCCTTGAAAGGGCGGTGTCCTGGGCCTCTAGACGATGGGGGCGTGTGCAGCCTTCCGGCTCGTGAGCCAGGTAGGGATCGAACCTACGACACGAGGATTAAAAGTCCCCTGCTCTGCCACTGAGCTACTGGCCCGATACTCTGACTCCCGATTCTACCAGATGCAAGGGGGCTTTAGGCGACTAAGCTTCATCTTGTCGGCGTTGGGTGCGGCGGGCGACGTACAGGGCGGCGGAGAGCGAGAGCACGAGCGCCGTCAACACCCCGAGCTCGGTGACGAGGTTTAGGAACCTCTCCGGGTCGTCTAAGCTTTGCCCAGCCTCGGCGGTGACGAGTAGGACGCGCCGGATGACGGCGACCAGGCCGATAAGCAGGAACGGCTCGGCAACGATCTGGCGCTCCCGCACGAGGACCTCGATGGTGATCAACAGCTCCACGAAGATGGTGATCAGGAGTATGCGGTCGAGGATTGCGAGCGTAGTCTGTAAAGGGTCTACCTCGAAGACCGCCAGAAAGCTCCCTCCCACCGAGACGAACAGCACCCCGATCGTCACGAGCAGGACCAACGTTACCCCATAGTACACGACCGTCTGTGCATAGTCCAGGATCGTTACCAGAAACGGCTTCTCCCTTGACCTGCCATTCGCGCCAGCCGAACCCTCGCTCATTAATGCAAAAAGTGGCGTCGCTTGGTAATGACCATCCCTACCCCGCGCCCGTTCGCCGCCTGTATGACCTCGCTATCGCGCTTGGAGCCACCGGGCTGTATGACGGCCGTGACACCAACCTCTGCCAGAGCTTCGAGGCCGTCGGCGAACGGGAAAAAGGCGTCACTCGCCGCCGCGGCTCCCCTTGCCCTCTCCCCCGCCTTCCTAACGGCGAGCTCCGCTGCCTCCAGGCGGCTCATCTGGCCCGCCCCGATGCCGACCGTAGCCCCGTCCTTGGCAAGCACAAGGGCGTTGCTCTTGACGCTCTTTGCAACCCTCCAGGCGAAGAGCAGGTCATCGAGTTCATCCGGCGAGGGGTCCCTGGTCGTCACCACCTCGTACTCCGAGTCGTCTTCGACGCGATCGCTGTGCTGAAGGAGGAGACCACCTGTAACGTACTTGGCGGAGAGCTCGGGACGTACCAGGGAGCTGACTTCGAGCAGGATCATGTTAGGTTTGGCTGAGAAGACCTCGCGAGCCTCCGCGTCGAAGCCTGGGGCGATGAGTACCTCGGTAAAGACCTGCGCGATCTCGAGGGCGAGCTCTCCGTACACCGAACCGTTCAGCGCTACGATGCCACCGAAGGCCGAGATGGGGTCGGAGGCAAAAGCGTTCCGGTAGGCCTCTACGAGATCTCTACCCATCGCCGCCCCGCACGGGTTGGTATGCTTGACAATGACAGCCGCCGGCTTGCCCTTCTCGGAGAGGTCGGCGAGTATCGTCCGGGCAGCATCGACGTCGTAAAGGTTGTTAAACGAGAGCTCCCGCCCCTGCAACCGCTCGACACCGGAAAGCAGGTGCGAAGCTCCTACTTTAGCGTAGTAGGCTGCCTCCTGATGCGGATTCTCGCCGTAGCGCAAAGAGAGCTTGCGCTCGTAGCGCTTGTTGAGGGCCTCCGGGAACTCCTCGGTCTCAGTGCTAACCGCTTTGGAATCTTCGTCCGGGATCTCCTCTTCGACCTGTTCGGAGAGCCACCTGGCGATGGCAGCGTCATATTGGGCGGTCCTGCGGAAAGCTTCGAGCGCTAGGCGCCTCCTGGTCTCCAAAGGTACCTCGCCGAGCTCGAGCTCTGCAGCGACCTCTTTGTAAAAGCTCGGTGAGGGAACGACCGTGACGCTTTTGTAGTTCTTCGCTGCGGCACGGAGCATCGCCGGACCGCCTATATCTATCTGCTCTACTGCCTCCTTCTCCGAGGCCCCGCCCGAGCTCGTCTCCTCGAATGGGTACAGGTTCACGCAGACAAGGTCTATAGGTCCTATATCGTGGTCCACGAGCTCCTCTACCTGGTCGGGGTCTTCGAGGTCCGCGAGGATGCCACCGTGAAGCTTCGGGTGGAGCGTCTTTACCCTGCCCCCTAACATCTCCGGCGCCCCCGTGACCTTTGAGACCGGAATCACCGGGACCCTTGCCTCCTCCAAAGCCTTCTGGGTCCCACCGGTCGAGATGATCTCGAACCCCAGCCTGGAGAGCTTCCGGGCGAACGCCGCAACACCCTTTTTGTCCGAGACCGAGATAAGCGCCCGGCGTTTCATGCTCTAACCCTCCCCCAAAAGTAGTCCGCGACCGCCCTTACAAGCAACCGGTGCTCGACCGGGCGCAACCGGTTGAGCAGGCTCGCTTCTGTATCGTTCGGCAGAACCGGCACCACCTCCTGCCGGATAGCCGACCCCGCGTCCACCTCCTCGACCACAAAATGCACCGTCACCCCTGTCCTTTCCACCCCCACCTCCAAGGCCTTACGGATGGCGTGAAGACCTTTGAACTCCGGCAAGAGCGACGGGTGGACGTTTATCATCGCCGGGAACCGCTCTAGAAAAACGGGCGTCAAGATCTGCATATACCCCGCCCCCACCACGAGCCCCACGTCGTAGGCGGCGACCCGGTCAGCCAGCTCCCTATCGAACTCCTTGCGCGTCTCGAAGTCATCTGGGTCTACAAACTCGACCGCAACGCCTGCCCGCCACGCCCGCTCGAACGCGAACGCCTCCTCCTTATCTCCAGCCACCACCACGAGCTCTTTAGGGTACGCATCCAACAACGCCTGCAGGTTCGTTCCTGAACCCGAAGCGAGTACCGCAAAACGCGACCCCTTCGGCAAAGGCTCAAGCAAACTCCACCCCTTCGTCCCTCACAACCTTCCCGATACGCCGCGCGTCGCACCCTGACTGCGTGAGCACCGCGAGGGCCTTCTCCGCCTCTTCTCCCCTCACCAAAACACAGAAACCCACCCCAAGGTTAAAAACCCGGCGCATCTCCTCCTCGGTAATATCACCTAGGGAGCGGATCAGCCCGAAGACCGGCGGCTCCTCCCAGAAGTCGGGGTACAAGCGGACGCCCCACCCCCCGAGGGCACGCGACAGGTTGCTAGGGAGACCCCCACCAGTAATGTGCGCCATCCCACGCACCTCTATGTCTTTTCGGAGGGCCAAGATCTCAGGTGTGTAAGCCCGGTGCGGCTCAAGATATACCTCCCCAATCGCGCGGTCGAAGCCCTCCGGTGTATCCGAGTAGGTAAGACCCGCATCTTCGAGTACCCTCCGCGCTAGGGTATAGCCGTTGGTGTGAAGCCCGCTTGACGGGAGACCAATGACAGCATCCCCAACCTCCACCGTCTCCCCGGTAACGACCTCCCCCCTCTCACAAGCCCCCACGCACACTCCGACCACGTCGAAGTCCCCCTCACCGTACAGCCCAGGCATCTCCGCCGTCTCGCCGCCGACCAGGGCGATGCCAAGAGAGCGGCAGGCCTCCGCCACCCCCTGCACGACCTCTGCGACGTTCCCGGGCTCGAGCCTTCCGCTGGCTACGTAGTCGAGAAAGAGGATGGGCGTGGCACCGGTGGCAAGAACGTCGTTAGCGCAGTGGTTGACGATATCCGCTCCTATGGTGTCAAATCGCCCGAGCGCCTTCGCGACGAGCACCTTGGTGCCGACACCGTCAATGGTCGAGGCGAGGACCGGCTCGGCGTACGAGGACGAGAGGGCGTAGAGCCCAGCAAAACCGTTCGGGTACGAGATGACCTCAGGGCCGTGCGTGGCCTGGACCGAGGCGCGCATCAATACTGCGGCCTTGTCGCCCCTCTCGATAGAGACACCCGCAGCCTCGTAAGAGGAGGCGGAGGGACCCTCGGGCAACGTCTACTTCTCCCCCGTCGTCGTGTAAGCGGGGCTCCCCTCCGGAGCCCTCCCCGTCGGCCAGTCCGGGAACGCGTTCTCCAGGGCGAATTTCGCGGCAGTGCCGGGGATTGGGTAGTCCCCATCAAAACAGGCCCTGCACAGCCGGCTCGCCTTCTGTTCGGTCGCCCTCGTCATACCTTCGACTGAGAGGTAAGCGAGTGTGGTAGCCCCGATCTGCTCCCGGATCTCCTCGATAGTGTAGTTCGCACCGACGAGCCCCTTTTTGTCATCCATGTCTATACCGTAGTAGCATGGTCCTGTCACCGGTGGCGAGGAGACGCGGAAGTGGACCTCTCTGGCGCCTGCCTCGAAGAGAAGCTTCACGAGCTTTCGGGCTGTGTTCCCCCGAACAATGGAATCATCTATCACTATAACCCGCCTGTTTTCGATTACCGACGGCAGCGGGTTGAGCTTCAGTCGCAACCCCACCTGGCGCATGCTATCCGTCGGCTGGATAAACGTCCGGCCCACGTAGCGGTTTTTTATAAGGCCCTCCGCAAAAGGTATCCCACTCTCTCTAGCGTACCCGATAGCCGCCATGATCCCGGAGTCGGGGACGGGGATGACCACGTCGGCCTCCGCCGGAGCTTCTTCGGCCAGAATCTCGCCCATCCTTCGCCTCGAGTCGGCGACCTCCCTCCCGTCGAAGCGAGAATCGGGCCTCGCGAAGTATACGTACTCGAAGACGCACAAAGCGCGGCTTTGGCTTTCAGCGCGGTAGCTTTTCAGGCCCTCATCGTCTATCACTACGACCTCGCTGGGCTCGACCTCCCTAATAAAGCGAGCGCCAATGATGTCGAGGCCACAGGTCTCGCTAGAGACTACGTAGCCGCCTTCTATCTCGCCGATGCACAGAGGCCTGAAGCCGTGAGGGTCTCGAAAGGCGACGAGCTTGTCCCGGAAGATCATGGCGACCGAGTACGCCCCCAACAACCGCCGCATCGCCTCCTTGACAGCCTCGCCCACCACATCCGCGTGTCCCTTCTCGAGTTCCCCGACGATGCATGCTGCTATCGCCGCGGTATCCGAGGTGGACTCAAACTCGAAACCCTCCTCCTCGAGCTCGCGCCTTAAGGCCAGCGCATTAACGAGGTTGCCGTTGTGGGCGACGGCGACGTTTACGTCTCCGCGCCCGTGAAACTCGGGTTGGGCGTTCTCCCACGAGGCCGAACCCGTGGTCGAGTAACGGACATGTCCCAAGGCGATATGTCCCCCTTCGAGCGACGCGAGGCGCTTCTCGTCGAAGACCTGCGAAACCAACCCCATCTCGCGTATCGCTAGGGTATGCTCCCCATCGGAGATCGCAATACCGGCCGACTCCTGTCCCCTGTGCTGCAACGCGTATAGCCCAAAGTAAGCGTGCTGGGCGAGTTCCCCCGCTAGCGTCCGGGAGTACAGCCCGAACACCCCGCAGGCTTCTTTGGGCTTACCCGCATCCTCTTCTAGAGAGGAGTCGTTCAAAGGATCGCTACCCAAGTTGGCCTCCTTCTGGAGCGTGTCGCTCAAACAAATCCTGTTCGTAAGCCTCCAGAAGCTCTGTTAGTTCCAAGTCCACCAGCCCCGACAGGCTCAACTTTTCCCCACCCGTGTGCCCTATCCCGACGTAATGTACTCCTTCAAGTAAATCCTCGAGTTCCTCCAGCTTCTCTTCGTGTACCGCGAGGAGGACGCATCCCCCGACCTCTCCAAAGAGAACCACGTCCTGCCGCCCACCTGGCAGGAGCCACACCTCCGCCCCGATGCTCCCCATGAGTGCCATCTCGGCGAGTGCTAAGCTCAGGCCCCCACCAGAGAGGTCGTGGGCCGTGTCTACTATTCCTGCGGAGATCGTGCGCCGCACCGTGTCCGAGACCGCCTTCTCGGAGATGAGATCGGGCGCGGGCGGCGCCCCGGCTACCCGTCCGTGCATTATCTCTAGATACTCTGAACCGTCGAGGACGGGCCGAAAGCCGCCGACAAGCACTAGCGCATCCCCCTCGCGCTTTATGGCGGGCGTAGCACGCTTCCGTATGTCCTCGAAGATGCCTACCATGCCCACAGACGGCGTCGGGTATACGGGCCCCTCCTCGGTCTCGTTGTACAGGCTTACGTTACCGCTCACGACTGGGGTCCCTAAAGCCTCGCAGGCCTCGGCCATCCCCTCGATACACGCCGCGAGCTGGTAGTAGCCTTCGCGCTTCTCGGGGCTACCGAAGTTCAGGCAGTCGGTTACAGCGACCGGCTCGGCTCCCGTACAAGAGAGGTTGCGGTAAGCCTCGGCAATGGCGGCCGCCCCGCCGGCCTTAGGGTCGAGGTAGCAGTAACGACCTCGGCAGTCGGTGACGGCGGCGAAGCCAAGGGTAGTACCTTTGATCCGCATTACAGCTGCGTCGGCGCCGGGGAGGACGACAGTATTTGTGCCAACTTGGTGGTCATATTGCTCGTAGACGGAGCGCCGGGAGCAGAGGTTGGGGTGGGATAGCATGCGAAGAAGGGTAGCGTTGTAGTCTTGTAGAGCGGGGAAGTTCTCCGGGTTTAGCTTTCGAACCTCTTCCAGGTAGACGGGGGGAACCACCTCCCGCTCGTAAACCGGTGCGTCCGCGAGGTGAGGGGCGGGGACGCTACCGACGACCTCCCCTCCGTGCAGGATCCTTAGATCCTCGTGCCCGGCTACCCGGCCTATAACAGCTGCCGCGAGCTCGAATCGTTCGGCTACGCGCAAGACTTCTTCGGCCTTTTCGGGCTCTACGATGGCGAGCATTCGCTCCTGGGACTCGGAGATAACAATCTCCCATGGCTCCATACCCCTCTCGCGCAAAGGCACCTTCTCTACGTTTATCTCGATGCCGAAACCCCCCTTCGCCGCCATCTCGGAGGCAGAGGAGGTTATCCCCGCGGCTCCCAGATCCTGGAGCGAGACGAGCAGATTCTTCTCAAGCAAGCTCAAGGAGCACTCGACGAGCATCTTCCCGGCGAAGGGGTCGCCAACCTGCACGTTGGGCCGTTTCTCTTCGGACTCTTCGGTAAGCTCGTCGGAGGCAAAGGTCGCGCCGTGAATGCCGTCCCGTCCGGTTTTGGCGCCGAAGAGGACCACAAGGTTCCCCTCCCCCACCGCGCGCGCGCGCACAAAGACGTCGTCGCGCACCAAACCTATGCACATCGCGTTCACTAAAGGGTTCCCAGAATACGCAGGCGCGAACTCAACCTCGCCACCGACGGTTGGCACCCCGATCGCGTTCCCATACCCCGCGATGCCGCGCACGACCTCCCGAAAAAGGTAACGGTTTCGCTCGTCCTCCAGGGGCCCGAACCGGAGCGAGTTCAGCAGCGCTACCGGCCTCGCCCCCATCGCCAAAACGTCCCGGATAATCCCGCCTACGCTGGTGGCTGCACCCTCGTAAGGCTCGACCGCCGAAGGATGGTTATGGCTCTCCATTTTAAAGACGAGCGCCCAACCACTCCCAACCTTCACGACGCCCGCGTTCTCCCCCGGCCCCTGCAAGACCCGTGGCCCCCTGTTTGGGAACCGCTTGAGGAGAGGACGCGAGTTCTTGTAGCTGCAGTGCTCGCTCCACATCACGCTAAACAGCGAGAGCTCCAGGTAGTTCGGTGCCCGGCCCATCAACTCCAGGATGCGGTCATACTCAGAGTCCGAGAGCCCTAAGGTGGTGTAGGTCTCCTGTATGTTCAAACCTTCGCTCCAGCGTAAGAGAGGACGGACCTGAAGACCTTTAGCCCCTCTTCGGAGCCCAGAATGCCCTCCGAGAAGCGCTCGGGGTGAGGCATCAGGCCTACGACGTTTCGAGCGGCATTGCAGATGCCGGCTATGTCGTTGAGCGAACCGTTAGGGTTCTTGAGATAACGTAGGACTACGCGCCCCTCGTCTTCGAGCTCTGCGAGCGTCCGCGAGTCGACGAAGTAGTTACCCTCGTTGTGGGCGACGGGGAGGGTAAGCTCGTCTCCAGGCTCGAAGAGGGATGTCCAAGGGGTCTCGCTGGTTTCGACGCGCGAGGGGACGCGCTTGCAGACGAAGCGCATCCCCGTGTTGCGGAGAAGCGCTCCCGGCAACAGGTGCGCTTCGGTAAGAACCTGGAAGCCGTTACAGACGCCCAAAACGGGGCCGCCGGACTCTGCGAACTCCTCGAGCGGGACCATGACCTTTGAGAAGCGGGCGATGGCGCCGGTTCTCAGGTAATCGCCGTAAGAGAATCCACCCGGAACGACCACGGCGTCTACGCCTTTGAGGTCGGCGTCGGCGTGCCAGAGCTGGACCGGAGTGGCTCCGGCGCGCTCGATGGCGAAGAGGGCGTCGTGGTCACAGTTAGAGCCAGGAAAGATCGTCACTCCAATCCTCAAGAAGGGAGCACCTCCCACTCGTACTCCTCGACCGTCGGGTTCGCCAGAAGCCGCCGACACATACCATCAACTTCGTCGGGCGACTCTACTTCCATCTCGATGAGACGTCCGACATGTACGCTCTCCACGCCTCCGAAACCAAGAGCGGGGAGCGCACGACGGACGGCCTCGCCCTGGGGATCGAGGATGCCGCTCTTCGGACGCACGAGGACGCGTACCTTCATAGGCACCTTAATCTACAGCTCCTCGTTCTTTGATCTCGGTCACCCTCTTTAGCATCTCGGCGTAGGCTTCTTCGACGCCACCAATATCGCGCCGGAAGCGATCCTTGTCGAGCTTTTCGCCGGTCTCCTTATCCCAGAAGCGGCAGGTGTCCGGGCTGATCTCGTCGGCAAGCATCAGGTTCCCATCCGCATCTCGCCCCACCTCTATCTTGAAGTCGACAAGCACGACGCCCTTCTCGTCGAAGTAGGGCCTCAAGACCTCGTTGACCTTTAGACCAAGCTCCTCGCAGAAGGCCAGGTCCTCATCCAAAACGCCGAACTCCCGGAAGTGGTACCAGTTGAGCAAGGGATCCCCGAGCTCGTCACTTTTTAGACACAGCTCGACTATAGGGGCCTTTAGAGGCGTCCCCTCCTCGTAACCGATACGCTTAGCCAGAGAACCGGCGGCGACGTTGCGGATGATGACCTCAACCGGGAGCATGTCGAGCTTTTTAGTCTTTATGGTCTCGTCGTCCACCTGCTCGACGAAGTGCGTCGGGATCCCCTGCGTCTTCAGGTACTCGAAGACGGCGGCGCTCATGGTCGCGTTGGTGCGGCCCTTGCCGCCTATCTGGCCGCGCTTTTCGGCGTTAAAAGCCGTGGCGTCGTCCTTGTAGCGGTGCAGGAGCACGCCTTCATCTTCCGTAGTAAAAATCGTCTTCGCCTTGCCCTCGTACAACAGCTGTTTAGGCAACTTCTAACCTCTCTTTCAAATCCTCTACGCGGTCGAAAACTACTCCAAGGTTTCTCAGGGCGTACGCCGGGTCGAAGAGTTCGTCCAGGTTCGAGGTGAGCCTGTCCTTCACCTCGCCGTCGGCCTCCAGAAGCTCGCGGAAGCCACCCTCGCCCTCCCAGGCCCGTATCGCGGCACCCTGCACAACCGCATACGCCTCGTCGCGACCCATCCCGGCCTCGACGAGGGCAAGCAGGACACGCCCTGAGTATACGATACCGCCGCCCAGGTTGAGGTTCTCGCGCATCCGCTCCTCGTCCACCTGGAGGCCTTTGAGGATGCGGACCGTGGTGCGGAGCATGTAGAAGACGACGGTGGTCGAGTCGGGGAGAATAACTCTTTCGGCGGAGGAGTGGGAGATATCCCTCTCCTGCCAGAGGGCGTTGTTCTCGAAACCCACGGCAGCGTAGCCTCGCAACAGGCGGGCCATGCCGGAGAGGCGTTCGGCGAGGATGGGGTTTCTCTTGTGAGGCATGGCGGAGGAGCCTTTCTGACCACTCCGGAAGGGCTCGGCGAGCTCCCGGACCTCGGTGCGCTGCGCTCCCCGGATCTCGACGGCTATCTTCTCCAGGGTCGAGCCGAGTATGGTCAATGCGCTCAGAACCTCGGCGTGGCGGTCGCGTTGGACGATCTGGGTCGAGGCCGATGCCTGTTTTAGGCCGAGTCTCTTGCAGGTCAGGGTTTCCACCTTCGGGTCTACGTTGGCGTAGGTACCGACGGCACCGGAGATTTTGCCGACCGCAGCCACCTCTTCAGCGTGGGCGAGGCGTTCCAAGTTCCGCTCCATCTCAAAGGCCCACACGGCGAGCTTGTGCCCCAGAGTGGTTGGCTCAGCGTGTACCCCATGCGTCCGGCCAACCATCACCGTATTCCGGTGCGCGTGCGCCATCTCGCAGAGCACGTGCGTTAGCGTCTTCGCCTCCTCACGGATTAGCCGCAGGGCTTCTTTAAGCTGCAGGGCGCCGGCGGTATCCAGAACGTCCGATGAGGTGAGGCCAAAGTGGAAGTGGCGGGCGACATCGGGAGAGCCTTTAGCGGCGACTGTCTCGGAGACGGCGGTGACGAAGGCGATAACGTCGTGGTTCGTCTCGGCCTCTATTTCGTGGATGCGGTCGACGGTGAAGTCTGCCTTTTCGGCTAGTTCCTTCGCCTCTTCTTGGGGTATCTCGTCCAAGGAGGCGCGGGCGCGGCAGACGGCGAGCTCCACTTCGAGCCAAGCACGAAATTTAGCTTCTTCGTTCCAGACGGCCTCAATCTCGGGTAGGGTGTAGCGCTCGATCAAGCCTTGCTCTCCTCCAGCTTCTTGGCGAGGTTCTCCTCTGAGAGGGCCAGGATTTGGACGGCCAGGACGGCGGCGTTGATCGCGCCGTTTACAGCGACGGTTGCAACCGGCACCCCCGAGGGCATCTGAACCGTCGAGAGCAGAGAGTCTAGGCCGTTAAGAGGGCCGGCGGCTACGGGTATACCGATCACCGGCAACGTGGTGCGGGCGGCGACGGCGCCTGCCAGGTGAGCAGCCATGCCAGCGGCGCAGATTATCACCTTCAGGCCCCGGTCGCGGGCACTTCCGGTGTACTCGGCAACACCCTCAGGATCGCGGTGGGCGCTCATCACTTCGAGCTCGTACTCCACCCCTAGCTCCTCGAGCCTTTGGGTACACCTTTCGAGGACAGGCATGTCTGATTTGCTGCCGACGAGTATTCCTATAGGCGGGGTCAAAGCTCCTCCATCTCCAGGGCTTCCAGGGCTACGTCTGTCCGGTACTGCATACCGGGGAAGTTTATAAGCTCGACGGCGGCGTAGGCACGGGCGCGAGCCTCCATGATCGAGGGCCCCGTACCAACCACGTTGAGGACGCGCCCGCCGGAAGTGTACAAGAGGTCGCCCTCCTGCCTCGTCGCCGCGTGGTAGAGATGGACGCCCGGTAGGCGGCGAACGTCTTCGAGGCCCGAGAGTTCGTCCCCTTCGGAGGGAGACTCCGGATAACCTTCGGAGGCGAGAACTACACACACCGCTCTTTCGGTGGACCAGGAGATCTCACGCCCATGAAGGTCCTCCTCCGTACACGCTACGAGGAGTTCCAAAAGGTCCGTCTCCATCCGGGGCAATACAACCTGGGTCTCCGGGTCTCCAAAGCGGCAGTTGAACTCCAGAGCCTTGGGGCCCTCGTCCGTTACCATAACACCAGCGTATAAAAGACCCATATAGGGTGCGCCAATAAGAGCAAGTTGGTGGATGATCGGGTTTATGATCTCTTCAAGGATCGCCGCGTAGGTTACAGGATCCATCCACATGGTCGGGGAGTACGCTCCCATCCCGCCGGTGTTCGGCCCCTCATTTGCGTCGTAGAGGCGTTTGTAGTCTTGCGCGGGTACGAACGGCAGAATGTTCCTCCCGTCGGCAAGCGCGAAGACCGACGCCTCCTTGCCGGTCAGGTATTCCTCGATAACGATCCGCTCCCCCGCCGTCCCGAACACGCCGGCGAAGGCGTCCCTGACGGCGTCCTCGGCCTCCCCGTAGGAGCGCGCGATGGTGACACCCTTGCCCCCCGCTAGGCCATCTACCTTGACGACGACGGGGTAACCAGTCACAGAGGGGAGTGAGCGTAGGTAAGCGAGTGCCGCCTGCACCCGATCAAAGGCCTCGAAGCGGGCTGTAGGGACGCCAGCGTGGCGCATGATCTCCTTGGCGAAGACCTTTGAGCCCTCGATGCGGGCGGCGGCACGCGAAGGGCCAAAGACTTTGAGGCCCGCCTCCCAAAAGCACTCGGCGATACCACCGACCAGAGGCGACTCAGGGCCGACGATGGTGAGATCTATCCCAGCGGTCTTGGCGAAATTTCGCAAGGAGATCAAGTCGTCCGCGGGGATTTCTACCCTCTCTGCGAGTGAAGTCATTCCGGGATTGCCAGGGGCGGCGAAGATCTCCTCGGCTTGCAGGCTCTGTGACAGGGCCTCGACCAGCGCGTGCTCGCGCCCGCCACTCCCTACAACAAGCAAGCGCACAGCCTTAAGTCCTTGCCCTCTCGACTATGGCCTGGTCCCGCTCAGGACCAACGCTGATCATGCACAAGGGCACCTCAAGCTCGTCCTCGATAAACCCCACGAAATTTTGCGCCTCCTCGGGCAGATCCTTCCGCCTCCTGCAACCAGTTACATCTACGCCCCAGCCGGGAAGTAACTTGTAGCGGGGGCGGGCGTGGTGGAGATCGGTCTGATGCAAGGGAAAATGGTCGACCCTTCTACCGTCGAGCTCGTACCCCACGCACACCTTCACCTCCTCGACCGCCGAGAGCACGTCGAGCATCGTGAGGGCGAGCCCGTGTATACCGTTTAAGGAGGCCGAGAACTTCACCGCCACGAGGTCCAGCCACCCACACCTCCTAGGGCGCCCTGTAGTGGCCCCATACTCGTTGCCGACCCGGCGCAAAATCTCCCCGTTCTCATCAAAGAGCTCCGTAGGCATCGGTCCATCACCTACTCGAGTGGTGTAGGCTTTAGTTACCCCGATCACCTCGCCCAACAAGCTCGGCGGGAGGCCTGCTCCCACGCACACCCCGCCTACCGAAGGGTTCGAAGACGTCACGAACGGGTAGGTGCCGAAGTCGTTATCCAATAAGGTAGCCTGCGCCCCCTCTACAAGCACCGGCTCCCCCCGGCCTAAAGCCTCGCGCAACAGCTCCCCTGTGTCCGCCATCATAGGCTCAAGAAGCTCCCGAAACGTGAGGAGGTAGGAGACCATCTCCTCGGGATCGTAGGGCTCCTCGCCATAGACACCGGTGATTAGGGTGTTCTTCTCGCGCAGAGCCGCCCCAAGCTTGGCCCGCAAGATGCCTTCGTCGAAGATGTCCTGAACCCGAATGCCTACCCTCGCGACCTTATCCTCGTAGGCAGGCCCGATACCGCGGTTGGTGGTGCCGATCTTGGCCTTGCCCAAAGCTTTCTCGCGGTACCCGTCCAGACGGATGTGGTAAGGCAGGATTAGGTGAGCCCGCCCGTCCACCTTGAGGCGCCCTTTAACCTCGAGCCCACGGCTCTCCAAAGCCGAGACCTCATCAGCCAAGACTTGCGGGTTCACAACGACCCCGTTGCCGATGGTGCATACTACGCCCTCGCGCACGATACCCGAAGGTATCAAATGCACCACAAACTCCTCTTTGCCCACCCGGATTGTGTGCCCCGCGTTGTTTCCGCCGGAGTAGCGTGCTACGCACCTCGCATCACGCGCCAGAGCGTCGCAGACCCGACCCTTCCCCTCATCCCCCCAAGCCAACCCGAGCACAATCGTAGCGCTCACGCAGGTACCTCCAAATCAAGGTATGCAGGTAAGGCGAATCGACGAGAAAGGCGTAGTATGATTAGTGGTGCCTCGCGTCCGTAGACCACGATTGCAATGTAGCATAGATTGGACCCGTGTTAAACGCACTCGAAGAATAAGGCGCAATGTAAGCAGAAGTATCGGCCTAGCGTGTCTTGCCGGAGGAGCCTCTTGAGGCTATGAACCGGACTATAATGCTAGGAAACGGAACGAATTTTTGAGTATGGCTCTATATGTGAGCTGCGCGGGAGCGCACCCACATCGGCGAAGCTTTCAACTTATGCTGGAAGGCCTTTCCTACAAGGCTGGGGGCGATGAGCTAACCGATGCGTTTGGCTAGGCTTCTTAGCACGCACTACGGTACACCTAACGCTAACCTGCGCGTAAGTTCACGAGCAGACCGTACCCGGGAGCCTGCGTTCAAGCATGAGCCTAGAGGGTGTTATGAACTGTTGGAAGCGTTAGCATGCGTACATGCCGAACAGGAAGCCTTATCCGACTGACGTGAGCGACGAGGAATGGGCTTTCGTGGCCCCGTACCTGGCACTGGTCCGCGAGGAACTGGTCCGCGA
>DATHAB010000115.1:0-9755 GCA_035296885.1 Rubrobacteraceae bacterium
CTGCTCGAAGGCGACCTCGCCGTTAGCCGGATCATCTGGCACCTTTTTGGCCAAGACCCTGGTTATGGCGGCGGTAAGGGTAGTTTTGCCGTGGTCGACGTGCCCTATGGTGCCCACGTTCAGGTGCGGCTTGGTCCTCTCAAACCTTCCCTTAGCCATTGTGGTGTCCTTTCTGGTTCTAACTCACCGGGAACAATCAAGTAGCGGTGGCAGGACTCGAACCTGCGACACGCGGATTATGATTCCGCTGCTCTAACCGACTGAGCTACACCGCCACGTCTTCTAGGTCGAAGATCAGAGCCTTAAATAAAAACCCGTATCCTCAGAGCCCCCGACCGGACTTGAACCGGTGACCCCTTCCTTACCATGGAAGTGCTCTACCGACTGAGCTACAGGGGCGTATTCTGTTACGTGGGGGCGGGAGGATTCGAACCTCCGTAGGCTATGCCGGCAGGTTTACAGCCTGCTCCCTTTGGCCGCTCGGGCACACCCCCGCGCACGCTCGTCAGAGCGCGTCGATATGGTAGCAAACGCCGCCGACTTTTCAACGGAGCGCGCAGAAGCTACCGTTGAGCCTGAGAAGGGATTCGAACCCCCGACCTGCCGCTTACAAGGCGGCTGCTCTACCGCTGAGCTACTCAGGCATGCTAACTGTTAGCCGTTAGCTCTCAAGTTAGCCGTTAGCTCTCAATTATATCCTAGTAGCCTTCTGCCCTACGCCGTAGCTCTTCTAAAGACTGGAGCGTCTCGGGCGAGAGCTGGTCGACGATGCGAGCACGGAAGGGAATATCGGGGGTTCGAGTTATGGCGGGCAGCTCGTCAAGGAGATCCTCGAACTCGCGTGGGGTCGCGCGAGCGGCGCCGTGGGCGAGGGCGACGCGTTGCAGGGCAAAGTCCGCCGTGCAAATGGTTACAGGACCATCCAGGCGCCTGATGAGCTGTTCTATTACATCGTCGGCGGACTCACCTTGCGCACTGTAAATCACGCGCACCGCCCCCCCGGCCCTGAGTTCTGTCCTGCCGGCCTCAGCGCTACCTGCCGCGTCGAAGACGACTATAGGTTGCCTCCCGATCCAACCCGCCGCCTTGAGGGCGTCGCCTATGAGAAGGTCCCTTGACTCGTCGAGGCCTCCGGTAGAGCGCGTCGCGTAACGCCCTAAAGCACCGATGATGTTGTAGCCGTCCAGGAGCAGATACTGGGTCATCCTCTCTGCCGCCTCGTCTCGAATAGCAAGACCGCCGCCGTCACCGAGACGTTCAAGGAAGAGACCGCCCCGCGCATCGGGATATAGACTGCGCCATCGCACCCTTCGCGCACGAGGCGTCTGATGCCCCGCCCCTCGCTCCCCAACACGAATGCGACCGGCCCCGAAAAGTCCAGATTCGTGTACGCCGCCGATGCTGCCCCGCCTTCAGCGGCGTACGCCCACACGCCGGCCTTTTTCATCTCTTCCAGCGCTCGCCGGAGGTTCGTCTCCCGCGCCACCGGTACGTGCTCGCTCGCCCCTGCGCTCGCCTTCACGGCCGCAGACGTTACGCCTACGGCCCGATCCTTGGGTATGACCACCCCGCTCGCCCCGACCCCGTCGACAATCCGTAGGACCGCGCCGAGGTTTTGAGGATCGGTGACGCTATCGAGGACGACGACGAGCGAATTGGGTGTGCCTAGAATCTCCTTAAGGCTCGAGTACGGGTACGCCCCCACCCGGGCCACAACACCCTGATGTACTGCGCCGGGGGCCAGTTCCTCGATACGCCCTTTAGGCACGCGCTTCAGACGCGTGCCACGGGCCGCCGCCTCCGCCGCTACCCCCTTATCCCCGACCGCGTCCAAGACTTCGTGGACCTTTCGGCGCTTACTTCTTAAAGCTTCGACCACTGGGCGGCTGCCATAGACAATCTCTTCCAAGAGGAGTATCGCTATCGACGGCTGAGGATGGGGCCTTCGGGGGTGTCCTCAATCGCCCAACCCTCTGCGCTCAGCTCGTCACGCAGCCGGTCGGCCGTGGCCCAGTCTTTATTTCGCCGCGCCTGTTCTCGCCTTGCTACTATCCCCACTACGTCCTGTGGAAGCTCATCCTGCGTGAACCCTACTGTCAGATGCCCAGTAACGGACGCTCTTGCTCCTATTTCGCCTGCAAGTTCAACTGTACGAACACGTCCCTCGTCGAGGTCGAAGCCGAAGACGGTCAGGATGTCTTCCAGCGCCCTTCCGAGAGCGGCGAACTCCCGTGCGGCCTCCGGACGGGTTGCGATCTCCTGCCCCGCCCGGCCGGTGGCCTCGAAGAGCGCGGCGACGGCCTCTGGGGTGTTGAAGTCGTCGCTCATTGCCTGTTCGAACCGCTCTTCAAGCTCGGCGGCAAGGCAGTTCGAGAGCTCGGAGGAGGTTTCCGAGCGCGAGATCTGGCGGTAAAATTTCAAGAGCCGCTCGTAGGAACGCTTTTTCTCCTCCAGGATCTCCTCGGAGTAGTCTATAGGCTGCGAGTAGTGGCTCTGCAAGAGCCACATCCTCAGGGCGTCCTTGCCGTAAAGCTCGACGGCGTTTTTCACATCGAGGATGTTACCGACGCTCTTTGCCATCTTGCCACCCGGTCCCAGGGTTACCATCCCGTGATGAGCCCAGGCGCGGACGAAGGTGTGATCTGGATGAGCCCCGGCGCTTTGGGCGAGCTCGTTCTCGTGGTGCGGGAAGCGTAGATCGGTGCCGCCGCCATGAATGTCCGCCCCTCCAGGCAAGTGCTTTTCGACCATCGCCGAGCACTCGATGTGCCAGCCGGGGCGGCCTGGCCCCCATGGGCTCTCCCAGGAGGGCTCGCCGGGCTTCGACGCCTTCCAGAGCGCGAAGTCGAGAGGGTTCTCTTTATAACCGGTTATGCCCTTCTCCGTCTCACGCATCTCTTCAGGGCGCTGCTTGCTGAGCTGGCCATAGGACGGGTAGCTTTCTATACGGTAGTAGACGTCCCCGTTACCGGGGGCGTAGGCGTGGCCCTTCTCGATGAGTTCTTCGATCAGCGAGATCATCTCCGGGATATGCCCGGTAGCGCGGGGTTCGACATCCGGGAGCGCAACCCCGAGCATCTCCAACCGCTCGTGGAAGGAGTCGGTGTAGCGGCGTACGATCTCCTCCCAGGAGACGCCTTCTGTATTGGCCCTGTTGATGATCTTGTCCTCTATGTCCGTGATGTTTTGTACGAAACGAACTTCATAGCCTCGGTTACTCAAGTATCGTACGACTACATCCCAGAAAAGGGGAGCGCGGGCGTTGCCGATGTGGATGTGGTTGTAGACGGTAGGACCGCAAACGTAGATTCCAATTTTACCGTCCTGTCCGACCTCAACCATGCGACCGCTTAAGGTGTCCTGTACAAGCACGCTCATGCTAATAGTCTAGCCTCTCTCGCTCTCTTTATGCGAGCCAGGGCCTCCCGCCCACCAAGCACCGCAAAGAGATACGCCATCTCCGGCCCCTTGTTCCGGCCCGTGAGCGCGAGCCTTAGAGGATGCAAGAGATCGCGGGTCTTAATACCCTCCTCCTTCGCCCACGCTCGCAGTTCCCCGACAAGGTCTCGCCCGCTCTCCAGGTCCTCGATCTCCCGGCCGCGCAACCTCTCGGCGGTATAGGCGTAGACCCGCTCACTCGACTCTGGTAACTCGTAAACAAAGATCGAAGGGTCTACCGGGTCCATAATCTCTCGTACGAGCCGGGATGCATCCGCGAGAAGACGCATCTCGTCCCGGATAGCCTCCACCGTAAGAGGTTCCCTCCCTTCGGGCAGAGGTTCTTCGAGGAAAGGTTTGATGCGCCTGTACAGCTCTTCCGTCGCTCGTGTACGTATGTACCGGGCGTTGATGAAGAGGAGGCGGTTGGCGTCGAAGGTGGCAGGGCTCGCCCCGAGGCGAGAAGGATCCCATTCTCGTGAGAGCTCGCCGAGGCCGGCGAACTCTTCTTTGCCCTCTCGATGCGACCAGCCGAGGAGGGCGAGGTAGCTTACGAGCGCCTCGGGTAGGTAGCCCTCTCTTCTGTACTGCGCAACGCTCTTGGCACCGTGACGCTTGGAGAGCTTTTTACCATCGGGACCCAAGATCAGGCCTAGGTGCAAAAACTCAGGCTCGTCTTCCTCTAAAGCCCGGTAAAGGAGCGCCTGGCGAGCGGTGTTCGGCAAGTGCTCCTCGCCCCGGACAACGTGACTTATGTTCATCTCTAGATCGTCCACGACCGCAGCGAAGTTGTAGGTCGCGTCGCCATCAGCCTTACGTATGACGAAGTCCTCGATTTTGGAGAAAGAGATCTCACCCCGCAAAGCGTCTCGAAAGGTCCCACCCCGCCAACGCGGCCGAAAATACAACGCCCTCCGTCCAAGTTCGTCCTCCGCTTCATAAGCCAGCCCGGCTTTAAAGAGGCGTCGCGCGGTTTCTTCATAGAGCTCTCCGCGGTCACTCTGCCAGTAAGGTCCCTCGTCGAAAGACAGGCCGAGCCAACTAAAATCCTCTAACTGAGAACGCTCGAACTCTTTCGAGCTTCGCGCCCGATCGGTATCCTCGACACGCAATATAAGCTGGCCGCTGTAGTAACGAGCAAAGAGGTAGTTAAAGAGCGCCGTACGGGCGCCACCGAGGTGCAGCAAACCCGTAGGGCTCGGGGCGAAGCGTACCCGGACTCCGTCACTCTCCACCTTAGGCCGCCTTAACCATGCAGCAAATCTTTAATTAACTTCAACGTCAACGTCAACCCTGCCGAGGGTTTTGCCTCCTTCGAGCAATCTCTCCTCGTTCGCAACGAGCGTAGAAGTACACGAACCTTATAGAGCAAAGCTTAGCACCTGTAGGTTGTTTACCGGCTTTCTAGGAGACAGACCGCCTGCGCAGCTATCCCCTCACCCCTACCTGTAAAGCCGAGGCGTTCGGTGGTTGTGCCGCGTACGCTGACCTGATCCGCATCGGCGTTTAGAGCCTTGGCCAAGTTCTCACGCATGGCGTCGCGGTAATACTTTATTTTAGGGCGTTCGCAGACCACGACCGCGTCCACGTTCGCTACCTCCCAAGAACCGCCGACGATTGCTCGGGCCTCGCGTAGGAGCTGCAAAGAGTCCGCGTCTTTGTAGCCCTCGTCGGTGTCGGGGAAGTAGTGACCGATATCTTCGAGGCCGGCGGCGCCCAACAGGGCATCGGTGACAGCATGGGCGAGGACATCGGCGTCCGAGTGGCCTACAAGGCTTCTCTCGAAGGGTATCTCCACTCCGCCGAGGACAAGCTTACTACTGCTCTTCCCTTCCTCCGCGAAGGCGTGGACATCTACGCCCAAGCCGATTCTAAAGCTCAGTTTCGCACCCCGTAGCGGGCTCCTAAGATGGCTTCGGCCAGGATCAGGTCCTCCGGCGTGGTGAGCTTGAGGTTTGTTTTCTCGCCCGCTACCACGAGGACGCGCCCTCCCACCTCCTCGACGAGGGAAGCGTCGTCGGTTGCGGCGTGCAAGCGATCTTCGAAACCGGCGTGTATTTCTCGGAGCACACTAAGCCGGAAGGCTTGCGGGGTCTGAACCCCGTAGAGCTTGGTTCGGTCGAGGGTCTCGAGTACGACCCCGCCCGCTACCATCTTAATGGTGTCCGAGACGGGGAGCGCGGGGATGACACCATGGGCGCCGGGATCGCCAGCGGCCGAGACGACGCGCCGGATGAGGTCTGAGGTGACGAGACAGCGGGACCCGTCGTGGACGAGAACTGTAGCTTCGGGATCTTCTTCGAGCAATGAGAGGCCGCTACGGGTTGAGAGCGAGCGGCTCTCGCCGGGAGGAGCGCAGCGGACGTATTTGGTTATGCCAGCCTCTTCGGCAAGGTTTTCGATACGTACGTGGTCGCCGACAGCGTAGATGCGCGCCACCTCCGAGGTTTCCTCGAAGGCGCGTAAAGCGTAGAGGAGAGCAGGCACCCCCAAGAGCTCGATAAATTGCTTGGAACGACCCATCCGGCTCCCGACCCCACCGGCGAGCACGAGCGCGACCACGGGGTTTGATCCGGTATATGGTACGGAAAAGGCTATTTTGCGCTGTCCCCAGCACCGTTTCGTAGTAGTGCGCTATCCACCAATCTCTCGGCTTCGGCAGCCTCTATACGTCGGACGAGGGCAATCTCGGAGGCCAGGATCTGGCGGGCCTTGATGAGCATGTTGCGCTCGCCAGTCGAGAGGCCACTCTCGGCATTGTAGACGGAGAGATTGCGCACCACCTCAGCGACCTGCAGGATCTCACCGCTCTTTATCTTCTCCTGGTTGTGCTTGAGCCGGTGGTTCCAGTTGGAGGGCATAGTAGTGGCCTCCGCCCCGAGAAGCGTGAGCGCTGCCGCTACGCCCTCCTCGTCAGCGCAGGGCCTCAAACCCGAATTACCGTCGGCCGGTATGCTAACCGTCAGCTCTGTATCTGGCAGGTACACGACGTAGTAGCGTCGGACCTCGCCAAGTATAGTCTTCTCCTCGATCCCGGCTATACGCCCCGCGCCGTGGTTGGGGTAAACTACGAGATCACCCTCAGCGAACGTCGCCTGGGCATCTATTCGAGCGTCGCCCTCCGATCCCCCGTTCTTCGGCGTCGACCCTTCTGTACTGGCCATCCCTACAGGATCTCCTCGGGACTCCCCAGGCTGCGCTGCCGCCTGAGGTTGCGCCGGATGGCCCTAGCGCGCGCCTGGCCCACGCCCTCTACCTCGTCGAGATCCTCCTCCGTAGCCTCGAGGAGCTCTCTGAGAGTGCCAAATTCCTCTATGAGCTTCTCTGCGACCCTGCCTGGCAAGCGCGGCACGCGTACCAGCTGGCGGTAGCCGCGCGGCTTGAGGAAAAACTCCTCCAAAGGACCTACGGAGGTATAACCCAAGCTTTGCGCGATCTCAACCGGGTCTGAAAGCTCCTCGTTGGATAGCCCGCGCAAGCACATGCGGATCTCTAGGAGATCTACACTCTCCTCAGCGTAGTCCCGGATCAGGGCGTCGTACTGCTCGGGGACGTTGTGGAAGGCCTGCTCAAGCTGCATCTCCACCAGACGCCCTTCCCGCCCGAGTTCCCTGACGTAATACTCGATCTCCTCGGCTATCCGCACCGAGTATTCGAAGGTAGCGATGGCGCCTACGATCTCCCGCAGGGTCACAGCTCCATCGTACTCGTGTATGGTGAGCACGCGGGTCTCCTCGCGCAGACGTCGGGTGTACTTCTCGAGGGTAGCCAAAGCCGAGTTGGCCTTTGAGAGTACGACGCCTATATCCTCAAGAACGTGTGGGCCGTAGGTACCACGGTAGAGGCTGACAACCCGCCGCCGCTCTGAGACGACCACGACTAGATCGCCCGTCTGCTGGGCGGTGCGGTGACCGGCCAAGTGACGCAATCCCGTCTCTTCGGAAGAAAGTGTTGGGTCCGGGGTGAGCTGAACGTTAGCGTAGTGGATATAGGAGACATCCGGCGAGACGATAATGGCGCCATCCATCTTAGCGAGTTCGTAGAGGCGCATCGGGGTGAACTCGGTCTCAATCTCCATGCCGCCGGAGATAAGGTTCAGCCGCTCAAGCCTCCTGGGGTTGGAGACGACGATAAGGGCACCGTTGCGTGCCCAGATGATGTTGTCTATAGCATCCCTGAGCCCCGTACCCGGCGCAACGAGCGCCAGAGCCCCGGTCAGCTCTCTAGATAGATCCCGCCAGGGACTCACTACGAATCAAGCGCCGCTTCCACGGCCTCCGCGAGCGTCTTCACCTCGATCACCGAAACCTCTCTCTTGGTTCGACCTGCCTGCTTACCATCTACGCTACCACGCTGCCCGCCTTCCGACAGGCCTTGAGATGTACCTTCAGGCGTTATTATACGCTTGAAGCCAAGTTTGAGCAGTTCGGAGACACGTCTCGGAGCCCCCGACACAAACCGCACGTCCCCAGTAAGCCCCACCTCACCGAAGCACGCCACCCCCGCCCTCGCAGGCCGGTTCCTCAAGGCGCTGGCGATAGCCAACGCCACCCCCAAGTCTGCTGCCGGCTCCTCGACCCGCACCCCGCCCGTGACGTTCACGTAAACATCCTGATCGCCGAGTACAAGCCCTGCCCGGCGGCTCAAGACCGCGCACAGCATGTTAACACGCCCGACCTCGACACCGTTGGCCACCCTGCGAGGGACCGCAAGCGGGCTCGACACGACAAGACTCTCTACCTCCACCAGCATCGGCCGTGTACCCTCAAGCAAGCACACGGTCACAACTCCCGGCGGTGTTCCACCCTCCCGCCTGGAGAGAAGAAACGCTGACGGATCCTCGACCTCGACCATCCCCTGCCCCGTCATCTCGAATACGCCTACCTCGTTCGTTGAACCGAAGCGGTTCTTCAAGGCTCGCAATATCCGAAAGGACTGGTACCTGTCACCCTCGAATTGTAAGACCGTATCGACCATGTGCTCCAGAACACGCGGCCCCGCGATCGAACCTTCCTTCGTCACATGCCCCACCAGGACTATAGCGATGCCTTCAGCTTTGGCAAGCCGCATAAGCCGGGCGGCCGTCTCCCGCACCTGCCCCACGCCTCCCGATGCCCCCGAGAGCTCCCGCGAGTAAAGCGTCTGGATCGAGTCCACGACCACCAGTTTGGGCCGCTCCTCAAGGATTGTCGCCTCGATAACATCCACATCCGTCTCCGGAAGCACCCGAAAGCCCGCGTCCCCCACCCCCAGACGATGAGTGCTGAGGGCCACCTGCCGAGGCGACTCCTCGCCCGAGACCATCAGGCACTGCTCCCCGAGATGCCCCATCACCTGCAATAGAAGCGTGCTCTTCCCTACCCCCGGCTCCCCTCCGACCAGCACTATCGAGCCCGGCACGATCCCACCACCCAGTACCCGGTTCAGCTCCCCGACCCCCGTGTCGATCCTGCCACCCTCGCGTTCGGTTAGCACCTCATGGAGGGCTAAAGTGCTACCGGCAACCCTTCGCGGCCCCTTCGCGTTCGCCGCCCGCGCCGCGAGGCCCGCGGCCTTCTTTTCCTCTCGCACCTCCTCGACAAAGGTACTCCACTCCCCGCAGTCCGGGCAGCGCCCGAGCCACTTAGGCTCTGGGTGCCCGCAATTAGAACAAATGAAGTGAGTCTTTATAGTCATAAGGTGATTGTAAGGCATACTCCTGAGAGAACTAACATCGGGCTATTGCCAGAAACCTTTGCTCGTCTACAGGAACGCAAGATTTACGACAGGTGTACCTCCCCACCCAACGCACCGCTGGTTTACAAACTTTACAGACGCTGTGCACGCGATGAGATCCGTAAACACATCCGGGCGCCGCTTGGCAAAGGACTCGGTACCAAGAACTTCAATTATCAACGTCTCTGCCGAGTTCAGTTTGAACTCAGTAATCCCGTATTTAGTGTTGTCAAAATCCGACATGCAATCGATCCAGGCCTCCATATTCGCACCGTACCACTCTGAAAATCTTAGAAGCTTTTTGAAATGTCTCGTGGAAGGATATGCGATGGCGATCTCCGTCGTCTCTAAGCGTACGCTCTTCATCTGCCACTCGTTTTCGTAGAAAAGCCGGGGCGCTCGCGCGCCCCGGCCCGGTAGAGGTATTTTCTGTTGTCCCTCTCCTACTCGGCGCGGACAACCTCCTTGGGCTGAACGACCTTGATGTCCACGATAGACTCATCCTCAGCGACATCATCGTAGGAGACGTCGTTAGGCTCGATGACAACCTTGGAGCCATTGGGAATATCGCCCTTGAGGATCATCTCGCTCATGGGGTCCTC
>DATHAB010000116.1:0-11822 GCA_035296885.1 Rubrobacteraceae bacterium
GGTATCCCAAGGCGTGCTCGGCCTGCATTATCTTGTGGATCTGGGTCGTGCCTTCGTAGATGGTAGGGGCACGCGAGTTGCGGAAGTAGCGCTCCACGGGCGACTCCTCGGCTGAGTAGCCAGAAGCGCCGTGGATCTGTACCGCGTCGTTGGCGGCGGCGAAGGCTGACTCTGTGACGTGCCATTTGGCGAGGGAGGCCTCCCTTGTGTCGCGCTTGCCCCCTTCTTTGAGCCACGCATCCTGCATCACCAGGAGGCGGCTGGTCTCGAGGTTCAAGACCATCTTGGCGATCATCTCCTGCACCAATTGGTAGCGCCCGATCTCTTGCCCAAAGGTTTCACGCTCTTTGGCGCGCTCTACAGATAGATCCAGGCAGGCCCGGATCGTTCCCAAAGCGCCTGCCGCGACCGTAAAGCGACCCATATCGAGGGCGTACATAGCGATCTTGAACCCACCACCCTCCTCGCCGAGGAGGTTCTCTCTTTGCACGCGCACGTCCTCCATAAAGATCTCGCCCGTAGAGCTAGCCCACAGCCCGAGCTTGTTCTGTATCTCCCGGGTCTCCAGGCCCTCCATCTCCTCCTCGAGGATAAAAGCGCTCACGCCCTCGTGGCCGGCCCCGGGGTCTGTCTTGGCGAAGACGATCAGGTGGCCGGCCATGGTCGCGTAGCCGATCCAACGCTTGTGCCCGTTTAAGATGTAAGTGCCGTTTGAGTCCCTGCGGGCCGTCGAGCGCATCGAGGCCGCATCGCTCCCGGCCGAAGGTTCGGTCAGGCCGAAGCACGCCAGCGTTTCGCCTTTAGCCTGGGGCAAGAGGTACTTTTGCTTCTGCTCCTCGGTCCCGAACTTTAGGAGCGACATGGAGTTGAGGGCGAGGTGGACGGAGAGGAGGGTACGGAAGGCGGCGTCGCCGCGCTCTAGCTCCTCGGCGATGATGGCCAAAGAGACGAAGTCGAGGCCGAGGCCCCCGTACTCTTTGGGTATCGTGGCGCCGAGCAAACCCAACTCGGCCGCTCCGTTAATGATGCCTTTGTCAACGCGGCGGTTGGTGTCGTTTTCGTGGGCTACGGGGAGGATTTGCTCGTCGACGAAGGCGCGCACGCGCTCGCGTACCTCTTCCTGTTCCTTCGTCCGCGAGAGATCCAGCATGCCTTAACCGCCTTCCCTTTCCTCGTTACACCCCAAAGAAGTATATAGAACCTCCGAACGGCCGCTATCGGCGGAAGGGAACCTTGAAGTATCATGTGCAGGCAGATGCTAGAAGTGGCGGAAGGGGAGAGGCGTGATCGACTTCACCCTGGATAACAGAACCCAGGAGATCAAAGAAAAGGTGCGCCGGTTCCTCGACGAGGAGGTTATTCCTCGCGAGGGGGACCTGGATCACGGGGCTAACAATCTGGAGGCGCTGCGCGGCGAGCTTCAGGCCAGGGCGAAGAAAGCCGGGATCTTCCTCCCTCACCTGCCCGAGGAGCTCGGGGGCCTGAATTTGAACTGGAGGCAGACCGCGGTAGTCCTCGAGGAGGCTGGCCGGAGCCTCCTGGGTCCTCAAGCCCTCAACGCTGCCGCCCCAGACGAGGCGAACATGCACCTGCTCTACCACGCGGGGGATAAGGCACAGAGAGCGCGCTACCTGGAGCCTCTAGCCCAGGGGGAGATCCGCTCGTGTTTTGCCATGACCGAACCTGCCCCAGGCGCCGGCTCGGACCCAAGCCTCCTCAGCTCCACCGCCGAGCGGAAGAACGGCAAGTGGGCGATCAACGGCAACAAGTGGTTTACCACCGGCGCGGACGGCGCGGAGTTCGCCATCGTCCTGGTCCGGGTGCCCGAAGGCCCCACCATGTTCCTGGTAGAGACCGACAACCCTGGGTTTCGTATAAAGCGGAACATCCCTACGATGGACGAGCTGATGCCCGGAGGACACGCGCAGATCGAGCTCGACGATTGTGTCGTGGACGATGACGCCGTGTTGGGCGAGGTGGGGGAGGGCTTTGAGTACGCCCAGATCCGGTTGGGACCGGCGCGCCTGACTCACTGCATGCGCTGGTTGGGGGTCGCGGTTCGTTCGATGGAGATAGCCGCCCGCTACGCTCTCCAGCGGGAATCGTTCGGCAACAAGCTCTCCGAGCACCAGGCGGTGCAGTGGATGGTAGCGGATTCACACACGGAGATTTACGCCGCGCGGCTGGCGATCTGGCACACCGCCTGGAAGCTCGATGGAGGTAATAAGGCGAAGCAAGAAGTTGCCATGACAAAGGTACTAGTCTCTGAGACGGTGGATCGGGTAGTAGATCGGGCGCTTCAGATCTGCGGGGCGTTAGGCGTCTCCGAGGACACCCCTTTAAGCCGCTTCTACAGAGAGGTGCGGCCGTTCAGGATCTACGACGGTCCGAGCGAGATCCACCGGGGCTCCATCGCCCGGCGAGCCTTCAAGAGGGCCGAAGAGGATTAGTGAGATGCAGACCGAGGAGCTCGACGAGCGCCTGACCGAACTGCTCGGTACGACCGTGGAGGTCGAGGACGTCGTGCTCCTCGGGGGCGGCGCTTCCAAGGAGGCCTGGAAGGTGGATGCCAGCACCCCCGAAGGGGGCCTAGAACTGCTGGTCCGCCGGGCGAGCGGCGGGAACATCTACTCGGATACGCTCTCGCTCGGGCAGGAGTATAAGGTCCTGCAGGCGGCTTACGAATGGGGGGTCAAAGTGCCGAAGCCCTACGGCTACCTTGAGGATCTCGGGGGGCGCGAAGCCTTTGTAATGGAGCGGCTCGAAGGAGAGAGCATCGGGCGTCGGCTGGTGCGAAAGGAGGAGTTCGAGGCGACCCGCGAGGCGCTCCCCGAACAGCTGGCGGAGGAGCTGTGCAAGATCCACGCCGTCCCCTTTGAACGCCTCCCATTCCTACCCGGCGCACAGGACGAACCGGCCGCTGCTTACAACCTCGAAAGTCTCGAACGGGAGCTCGACCTCCTGGAGGAGCCCCACCCGGTGATCGAGCTCGGGCTCTCGTGGCTGTGCGAGCACGTCCCCGAGAGCCACGGGATCGTGCTGAACCATGGTGATTTTCGTATAGGCAACTTCCTCGTGGATGAGGAGGACCTGGTGGGGGTGGTTGACTGGGAGTTCGCCCATCTCGGCGACCCGGCCGAGGACCTGGGCTGGCCTCTGGTACGGGCGTGGAGGTTTGGGAAGGACCACCTCCGGCTCGGGGGCATCAACGAGGTGGAACCTTTCCTAGAGCGTTATAACACCCTGACCGAACGTGAGATCACAAAAGAAGAGCTCTTTTACTGGGAGGTGCTGGGCAACGTGAGGTGGGTTATCGGTTCTTACAACCAGGCCAAACGGCACCTCTCTGGCCAGGAGCGAAGCGTGGAGCTCGCGATTTTAGGACGCCTGGCCGCGGAGGTGGAGTACGAGATACTCTCTCTACTCGAAAGGGGAGGCTGATGCAAGACCGTCCAACCGCAGGCGAGCTCGTCAAGTCGGTCCGGGAATTCCTGGAGGAGGAGATACTCCCAAACCTCGAGGACTCGCGGGACGAGTTCCGCACGCGGGTGGCCATGAACGCCCTGAGCATCCTGGAGCGGGAGCTTGCCCAGGAAGAGTTTCTTCTTCAGGCCGAGCACGAGCGTCTCATCCGCCTGTTAGACGAGGACCATATCGCGCCCGGCTCGCTCGAGGAGCTTAGAGAACGAGTGCTTGAGTTAAACCGGGACCTGGCCGGGCGCATCAGCTCCGGAGAAGTACCCGACGGTACCTTAGAGTTACTGAAACAGACGACCGCCGATAAGCTCACGGTTGCAAGTCCCAAATATCTTGAGCGCTATGAAGAATAAGTTCCGAGGCGATATACCTCCGTTAACAGCAACCCTACTTGGTACTAAATTTCCAGACTTGTACCCTGGTACTGGCGCCTCTACTTTGATAGGAGATCGTAACAAGGTTTCTAGGTTCGGAGGTTTAAAGATTTAAGTTACAATATTGTGTGTTTGCTTGCGGGGAAGGGAGGCTATCTTGCAAGAACGACAAGAAAAGGTGTACCGTAGCGAGCTTACGCCTGTGAGCTTTCTTAGGCGTAGCGCTTACGTGTTCCCAGAGAAGGTCGCTGTCGTCCACGGGGACCGGCGCTACACCTACCAGCAGTTCGAGGAGCGGGTAAACCGGCTCTCCTCTAGGCTACGCGACGCGGGACTTCAAAAACACGACCGGGTGGCTTTTCTCGCCCCAAACATACCCCCGCTTTTGGAGGCGCACTTCGCCGTGCCCGACGCCGGGTGTGTTCTGGTGCCTATAAATACGCTCCTGAGCTCTAACGAGATAGGTTACATCCTCGAGCACTCGGGCTCGAAGATGCTCTTTGTGGACGCGGAGCTGGAGGAGCTAATAGAGCCGCTGGATACCTCGGGGATAGAGGTGGTACGGATCGATGATACGGAAGAGAGCGGCGATCCTTACGAGGATTACCTGGCGGAAGGATCTGCCGAGGCGCTGCCCAGCGTGTTGGAGGATGAGGAAGAGACCATCTCCATCAACTACACATCCGGGACGACGGGAGATCCGAAGGGCGTGATGTACTCCCACCGCGGCGCCTACATCAACGCCTTAGGCGTCGCGCTCGCGATTGGGTTGAACAATGATTCGGTCTACCTGTGGGTGCTTCCGATGTTCCACTGTGACGGCTGGTGCTATACCTGGGGCGTAACGGCTATCGGAGCTACCCACGTGTGCCTGCGGCAGGTTGACCCGGGCTTGATCTGGGATCTCTTCGAGTCGGAGGGCGTAACCCACTACTGTGGCGCGCCCACCGTTCAGATCCCGCTCGTCAACCACGATGCGGCGCACAGGCTCGATCACCAGGTCGTCACCGCGATCGGGGGCGCCCCTCCCTCGCCCGCGCTTCTCGGAGAGTTCGAGAGTTTGAACATACATACCATTCACCTCTATGGTTTGACCGAGACCTACGGGCCCAACACCGTCTGCTCCCGGCGTGAAGGGTGGGACGAGCTCTCCATCGAGGAGAAGGCCCAACAGCTCGCCCGCCAGGGACAGGCTCATGCCACGGCCAACCTCGCGCGGGTCGTGGACGACGAGATGAACGACATCCCCAAAGACGGCGAGACGATGGGCGAGATCGTGACGCGCGGCAACACGGTGATGAAGGGCTACTTCAAAAACGAGGAGGAGACGGAGGAGGCCTTCGAGGGTGGCTGGTACCATACAGAAGACGTCGCCGTCTGGCACCCTGACGGATACGTCGAGATCCGGGACCGCGACAAGGACGTAATTATCTCGGGCGGCGAGAACATTTCGTCTGTCGAGGTAGAACAGATCGTCGCGGACCACCCGGCCGTAATGGAGGCTGTCGTTGTCTCCATGCCGGACGATTACTATGGCGAGCGCCCGAAGGCGTTCGTCACCCTCAAGGACGGCGAAGAGGCGACTCAAGAGGAGATCATAGACTTCGTCAAGGAGCGTGTCGCCAGCTTCAAGGCCCCGGCCGCCGTAGAGTTCAGCGAAGAGCTGCCCAAGACCGCTACCGGCAAGGTCCAGAAGTATATGCTGCGCGAGCAGGAGTGGGAGGGACAGGAGCGGCGCATAGGCTAGACACAAGATGTGCCGTGATTAAGGGATCGGGGAGGCGCTAAGAGCGCCCCTCCCCTGGTCCGTGATCTTCACCGGGTTTCGCCTGCTTTTGGCGGACCGCTCTCCTCTTCTTCCACGGCGCGGAGCCTGCCGTCTACGACCCCTGGGACCACTTCGATCGCGCCTACATCTCCGGCGAACTCGAACGTCTCTGGCAGGTCATTCTCTAGAAGCCAGCGTCCCGCCCGGGCCTGCTTTAAGGCTTCGGACTCCTTGCCATCCCAGCGTTCGGCGAAGTCGAGTGCCATCCAGGCGGCGTCGTTCAGGCGCCAGTCATCCAGGTGACCTTGCCTGTTCAGGTGCGAGAGTATGGTCGAGGCACCGAGGAAATCCTCGAGGACGAAACGGCCCGCCGAGCCCGCGCAGACCACGTAGACCGACTCCGTAGCCGAGGCTTTGAGGTAGCCAGCGACCGCCGGGGCGTTACGCAAGCAGCCCACGAGAAGCTCTCTGGCGTTCGCGGCGGTATCGATGGCCTGGGTGCCGTTGGTAGTCACGAAGATCACGTCTTTGTCGGTGACCACCTCTGGCGCGTACTCCTCGGGGTAGGGGCCGAGGTCGTAGCCTTCGATCTTCTCGGCGTCCTGCTCGCCGCCGTACAAGAGGCGCGTCTGGTCGAGCCTGTCGCCAACCTCCTCAGCCTCCTCCAGGCTCGCGGCTGGGTAGACGTTCCGGGCCCCATTCTCAAGGATCGCCAGCATGGTTGTTGTGGCCAAGAGTACGTCTACTACAACCACGGTCGTCTCGGAGAGTTTCTCCGGCTCGATCTCCTCCCGCGTCATCAAGACTCGCAGCCTCTTCACAGGCTTTCCCTTCTCTTAAAACCTGCCCCCTGCACATTCTACAAAGGTTTGCGCTCCGGCTTTTGGGGCAGATACCGTATCCGAGAAGCCCTAACCTGCCGCTCCGCAGGATGATACCCCGTATCTCGTCTTCTTTGGCGGCATCGTTTAGGGTGTTGTAGATCTCGGCATGCGATGTACCGGCGACCTGCTCTTCCGACGCTAGCCCTTCAGCTCGTCGCTTGGCTTCCCGGGGCGAGCGAGGGGTCTCCGACATCTTCTTCTATGTCGCGTTGGTAGGTCTCTGCGCCGGCGTAGATGGCGACAAAGGAGAGCACGCACATTACGGCTATATAAGCCGCGACGGAGAAGCCGGTACCCGTGTAGGCGAGTAGCGCGGTGGCGATGATCAGGGCGGACCCGCCGGCGACGATGGTGCCGGCTTGGTAGCCCATCGTCGCCCCCGTGTAGCGCACCCGCGTGGGAAAAAGCTCCACGAAAAACGTAGCGATTGGGCCGAGGTTCATGCTCTGGAAAACGGTGAGCAACAGGTGGCCCAGGAGCATGAGCGGATAACTTCTGGTGTCTAGAAGCGGGAACATGGCGAAGGCTGTGACGGCCATGCCGACCGTGCCGATCAGGAGCAGGGGCCTGCGCCCGACGCGATCCGACCACAATGCGAAGGCCGGGAGCAAGAGGAAGCTTACGACGCTCGAGATCACGACGATGCTGGTCATGAAGGGGCGTGTTAGGCCCAGTTGGTCCTGGCCGTAGGCGAGGGTAAAGGCGATCAGTATGTAGAAGACGACGTTCTGGGCGAGGTAGGCCCCAGCGACGACGAGCACCTGCTTCCAGTGCTCCCTAAACGTATCGATGATCGGTAGCTGGGACGCCGAGCCCGATTCCTGTAAGCCCTGGAAGGCCGGGCTCTCGAGGATGTTCAGGCGTATATACAAGCCCACGCCGACGAGCACGATGCTAAGCAGGAACGGTATGCGCCAGCCCCAGGCGAGGAACTGGTCGTTGGGAAGCAACCCGACGGCCAGGAAGGCCAAAGACGACAATATAACCCCCGCGGGTATGCCCATCTGGGGGAAGCTCCCGTAGAAGCCACGCCTTCCCTCCGGAGAGTGCTCTACAGCCATCAAGACTGCCCCGCCCCACTCCCCGCCAAGACCAAGACCCTGCAAGAAGCGCAGTAAGATGAGGAGTATCGGGGCTGCAACCCCGATCTGCGCGTAGGTCGGCAGGCATCCTATGGCGAACGTGGCGATCCCCATCAACAGGAGCGTCGCGATCAGCATAGACTTGCGGCCCATGCGGTCCCCGAAGTGGCCGAAGACCGCCCCGCCTATGGGCCGGGCCACGAAGGCGACCGCGTTGACCGAGTAGGAGAGCAGTGTCCCCACGAGCGGCTCGAACTCCGGGAAGAATAGCTGGTTGAAGATGAGTGACGCCGCCGTGACGTAGAGAAAGAAGTCGTACCACTCTATGGTCGTGCCGAGTAAGCTGGCGCCGGCGACCTGCCGGATCGAGGCGGTTTGCTCCCTATCTTGCCCACCGAGTCTCTCCATGCTTGCCTCCTACTATCTCTTTGCCCGTGGCCCGGGGTCCGTGACCACTCGTCCCCACAACTACCGGGAATCTGCTTGTCTCTATATTGCCTGTCGGATCCCTTTCCTCGCTTCGTCCCCGGTCTCAGGATAATTTGTTCCTACTTTAGCGTCAACCGTTGCTTTGCGAGCTCCGAACCGACTCTAGTATCTTCGGCCCGGCTCTTTAGGCTTCTGAGATAGGTAACAGTCTCCGGCGGGCGATACGAAAGATGCTGCGGGCTGTTTACAGCGTCGTATGCGGCCGTAAAAGTCGAGCTGGAGAAAAAGGTTGTCGCGCTTGCGTGCAGTGCCTACAGCATGTAGTTTGAATCGCGTTAGTGTCAGTTGGGGATCGTGGCGTCTCAGGAAAGGGCTCGGCGCCCGCGAATGAAAAAGCACGCGCTCAAGGCCCGTGCTCGTTAACGATGAGAGGAAGCGAAGGCTGATTAGGCGGACGCTTTCTCGAAGTCCTCAAGCTAGAAAGGAAAGCCAATGGACAATAGAGCGGAGTCTTCGATTAACACCCTCGACTTGTTCCGCCTCGACGGCAAGACGACCCTTCTCACCGGCGGAGGGCGGGGTCTGGGGCGGTACATCGCCGAGGCCCTCTCTGACGCTGGGGCGAACGTAGTTCTGTGTTCCCGCAAGTTAGAGGCGCTTGAAGAGGTGAAGGCCGAGATAGAAGAACGTGGCGGCAAGGCCCTGGCGCTAGCCTGCGACGTCACCGAGCCCGAGGAAGTCGAGAACGTTGTCTCCGAGACCGAGGAGCGCTTCGGAGCGATAGACGTCCTCGTCAATAACAGCGGGGCGGCGTGGGGAGCGCCGGCGGAGGAGATGCCGCTCGAAAAGTTCGACCTGGTAATGGAGGTCAACGTGCGTGGGACGTTTTTGATGGCTCAAGCTGTTGGACGGCGTATGATCGAGCGTGGCGAGGGTGGAAAGATCGTGAACGTCGCCTCCATCGCCGGGCTCATCGGCGGCCGCCCCGAATACATGCAGACGGTCGGCTACAACTCGAGCAAGGGCGCCGTGATCTCTATGACCCGCAACCTCGCCACGAGCTGGGCCCGGTACGGCATCAACGTCAACGCCATCGCCCCCGGGTGGTTCCCGACCGAGATGAGCGGCGGCCTTATCGAAGAGTTCGAGGATAAGATGCTGGAGGATATCCCCATGCATCGCTTCGGCCGCCCGGAGGACATCAAAGGCACGGTCCTCTTCCTCGCCTCGCCGGCCACCGACTATATGACTGGTCAGACAGTTGTCGTAGATGGGGGACAGACGGCCTGGTAAGAGCCCGGACGGCTGATTTTTAAGCCGTCATCGGAAAGCACATTAAGCGCGAGGTGCTCATATCATCATCTAGAGGTTTGTGCCAGTACCGGATCCGGTATCAGGATCTACCGAACTCGCGCAGCAGATCTGGGAGGTACAGCCGTTTTGCTGTTGGCTGTCCGTGAAGACAGAGCTCTGTCTAATTTCTGGGCCACAGTTCTCGCAAAATCGCCTAACACCTTCTGACAAGAGGGTGCCCCTTCTATCCCGATGCCCAACAGCTGCAATATTAGGCATTTTATTGAACGTTGGCAACTCTCGATCTAATTGGTGGTCCGCAGTCTTCGAGAAGGTTAGTCTTCTTGGCCGCTCATGAATAGTGGCAAGCTACCTCCTATGAGCCCGAACGTGTGTCAAAACGCTCGAGCCTGTTGAAAAAGTCGCCATCAGACCGATCAATGCTTCTGATCTACGTTCAAAATGAGCAAAAAGGGGCTTTCGGCGCGTGAACAGGGAGCATAAAAGAGTGCCAGTGAGTCTTTGAATAAGCTCGCTCGTTTATGAGACACGCGAGAGATAATCTACTCAGTTATCACCAGCTTCCTAGTAGGCTAGCCTTCTCGGAAATTCCTATGTAAGTACCGCTTACGTTCGATGTGGAATCGGCGGAACCGACAGCGCCGCCTCGTGCGGTTCGAGGGGACTACGAATACCTAATAAGCCCGGAACTTGACCAGCAATTCGGCAGATTGGTATGGCCGCACACCTCTATCTAGGGCAGACTTCTTGAGAAGGTGAACAACGAGGTCGTAAGACGTGCTCTAGGGGCTCCAGCCTTCTTTTCTCCTGTAGGATAAGCGGACTTTAGAGAGAGGAGGCGCAATATGAGTGAACAAGAGTTCCAGGAACTTCTTCTGTCCTTGCTGACCGTTGAGACGGGGACGTTCGATGACGACCTCGAGGTGGAGGCCCAGGGACCCCTCTTGCAGGCTGTAAGCACATTCAAGGAGGCGGGCGTGATTGCCCACGAGTGGGGGCTTGTGGTTGGCAGCGGAGACGGGAGCGAGTTTCGAATCACGATCGAAAGAACCGGGTAGGCGATCGCACCAACAACTACGTCGGCTACATCCAAGGGCCCCCCGCCCTTCTTCTTGGTAGATTTAAGGGCGTTGTAGGGTTGGTGGTAATGATGTTATGCCGTTCATCAGGGTCCGGGATTCGCTTGGCGGGTTACTCGCAACCTTATTTCCGCCCCGGACCTTCTTCGTTGCCCAGGCCTCCCCCAGCTGGTTTAAGGGCGTAGCTCACCTAACAGCTAACAAGGGCCGGACGTACTCCCCCCACGCATTCCGGCCCTTCTTCGTGCTCGTAGCTCCCCCGGTTGGGTTAAAGGGCTTTGTGTGTAGGAACACCGATTACGATACTAGCCGAGCTCTCTTTAGACCTGCAGCCCCTACGGTAGTGGGGACCTATAGGGGATTGGAGGCGCAGGCTGGTAGCGTTATCAGACCCAGAGGACTTTGTAGTACGATATCCACCCTCTGTATGCTGGTCGGGCCCTACTACTCTTTGGGTTGCCTCATTCATCCCATTCTTTAGATATCCACTAGAGTCAGGGTGCACGAGAGATGGATACTAGCTTCTCGTGTTGGTCGTGGATCTTTATCTCCCAGACCTGAGAATTGCTACCCTTGTGCACAGGGGTGCCGGTCGCGGTAACTGTACCCGAGCGTCTAGGTCTCAGGTAACTGCCGTTGACCTCAGAGCCAAAGGCCGTCTTTCCGGGAGGGCTATTGAGCAAGGCCCCGAGCCCGACAAGTTTTTCTCCTCTTGAGGTCGTGGACAGCTTGTAGAGAGAAGATTAGTTCATTTCAGCTTGCGTGGCGCGAGCGCAGCCCCTACGGTAGTTGGGTGGCGTTATGGGCTTTATCACTGCCCTGAATCTGTGTAACCCTAAAGCGCTCCTAGAGACCGGGTAGATAGTAGCCACCATGACAGAAAAAAGCCTTTGAATCCCGAGTACTCTGAGTAGGCGTTTTTACATCCACGAGGCGACGCGGTTCAACTGTAGTCCATGACGCTGTAACCCCCCCCACAAAGCCATTGAGGTATGTTGCGAGAGGGGGCCTACTCAAAAACGCCGGGAAGCGCTAGAAAGGCCAGCTATAAAGGGGGTGGTACGGGTAGGGGATTAGATAATAAAGAACGCATCAAGTTTAGATCCACAAACTGTGGGTAATATACTCCGCAGAGAGAAGCTGCCGGACCGGACGTCCCCCCTCCTGGTTCGGCGGCTTCATTTCTCCGAGCTACCTTTCAAACACACCACGTTGCCCTTACTGCCCCAAAGAAGAACCGCATAAAAATCACGAATATTTCCTTAAGCCTTGGCTAAGTAACCCTGACGTGCGTTACTTCGCTAATGAAATGCTCCTTTTTAAAGTGTCGTTGCCCCGACTACTGCTTGGTCAGACATATAACCAGACCTGTGATTCTACTAAGACGACATAGACTGTTCTCTCTAGTTAGGGTA
>DATHAB010000117.1:0-24399 GCA_035296885.1 Rubrobacteraceae bacterium
AGCTCAAGCGCCCCCGCCACCTCGTCAACGGTGTAGTAGTTCTCGACCTCTTCTGCCATATATGTAGTATTTACCCCCGCTCGAACCTTTGCAAGCCTATACGTAGCCCCGCTGTTGCCGAATGACGACTTGCTACAGGGAGATGAGCAGCAGGTTTACTGCGTTCTGTCTTCAAGGCTGCTCTGGCTCCAGCTCGATACTGATTTAGGTTAGCAAATCACGATACCTTAATTCAGGAGATTTTTTAGTAGAATCAGCATGGTATGGGCATCCCACATTACTATACTATCGGGGCCGTCGCTTCGGACGTTCGATCTCTCAAGGAGCTTGGGGACCGACTCGAAGCGGCATTCGTCGCGCCTGATTTGCTTGTCGTGCTGACGCGGCGGCGGGACGAGCGCCTCGCGCGTGCCATTCTCCCCGAGGCATGCGTGCAGAGCGTGGAGGGCAGCCTCTCGCGTATGAAGTGGATCGAGTTTGGAAGCGTCTTTTTCTCGGCCTCTACCGTGAGCTATATTGTGGGCATAGGCCACTTGTTGACCGGCCTCCTCGTGCAGACGGTGCTTACCGTAGGGGCCATCTTCGGCCTCATCGTCTACCATTACCGTCCCCGCATCGTGAAGAAGCTTTTGCGCCTCGGGATGCCCGAGCGCCTAGCCGGGGAGTGGGAGACCTCATTCCCCTCAGGCTTTGCTCTGCTCCTCGCTACAGTGCCCGAAAAGAACTTTGACGAGGCCCAAAGAGCCTTTCTCGAGGACGAATCACTGATATCCCCCCCTCGCAATCGACCGCAGACCCGTGCTTTAATCCAAAACCACCGGTCCTGAGGAGACGCATGATCGTTCGGGAGAGGCTTGATTGTTACGTACTTATAAAGCAGCACGATCACAGCTTGATCTCCGGCGAGTTCGCCCAATACTGGGCTGAACGACCTCGGCCGCTCCGATCCACCCTCTACGCCATCATGGAGCACGACGTAGGCTGGGAAAGTCTGGACGCATCCGTGAGCTGGAACGAGGAGGCGGGTAAACCCTACTCCTTCACGAACTATCCAACGGAGCCCAAGCTCCGAGCCTACAAAGGGGGGCTGGATTCTCTGGAGGCGCGAGACCCCTACGCGGCGTGCTTGTGCAGCATGCATTACGCCTCGCTCGTCGGCGATACGGAAGATGAGCTCAGGTTTCGGGAGAGCGAGACCGCGCGGCAGCGCAGGATCGAGAGCACGATGAATAAAGAGGAATTAACCAACCTTGAGCACAACTTTCGGCTGCTGCAACTGTGTGATGACCTGTCGCTCTTTGTATGCCTGAACGAGCCTGGGCGAAACTATCACCCCTGGTATAAAGACGGCTTCTCTTTCGAGGGCGCTAAGTACTCGCCCGTCTGGGAGGACCACTCCACCTTGCGGCTCGAGCCAACCCCATTCTCGGAGCCGTTCAATCTCGCTGTTCCTTACACGCTAATCGAGAAAAACGGTCGGCTCCTCAGGAGTGCTCATTTCGAACTTCGGGTAACCTGTTAGAAGGGCACGTCGCTGCTCCAAAAATTTCCGATACTCTAGAAGGGATCTTGATGAAGGAAGCGTCGTACGAATTCTTGAAGAAATTGCTCTCGACACCGGGACCGAGCGGCAGTGAGGAGGCTACCGCCTCGGTCTGGCGAACGGAGGCCGAGAACTTAGCCGAGGAGATCCGGGCCGACAGTATGGGTAACTCTTTTGCCTCTCTGAATATCGGCGGCGCACCTCGCGTCATGCTAGCTGGGCACATAGACGAGATCGGTCTTATGGTCACCCACATCGACGAGAATGGTCTGCTTCGCTTCTCGGGCGTGGGTGGGTGGGATTCACAGGTCCTCGTAGGACAACGGGTCCTCATGCAGACTCGGAATGGTGAGGTATCCGGCGTTATCGGTAAAAAAGCCATCCACGTTATGGAGGCGGAGGAGCGCAAAAAGGTCTCCCAGATAAAGGATCTCTGGGTCGACATAGGCGCCAAGAACGCCGATGAGGCCAAAGAAAGGGTCAGGGTCGGCGACGTGGGCGTTGTAGACCAAGGCCTACTCGAGCTACCGAACGATCGCATCGCCTCCCGTTCTCTAGACAATCGTATAGGCGCCTTTGTCGTTCTCGAGGCTCTAAGGTTGCTTTCGGAGGAGGACGCCCTGGCGGCGGAGGTTGTGGCGGTAGCGAGCGTTCAGGAGGAGATCGGGCTTTACGGTGCCCGTGGCGCCGCCTTTGGCCTCGACCCCGACGCGGCGATCGCGGTGGACGTCACCCACGCGACCGACACCCCTGGCATCCCTAAGAATGAGCACGGCGAACACGCTTTAGGCAGCGGTCCTGTCATAACGCGGGCCGCAAACCTCTCTCCTATTGTTACCGACGGCCTTATCGAGGCCGCCGAAGAAGCAGACATCTCTTATACTTTAGAGGCCGACTCGCGTTACACCAGCACGGACGCAGACGCCATACAACTTACCCGCGCCGGTATAGCTACGGGTCTAGTCTCCGCCCCCAACCGCTACATGCACTCGCCGAACGAGATCGTGGCCCTAGAAGACCTGGAAAACTGCGCTAGGCTCATCGCCGCTTATGTCAAAGGCCTGAAAAAGGATACCGATTTCATTCGCTAGCTTCGAAAGCCGGGTTAGGGCAAACCTTGCGTATCTCAAGCCCCGCTCGACTTGTCGGTAGCCCGCTCGTCTTCGACGAGAGCTTCGACACCGTCAGGCCGGACCCGGCTTCCCAGCTCGGGTAGGACGAAGAGCAAGGCTAGAACCGCGCTGAGGGCGAGGCTCAAGACGGCGTTTAGGAATGCGAGCGCGAAAGCAGCTATATAGAGAACCATCCTGACCACGTAGCGTCTCGGCATCGCCCTGAGCGTAGCCAGATCGAGGCTGCGGTCTACTAAGGCGGTAAGCGCTCACGGCGTAGAGCCAGAGCAGCGTTAAGAAGACGGCAGTCACCGCTAAGGTGCCGGTGCAGACCGCGACCGTGGTGGTGCGTTCTTCGCTCTGTATATCTCGGCGAGCAGAGCGGTAGGGAAGGGGATGAACGCCGTGCACATTAAGAGGAGGGTGTTGAGCAGGATCAGGTTGTGGTTGGAGTAGGCCAGGAGCTTAAATCTGTTGTGGTGGTTGGCCACATAGTCCCTACAACGAGAAAGCTCAAAGGGTAGCTCAGGTACGAGGGCCACAGCTCGACCAGCGCGGTCAGCAGAGTCGTCCCTTCGGTTGCGTCTTCAACGTGCGGCATCCGGATCTCCAACGCCAGGAGCGTGATTGCAATGCAAAACCCCGTCGCTGAACACCTCGATCCGAGTAGTCTCGGTGTCGCGCCTCTCTGGGTCACCGTCTGCTGGGTTCACGTCTAGATTCCCTCTCATGTTTCGGTTGTTCTTCAAAGGTCTCCGGGTTACTTTCGAAGTTCTCGCAGATTATCCTATCCCGCAAGACGTAGATGCCCAGACCTAGCACGGACACTACGACGATACGCCAGAAGAACTTATAAACGATAACTAAGGGTGGCTAGCACCGCGAGACTTATGGTCATGCTGGTCACCAGATTGGTGAGCCGGCCGTGAAAACCTGCCTCGACGAACACGAACAAGGCGATACTGCCAGCCAGGGCGAAAACCAGGTATTCTCCTCGTTCGTAAAGCACGAGTAACACGATGACTATTATCATCAACCCCACGCTGGCAGCGGCCCACGCTTCGGCCAGGCGACTGGCGCGCAGCTTGGTCTCCGAGGCAGGTTCGTGGGCACGCCGGATGTGTGCACGAACTGGTTCTCGCTCTCCGGCCCTTAGCCGGGCGGTGTAGTACTCTAGCGACTCCGAGAGTACTGCTACCAGCTGCTGCTTGTGCCCGGAGCCAGTTTATTTTTTCAGAGAGCTCCTCGATCCGCTTCCGGTGAGCCTGAACCTGCTCGTCTTTTAGTACTTGGGAACGCTCGGGTCTATCTCCTCTGACCAGGCGGTGATGCCGCCCTTGACGTTGTAGACGTCCTGGAAGCCTGCGTTCTGTAGAATCTTGACAGCATTGGCGCTCCGTCCGCCGGTCCTGCAGTGGACAGCGAAGGTATCATCCTTGTCGAGCTCCGCAAGGCGCTCAGGCAACTCCCCAAGAGGGATGAGCTTCGCGCCAATGTTCGCCACCTCATACTCGTATGGTTCGCGCACGTCGAGGACAGAGATTTCCCCGCCGTTGTCTAGCTTCTCCTTGAGCTCATTTACCGTGATCTCTGGCACCTCGTCTGTCGCCGCCCACGCCTGAGCTTGCGGGACGCCGCAGAACTCCTGGTAGTCGATGAGCTCCGTCACGGTCGGATTCTCGCCGCAGACGGGGCAGGAAGGATCTTTGCGGAGCTTCATCTCCCTAAAGCGCATGCCCAACGCGTCGTAGAGCAGAAGACGCCCGATGAGAGGCTCCCCGATCCCGAGTATTAGCTTGGCGGTCTCGGTGGCCTGAATGGTGCCTATCGCGCCGGGCAGGATGCCCAGAACCCCACCCTCGGCGCAGCTGGGCACCAGGCCCGGCGGCGGCGGCTCGGGGTAGAGGCAGCGGTAGCACGGGCCTTCTTTGGCGTAAAAGACGCTCGCCTGGCCCTCGAAGCGGAATATAGAACCGTACACGTTCGGCTTGCCTAAGAGTACGCAGGCGTCGTTTACGACGTAGCGGGTCGGGAAGTTGTCCGTGCCGTCGACGATGACGTCGAAGTCCTTGAAGACATCAAGAGCGTTCTCGCTCGTCAAGGCATCCTCGTACGCTTCGACATGAACGTTCGGGTTTATGTCTGCTATCCGGTCGCGGGCACTCTCCATCTTGGGGCGCCCGACATCGGAGGTGCCGTGTATGATCTGGCGCTGCAAGTTGGACTCATCAACCACGTCGAAGTCCACGATCCCTAGAGTACCGACACCGGCCGCGGCGAGGTACAGGGCGAGCGGGCTTCCTAATCCTCCTGCCCCGACGGTCAAGACGCGGGCCTGCTTTAGCTTCTTCTGCCCGTCGAGGGCGACTTCGGGCATGATAAGGTGGCGGCTGTAGCGGGCGATCTCCTCGTTCGAGAGCTCGGCTGATCCGTTCGAGGATTGTATTAATGGCTGGCGTGTCTGCATCGTTTGAAACTCCTCTTACTCGAAAAACGGTGGTTTTCTGAAAATTACCTACATCGCCTTCCGGCGGAGCCTCCAGCGATGGAGGGTATGATCGAGAGCTCGTCGTTCTCTGAGACCTCGGTCTCGGAGCCGTCGAGGTAGCGGATGTCCTCGTCACCTTTGTACACGTTGACGAACGAGCGGAGCCTCCCGTCGCTGGTGTACAGGTGCTGCCTGAGATCCGGGTACTCCTCGGCAAGGTTTCCTAGGGTCTCCCCGGCGGTGTCGCCGCTGACTTGGACCTCGGAGCTGCCACCCGTATATTGCCTTAGAGGAGTAGGGATCCTGACCTTCGGCATATAAAACTCCCTTTCTTCGTGGCTACCCTAAGATGGGCTCTTCGTCATAGCCCGAGCGGTCATCCTTCAAGACCCACGAACGCATCTCTTTAACCCCGTCCTTGCCCACCGAGGCGATGACGTATGAGTAGTAAGGCCAAGCGTGCTCCCGGTCGTATTCAGAGGGTTCGGCCGGGTGATCCGGGTGCGAATGGTAAAACCCCAAGAGGTCGATGTCCCTTTCTTGCGCCTGCTCCTCGAACTTCTTTATCTGCAAAGGCTCTATAAGGAAGCGACGCTCGCGTTCACCCTCGTGGGTGTTCTCGGTAGGCCAAACGTCTACCACGATCTTTATCTCGCCCGTGTCCATCCCGATAAGAGCCCCGGCGCACTCCTCAGGGTACGACTCTTTGGCGTGCTCGTGGATGTGGTCTATATCCCCAGACCCGAGCTTGAGCGGCAACTGCTTATTCCTCCCAGAAGCTCTCGGAGAGGTACTTGTCCGCTCCGTCGCACAATACAGTGACGATGACACCAGACTCCAGCTCCTGCGCCACCCGCAAGGAGGTCGCCACCGCGGCTCCAGAAGAGAGGCCCACGAGGATACCGTCCTCGCGTGCCAAACGCTTGACCATCTCGTAAGCTTCTTCGGTCGAGGCGCCCAAGTTCTCATCAGCTATCGTTGGGTCGTAGATCTCCGGCACGATCGCGCTCGCCATGTGCTTCATGCCCTCCAACCCGTGAAACGGCGAGTCGGGCTCGAAAGAGATAACTTTTATCTCCGGGTTATACTCCTTAAAGCGCCTACTAATGCCGATGAAGGTGCCGCTTGTTCCCAAGCCCGCAACGAAGTGGGTTACCTCACCTTCGGTCTGTTCCCAAATCTCCGGTGCCGTGCTCTCGTAGTGCGCCCGTGGATTGGCCGGGTTCTTGTACTGGTCGGGGTAGAAGTACAGCTCAGGATCCTCGGCGTAGAGCCTGCGAGCTTCCCGTATAGCTCCGTCAGAGCCCTCGCCCGGATCGGTCAGTACAACCTCGACGCCATAGGCGCGCAAGATCCTTTTGCGTTCCTCGCTCGCGTTCTTGGGCATGCACAGCTTGACCTTATAACCTAGAGAAGCTCCGATCCAGGCGTAAGCGATACCCGTGTTCCCACTCGTGGCGTCCAAGATAATCTTCCCCGGCGAGAGCTTGCCGCTCTTCTCGCCGTCCCGGATCATCCACAGCGCAGGCCTGTCCTTGACCGAACCGCCCGGGTTGTACCACTCGGCCTTGCCCAAGACAGTTACCCCAGTAACCTCGCGTGAGACGCTCGCCAGCTCCAAAAGCGGCGTGTTACCCACGAGATCTACAGGCCGTGTCCCCAACCTGCTGTTAATCCTAGTAATCATGTCGGGATTATTATACAAGCTCAAGACCAAGCGTCCATACCGGTAAGAGAGAAGAACTGCCTTATTAACACATTAGCCGGAAGGCTAGCGACAGGCCCTCCGGCTATGGTTGGTGCGTAACAATAATTATACCCTTTTAGAAGAAGCTAGCGCTACTCTGAAACGGCCTTTTTAACCCAAAGATTCCAAGATCTTTTCGAGGGGTTTGCGGCGGCAGGTGAAGATGGGGGTATCGAGCTCGGTGTAGGAGCTGGCCTCACTCTCTCTTAGCTCCATCATGAGGTCCTGGAACTTCTCGGGGGTCTCCGCTTCGAAAGAGAGTATGAACTCGTAGTCATCTATGCCGAAGCAGTAGGCAGTATTGTTCTTTACGGGGTAGTGCTTGCGACCTATCTGCATGTGCTCGTCCATCATGCGCTGGCGCTCTTCGAGGGGGAGGTGGTACCAGGCGCGGGTTTTCACGAACGGGTAGACGAAAAGGTAATCTCCCTCGCCGGGGACGATGTACCGGCGGTTCTCGAAGCCCGGGGTGTGCTCGCCAACATAGATCGAGCGCCTAGCCAGGCCGAAATAGGAGTAGGCAGTGCTTAGGTACTTTCCTAAACCGGTCTTAAGCAAGGCGCTTGTCATCTCCTCGAAGGCGTCGAGGTTATAGCCTATGCGCCACAGCATTAAGTCCGCATCCGAGCGTAGGCCCATCAAGGAGAACGAGCGCAGAAGCATTTCCCCTTCGTGGTCCTCGGCCGTTTGCAGAAACTCTTCCTTGCCCTGTGCTCGCTCCTCGTCCAGCAGTCTTCGCCACTCGGGGTCGAGCTTGAAGAAGACGTAGTTTATGTATTGGGCCGGAAGCTTCTCTTCGGGGGCCTGTTGCCCGTACGTACTGGTTTCAGTCACCGTACTCTCTCCTTCTTATACCTGACGCGAAGTTTGCGTGGGGCGCTCTGCTTCTGCGAAGCCGAAATTGTTCTCGTAAAGCTCCTCAATACGCGCTAGCTCCTCTTCCGTGAGGTCCGGCGTTTCGGGCGCGGCTGCGAACTCTTCGAGCTGATCGTAGTCGTAGATGTTCGGTAGGGTCGAGGCGATCTCCGGCGAAGCCAGGACGAACTTGAGGGCCGTTTGTCCGAGGGTACGTTCTCTGGATGCGGTGAGGAAGTCGAGTTGCTCGATCTTCTTTAAGCCGTCGAGGAGCCACTCCTTCGGACGGTGGCGCCGGTGGTCGTTCTTGGCGAAGGTGGTCTCTTCCGTGTACTTGCCCTCAAGCATGCCGGAAGAGTGGGGGACGCGTACGAACAGACTCGTACGCGTCTCGCGGGCGGCCGCGATCAGGGCGCGCCCCGGGTCCTGTTCGAGGAGGTTGTAGATCATCTGTACACCGTCAAGAGATCGCTCGCGCATAGCCTTTACGCCCTCCTCGAGCCAGCCGATCTTAGGTCCAAGAGCGAGGCCGTAGGCGCGCATCTTACCCTCACTCACGAACTCCTCCATCAGCTCGAAGAGCGCATCATTCTCGATGGCGTCCATCTTTGTGTTGTGGAGCTGCAAAAAGTCTACGTAGTCGGTCCCTAGCCTCTTCAAGCTCTGTTCGAGGGCGAAGCGCAAGAACTTCTCAGACCAGTCCTGGGGTCTCTCTTGCTGGCCACGGCGCTGCGTGTGGTTGTAGAAGTCGTACCCGATCTTGGTCGAGATGACCACCTGGTCGCGCATATGCCCGAAGGCGTCAGCTAAAAGCGTCTCGCCCAGGCCCGAGCCGTAAGTGTCGGCGGTGTCGAAGTAGTTGATACCTTTTTCGTACGCTCTCCTCAAGAGCTGCACGGACCGCTGGTTGTCGACCTCACCCCACCAGCCGGTCGAGACCGTCCAGACGCCGAAGCCGACCTCGGATACCTCTATATTCGTGTCGCCGAGCCTTCGATATCTCATTTTTTCCCTCTCGTACTGGTCCTCGTTATTAAATTACTTGTCAAGGGTTACCATATTTTATCGTCTTGTACCGTGTGAATTCTCCTAAGCTGTCACGCCGTTGCCAGAGGCCAGGTTTACGCCTTGGGATGAGACGCCAGGATTTACGAGTAGGTGCAAAGCCTAATTTAGTTATATTGACTTTAGTGTTCGTCCTTATGTTGGTCGCGTTGTCGATCTTCGCTATTGAATCGAGTGTAGGGATTTCTGGCCCAGGGGCCGAAATGGGGACGGGAGAAGAGCCAAAATGTTCGCCAAAAATATTCTTGACAGGGGCGTAGCGTGCATTTACTCTGAAGTTGGGCACGGCGGACGAACATTAATAAGTATCGCCAAACCGCCGAGGAAAGGAGGTGCAGACTAGAATGACGATAACCGTCACCCGCGAGAGGGTCAAGGAGGTTACCCGCGAGGAGGTGGATCGGGCCATAGACGTGATCGAGCGTCACCTTGAGAAGGAGGCCCGCACCCGCAACCTGCTCGACGAGCAGGCTATCATGCGCCCCAAGGACCTGTGCAAGCAGCAGGGCCTGGATATGGTGGCCGAACTGCGTGGCATGATCTAAGAGCCGACGCAGCAGCAGAGCCCATGAAGGGGGATGCACAGTAAGGTCCCAAAAGGCCTTACCGGCTTTCTAGGGGCTGTCCATCCCCCTTCACGAGGCCGAAGAGGACTGGGAGAATCCCGGTCCTCTTTTTTGCGCCTTCTTTTTCTCGGTTACCGGCACGAATGCTCGTACGGGAAGAGCTATCGCTTCCCCGGATTTTAAACCTAACGTGCATGGAATATGGTGGATGACTGGGAGCCGCTATAGCGGGTTGCAATGAAGTTGGCCCAGACAGCCTTGCTTATTGGGAGGCCACACTGGAGGGCGTCCACTATCTTCCGGCGCGGGTCTTCTAATTAAGGATCCGCATGCCTACAGGGCGTTATGGTTCAATATCACTGCAACCTGCTGTAGGAAAAAAGAAATCGGCGCGCCACCGCCGTCGTGGCAGGATTGTGCGCTGCCCATCTCCTCTTTATGGCCTAAGTTATCAACTAGCAGTTGAGCCTCTTTGTATATAGAGCACCATAGATTGTAGATAAACGTGTAACTACCGGTGCAGGGGGGTAATATGACTTGGCTACAGACTAGAGGGGGTCTAAGTGGACGAACAGCAAAAACAGTCCATCCTCGATCTGCCCAAGGTGATAGCAGTCGGGATATCGTCACCCGTGGCTACAATCTTAACTTCTCGCTTCGGCATCGCTGGTACGCTGATCGGGCTGGCTTTGGGTGCGGTGATCCTCACCGTGCTGGTCGATATCCTGAAAGTTTACCTGGCACGCGCTCCGGGCACCGTGGCGAAGATGCCGGGCGGCTTCCGAGCCAGGCTTTCCTGGCGGAACATTCGTGGGAGGATAAGGGCAGCGTTCGACAACTTCTGGTCGCTTTCGCCTGCGCCACGGCGGTCTATCCTGGTCGGTAGCGTTATAGCCGGAGTGGTTTCGTTCTTTGTGGGCCTGAGCGTAATAACGGGCCTCGAGCTTAGCGCGGGCAAGAGCCTTTCCTGCTGGGTATGGAACGAATGCCCTGCGGAATCTGCCGATGGTGACGGCGAGTACTCTACTGTCAGCACCCGACCCTCGATCTTTGGCGGCGGCCGAGCCGTGAGTAACACCACCTCACAGACCGAGCCCTTCGGCTCCGAGCAACAGTCGACCCCCGGAGCCCCGGGGTCACCTTCGCGACCTTCGGACGCGTCGCCGGGCTCGGGGGCACCTGGCTCGCAGGCGTCTGAGGAGCAGCGGAGCCCTTTCGGCGGCTCGGAAGGAGAAGGCCAACAGTGGAGCCCCTCCGATAGCTCAAAAGATCGGCAGCCAGAAGAGCAACAGTGGAGCCCGTCCAGTAGCTTGGAAGAAGACCAGCAGCCGGAAGACCGGCAATCGGAAGATCAGCAGTCAGAAGGTCAGCAGTCAGAAGGTCAGCAGTCAGAAGATCAGCAGCCAAAAAATCGTCAGCTGGAAGACCGGCAGCAGAGCTCGTCCGCCGACTCGGAAGATCAACAAAGCTACTCCTACGAATAGCCTGTCTACGTTGAGGTTCCCGAAAATTTAGTTAGTGGGTAAAGCTTACGTTTAGCTGCGTAGGGCTGCGCAGTACCGCTTATGCTCTTGCCCCAGGCCGTTCTCCTCTCTCTGTCAGCCCTGCCGACGATAGCCAAACAGCCTGCTCCACCAAGGGCTTGGGGTGTCCGTTGGTGTCTCTTCAGAGGTCGGTGAGGGTGCGGGAATTGACTCCTCCTTTAGGTATTTTGGAGGGGGGATGTGCTTGCGGATATGTCCTCTCGCTACGTCGCTCAGATCCAGCAAAAGGCGCAACTGCGGCGTAACGTGTTTTTGCCTGTGTTCTTCTGAGGTTTCGGCGTCGGTATTGTCGAGGAGGTACCTCTTTACCTCCTGAACGTTCCAGTAGTATCTGGCGATGTCATCGAACTGTTTTTCGTTTCTTAGAAGGTGCGCGAGCCTTGCCCTGGCGTCCTCCCAAGCTTTGGTCTGCAAAAAGTTATCGGGGGCCTGCGTGACCCAGGCGGGGTGCTCGTCGAAGATGTGCAGCTGGCGTTTGTTCCCCGCAATCTCTATCTCCACAATCCTCAACAGGCCCTTGAGTTCCCGTTTACGCTGCTTGCGCTCCCCCCATTCGCTCAGCAAATATGCGACTACCGCGATGAACACTCCGAGGCCCAAGAGCGCACCCACTACCGCGACCCCGATGCTGGAAGACAACCACCTGGTCGCCTCCGCCAACCACTCAGTCATTGCTAGCACCGAACAGCCCTCTGCAGAACGTCTTGTCCCTGATGGGCCTCCGGCTCGGGCGCACAGCCTGCTGAGCGCAACCTTTAGACTTGCCATCCTTCGCCATGGTGCGGATGATTGTATAGGAGTGCTACTGCGCGCGAAAGAGAGAACGAAAGGGATTAGCGAAGAAGCGGAGGAGGAGGGATTCGAACCCTCGATACCCCGTAAGAGGTATAACACCTTAGCAGGGTGCCGCCTTCAACCACTCGGCCACTCCTCCACTAGACTATAAATTATATCAAAAGCGGTGGTAAAGGAGGATGCCGAGAACCGTCCCCGGGCCACCGCGGGTGTTACACTTGCGACCCGCAAGAAGAAGCAGTAACGGACTTTGAGTGGAGGCGCTCGTGGTTTGGAGCAAGAGGCAGGTGAGTATCCCCGAGCTACAGGAGATGAAGGATCGGGGGGAGAAGGTCTCCATGCTTACCGCCTACGACTACCCTACGGCCCGGCTCCTCGATATGTCTGGTGTAGATGTTCTTCTGGTCGGCGACTCTTTGGGCATGGTAGTGCTCGGCTACGACTCGACGGTGTACGTAACGCTGGAGGAGATGATTCACCACACAAAGGCCGTCGCGCGCGGGACGCAAAGGGCACTGGTGATCGGGGATCTCCCGTTCGGCTCCTATAACGAGGGCCCCGCCCAAGCTATCCGCTCCGCCACCCGCCTAATCAAAGAAAGTGGCTGTGCCGCCGTCAAGCTCGAAGGCGGTCTCGAAATGGCCCCTACCGTCCGGGCGATCACGGAGGTCGGCATACCTGTAGTCGGGCATGTCGGCCTCCTGCCACAGACGGCTACAAAGGTCGGTGGCTTCAAGGTGCAGGCCAAGAGCGCCGAGGACGCTCTGGCCCTCGTTGAGAGCGGGAGAGCTTTGGAGAAAGCAGGCGCCTTCATGGTCGTCTTAGAAGCCGTCCCCGCGCGTGTAGGGGTGCTCCTTAGCCAAAGCCTCGCCGTCCCGGTCATCGGTATCGGGGCCGGAGCCGGATGCGACGGGCAGGTCCTCGTTACCCCAGACATGCTCGGCTTCCAGAGCGCTCTCTCGCCCCGCTACCTCAAGCGCTACGCCCGCCTCGCCGAAACCGTCGAGGACGCCGTGCGCTCCTACGTCTCCGAGGTCAAGTCAGGAGCTTTTCCTGCTGAAGAGCACAGCTACCGGATGGACCCTGAAGAAGAGGCACGGCTGAAGGGTGCAAATTAGCCGGAGATACTGTGGGGTGCTCAGACAACCTCGAGCTCTGCCAACAGATCCGTTTCTTCGTCGACATAAACGATAATCATACGAGCGTCTTCTGCATAGTGGGTCGCGATAGCCGCAGAAGATTCCGGTATAAAGTTCTGGAATTTTATAGTGGGGCACCCTGGAACACCGCAACCGCATCGACCAACGACTCGAAGTTTGTCTACTTTTGCGCCAGACAGGGGGACGGATCGGCGCACTCGCCCGGTTCTAGCGACTCAAGGCCGCGAACCAGCCAGTTACGCTCCTGCTCCGTCAAAGGTCGGTCCAGGTGCATCCCGCTGATGTGGATCAACCACCTTTCTGATCCTCTTCGAGTATGCTCGGTTTTTCGTCGGCTGGCTCGGCTTCGAGGACCTGCTTGCCGGAGATCTCCTCTTTCATCCTGACCAAAGTCGCGTTGAGCTCAGCGCCGAAGAGGATGGTTAGAGAGGAGATGTAGAGGTAGAGGAGCAGGATGATCACAGCACCGATCGAACCGTAGGTCTCGTCGTAAGAGCCGAAGTTGGAGACGTAAAACCTGAAGGCCACGCTCGCCAAGACCCAGAATAGAACCGCAATAAAGCCGCCTGGCGTGATCCAGCGGAACGGTTGTCCGGTGTCGGGACCGAAGTAGTAGAGGAGGGCGACGGCGAGCACCATGAAAAAAAGCGCAACGGGCCAGCGCGCGATGTTCCACATTAGCGTGAAGATGTCCCCGAGCCCGAAGAGGTCAGCGATGCCTTTTCCTATCGGAGGGCCGAGCACGAGGAGCAGCACACCCAGAATAATTATGATGCTGAGGCCGAGCGTCATGAGCAGGGCGATCCCACGCACCTTCCATATGGGACGGGTTTCCTCGACGTCGTAAGCCTTGTTGAGGGCGTTTATCAGGGCTGCAAAAGCCCCGGAGGCCGACCAGAGCGTAATGACGAGGCCGAGCGAGAACAGTCCCGGTGCTGGTTTATTGCCAGAGATGTAAGGGTTGGTGTAAGCCGCTATGATCTCGTAGGCCTCCTCCGGCGTGACCTCACGGAAGTAGCCGAGGACCGTCGAGGCCAGCTCCTCGTTACCGAAGGTACCCATCAGCGAGACAAGTACCAGGATGAACGGGAAGAGCGCCAGGATCAGGTAGAAAGCAAGCTGCGCCGCGAGCCCTAAAGCATCGTCCCGCTGGAACTCCTGAACCGCCTTCTTGAGCGTCACGAAGCTAAAGAGGGTCCGCAAATCACGCAAAAAATTTTGTAGCGAACCCTTAACAGGACGCTTCGATATCGCCTCAATCTCAGCCTTCGACAGCCCCGCGCTCGCTGGGTCCACATGCTTATTGTCTCGGGGATCGTTCATAAGTAAGCTACTCCAATTATAACCAGCATTCGGATGCACGCCCTACACGTCTGCGCAAGCCTGCTGCTATATAAAGGATGCGCTGGGAGCTGAGGGTTAATCCCGTATACTCATCTCGTGAGGCTCATCGTTACCGAGAAACCGTCTGTCGGTAAAGACATAGCTGCCTGTCTTGGCAAATACCGCCGGGAGAAGGGTTCCCTCGTCGGCGAAGGGTGGATCGTTACCTGGGCTTTTGGGCATCTTGCCGAGCTTGCCCCACCCGAGGCCTACGGTGAGGAACACAAAAGGTGGCGCTTGGAGACGCTTCCTATCGTCCCCGAGAAGTTCAAGGTAGAGGTTAATGCGAAGACCCGCGAGCAGTTCGCGATTATCAAAAAGTTAATGCGTTCCTCTACTGTCGCCGAGGTCGTCAACGCGTGCGATGCGGGCAGGGAAGGCGAGCTCATCTTCGCCTACCTCTACGAGCTTAGTAATTGCACGAAGCATGTGAAGAGGCTCTGGATTTCTTCTTTAACCCCCGAGGCTATAAGGGAAGGCCTCGCATCTCTGCGCGACGGAAGGGAGATGAAGTCTTTGGAGGAAGCCGCCCGCAGCCGCGGTGAGGCTGACTGGATCGTGGGCATGAACGCCACCCGCGCCTACTCTGTAAAATTCAGCCGCCCTGGCAACGTCCTCTCCGTCGGCCGTGTCCAGACCCCCACCCTCAACCTCCTCGTAGACCGCGAAAAGGAGATAGAGAGCTTCAAGCCCGAGAAGTTCTACACCGTCTACGCCCGCTTCGCTCGGGAGGAAGCTACTTACAACGGCATATGGTTCAAGAAAAAACAAAACCGTCTCAAAGATCGTGAAGCCGCCGAAGAGATAGCCAACAAGGTGCGGGGTGGCACTGGGGTTGTGCAGAAGGCCGGAAAAAAGATGGCTACCGAAAAGCCGCCGCTTTTGTACGACCTAACAGAGTTGCAGCGCCAGGCTAACGCGAAGTTCGGCTTTACTGCTGAGAGGACGCTGCGGGCGGCCCAGACTCTCTACGAGGAGAAAAAGCTCATTACCTATCCGCGCACCTCCAGCCGCTACCTCTCGAAGGACATGGTCGACACGCTAAAAAGGCGCATCGAGGCCGCAGGCGCGCTCCCGGAGTTCTCGCCTTTCGCTGAAGAGATCCTCGCGCTCCCGAAGCTACCTGTAAACAAACGCATCATAGACGAGACGAAGGTGACGGACCACCACGCCATTGTCCCAACGAACAAAAAGCCGTCCGGCGACCTCCCGCCGGACGAAGCAAAGATTTACGACCTCGTCGCGAGGCGTTTTTTGGCGATCTTCTTCCCCGCAGCGCGATTCGAGAATACCACCGTCGTCACGGAGGTCCGGAGCGAGACGTTCCTCTCTCGGGGGCGGGTGGTTCTGGAGGCTGGATGGCGACGACTCTACCCTGACGGCGTAGGAGGGAAGAAGGAGAAAAAGCTACCCGTACTGCCACCTGTTTCGGCGGGGCAGGAGTGGCCCGTAACAAAGGTCGCGCTCAAGGAGGGGGAGACCAAGCCGCCGCCGCACTACTCGGAGGCGGCACTTTTAGGGGTGATGGAGACCGCGGGCAAGCTCGTCGAGGATGAGGAGTTGAGGCAGGCCATGAAGGACTCTGGGCTAGGTACGCCGGCTACGAGGGCCGCGACCATCGAGCGGCTCTTGAAGGTCGGCTACCTAGAGCGCGAGAAAAAGGTGCTGGTGCCCACCGAGAAGGGACGGGCCCTGATCGGGCTGCTCGGCGAGAGTCCTCTGTCCTCCCCCGAGCTGACCGCCCGCTGGGAGGAGCGTCTGGCGAGCATGGAGCGTGGTACCGAGAAGAGGTCCGACTTCATGATCGATATCGCTAGCTTCGCTACCGCGCTCGTGGAAGAGGCGCGTAGGAAGGAAGGCGAGAAGGTCACCGTCCCCGCGAAACACGGCGGCAACGACGCCGTCGGCAAAGCGCCTTTAGGCGCCTGCCCTAGGTGTGCAGCGCCGGTCGTTGAGACGAAGAAATCCTACGGCTGCTCCGCCTGGAAGGCCGGTTGCAGGTTCGCCATTTGGAAGACCGTCTCCGGCAAAAGGATAAGCGTCTCGCAGGCCCGCCAACTATTGGCGCAGGGCCGCACCGGACAGCTCAAAGGATTCAAGAGTAAGGCAAGCAAACCTTACACCGCCGCACTCGTCCTCGACGACGAGCAAAAGGTTCGGCTAGAGTTCGAGGGGCGGGGTTAACTTCCTTATATACGTCTAACAAACAGTACGCCCCGGCTCTAAGGTTCGTGTCCTGCTCGACGAGAGAACCCCTAGGGTACCGTCTCACCACGTTTCGGACCAGCCCCAGGCGCCTTTATAGTAGCTTTCAGCGCTGTTTGAATATCCTTTAAAACCAACAACGACACCCCTCGCACCCACTCTCTCTACTATCTAAAAACTGCTTTACAAGATCATTGGGGGAGAAGCGGTTACGGCCTCATCCTCTATGAGATGCTGGTCCGGCGTAAGGAAAGACCGCTCGGCGTAGTTAATAACCTTCGGGGATAGGGTCTTCTCCCTTCTCGCGGGCTGCTACTATCACCGAAACTTTCTCCTCGAACTCCCTTGGGGAATTCGAGTGCTCTAAGCACCAAGCTATTATCTTGACGCGCTCACGGAAACCCTCGTCTTTGAAGAGCGTCCCGGCCTCCGCTTGCGTTAGTTCGCCTAGCTCCACGAGTGCCTCCTCGGCCGTGCGGAGGTCGTGGGCACTAGCGTAGACCTTTGCAGCCAGAACTTCGCGCCGTCGTGCTTGATCCAAGATTTCCCTCCTTAGTTCGTCCCCGACCCGGCTTGGGGCACGCAACCCCAAGCCATGGAGGAACTTGGCGCGGCGGACGAATCGTGCTCCTTCGGCCTTCTCTTTAGGCTGTAAATTCGGAGTTGAACCGGCTGGCTGCTCATTTTGGGCTAGGCTCCTTCCGCCTTGTCACGGCGCGAGGAGAGCCACAGGAGTGGGCCTCCGGAGGGGTAGTCGTCGATGTGATCCACCTGAAGGGTGGTGTGCTCGATACCGTACTCGCGGGCGAGGAGCACTTCGAGGTCTCGGCGGCGGGCGTGACAATTTTCGTTACGGCCGACGAGAACGTGGGCCGAGAGGGCGGGGAAGCCGCTGGTTATGGTCCAGATGTGCAGGTCGTGAACCTCCTGAACGCCTTCTGCGTTCGCCATCTTCTTGCCTACCTTGCTGGCGTCTATACCCGGCGGGGTCTGTTCGAGCAGGATATTGACCGAGTCCCTGAGGAGCTTCCAGGAGCTCCCTAAGACGAGCAAGCCGATGAGAATGCTGATGATGGGGTCGGCGTAGTACCAGCCGGTGAGGATGATGAATCCGGCGGCTACTATGGCACCCACAGAACCAAGCATGTCGGCGATGAGGTGCCTCAACGCGCCCTGAATATTGAGGCTATCACGCTCGGAGCGTGAGAGGATGATCGCGCTGGCGATGTTGACCAGGAGACCGAGCACGGCTACGGTCAACATCCAACCGCCGAGAATCTCCGCAGGGTCACGGAAGCGTTGGTAGGCCTCGACGAAGATCCAGATGGAGACGGCGACCAACGTGACGCCGTTGGCTAACGCCGCTAGGATCTCGGCCCGCTTGTAGCCGAAGCTCTTGTTGGGGGTGGGAGGATGTTCCGCTAACCACACGGCGAAGAGCGCGAGCGCTAAAGAAGCCGAATCGGAGGCCATGTGCGCGGCATCGGCGAGCAACGCGAGGCTTCCGGTCACAAGGCCGCCTACGACCTCGGCGACCAGAAACGTCGTGGTGAGGCCGAGCACGATCGCAAGCGCCCGCTTGTTCCGCTCGGCAGCGCCAGCGTCGTTCACCCCGTGCGAGTGTCCTTCGTGTGAGTGGGCCATGCCTATCTTCCTGGCGCCTGTACTACTCGTCCCGATATTGCCTAAAGGCCAGCCAGACGCCGAATGCTATCTGAGTTGCGCCGAGGAGACGCATATAGATCGGGTTATCGGCGAAGAAGCGGGCTACCTTGCGTATACCCTGGGGACCGACTTCCCAGAGGAGAGAGTGCTCCCTAGGTGCGATAAGCGCGAGGGTTCCATCACCGATAGTTGTCAACGCAAGGGTTTCCTTAAGTCTTCTCGCCCACACGGAAAACTCCTTCCTGTTTTAGACTCATCGCGGGCGCTCGCCGAGCCTGACCTCTATTCTCTCTTCACTGCCGGTTCCGTCGCGGACGACGGTCAAAGCCGCCGTATCGCCTGGCTCGTAGTCACGTAGGGCAGCGAGTAGATCGCCGGTATCCTCGATCCGAGTGGAGTCTATAGCGGTTATTAAGTCCCGGGAGCGCAGTCCGGCGACGTCGGCGGGACTGTTGCGCTCGACATCGACTACGATTACCCCGTTCTGCGCTGAGAGGCCAAACTGCTCGGCGATCTGTGGGGTAAGGTCGGCGTACCTGATTCCGACAAACGGGCTGGAGACCCGCCCATTCTCGATGAGCTGGTCTGCCACCGAGGTCACCGTATCAGAGGGGATGGCGAATCCTATGCTCTCGGCCCCGGTTTCCTGAGGAGGCAGGTAGGCAACGTTGATGCCCACAACCTCGCTGTCGCGGTTGGCCAGAGCCCCGCCGGAACTGCCCGGGGAGATCGGGGCGTCGGTCTGGAGCAGGTCGACCAGCGCTACATCCTGACGGCCGCCGGTGAATCGGGCCGGCACTTCGCGGTTGAGGCCGCTGATAACCCCCGCGGTAACGGTGGACCGGAAACCGGCGGGGCTGCCGATGGCGACCGCGAGCTCTCCTACAACTAGATCCGCGCCATCGTCGAACCTCGCTGCGGGCAGGCCTCTACGATTTACCCGGATCACCGCGAGTTCAGTAGACGGGTCTCTACCTACTACCTCGCCTCGCTCCGTGGAGCCGTCGGCGAAGGCGACGTTCACCTCTTCGGCGTTCTGGCCGCGCGGCGGAGCAACCACGTGGTTGTTCGTGACGATGTAGCCGTCTTCGCGGTAGATCACACCGCTCCCCACGCCCTCGCCTTCTTGGGTGCCGAAGGGAGTGACCTGAACAGCCCGTGTGTTGACCTGCACGACCGAAGGGCTCAACTGCTCCGCGACCAGTGCCACCGGCTGGTCTTCGGGGGCGGCGGTCGATGCTTCGGGTGACTTGCGAGCCACGTTCTGGGCCTTTTCTTTCGGCTCGTTTTCTCCGAATGAGCAGCCCGCGAGCGCGGAGGCGAGCGCTACCGCTGCGAGCAAGACGTTCACGGAGAACAGAACTGCTTTTCGTTTCACCCTTGCTACTACCTCCTGTCGGCTTTCTCCGGCGCTGCTCACCGAGACAGATACGAGAACCCACGGCCAAAGTTCCGTTTCGGCAGGCAGGTGCCTCTCGAGTATACCAAGGCGTGCGAAGACCCCGGCCAGGGGGTACCCTTACGGCATGAGCGAGGCATCACACAAGAAAGAGTTCCCGGTGGAGCTTGCCCGCGCCGGGGAAGTCCGCCACTTCGTCTCGTGGGCGGGGGCCGTCGCCGGGCTACGCGGTGGCGCTTTGAGCGATTTTGCCGTCGCCGCCGAGGCCGTTCTCACCGACATCTTCCTCTCCGCCAGGGGTGGCACGCTCAAGGTGGAGTCCGAAACCGTCGAAAACACCTTCAGAATAACCATCCGTCACGCCGAACTACACGAGCGCCGCATGGCGGGCCTCGACGACATCATGGAGCAGTTCCTCGATGGACACGAGCTCTCCCTGACAAAAGTAGTGCTAGTCAAGCGTCTTTAGCCGACCGTCGCCGCGCTTTTTTTGAGAGAATATCTTGCACGCGGCCGAACAGGAGGAGAGGAAAGGATGCGGTACGAGTATAAAGAGAAGATCAGTCGTCGCGGCTTCCTGAAGCTCGGCTTCGCAGGGATCTTGGGGACGATGCTCCTTCTACTCTCGGGCTGCCTCGGCGAGGAGTTCGAAGACGAAGACGATGACGACGGCTCCGGGAGAAGAAGGAGAAGGCGCAGGAGGTAAAGACCGGTAAACGATCCGGCGCCGAAGAGACGCTTCCCTTAGCGAAGTTTTTCTTTAACCTTTTCTTCTTCGTCCTTGAGGTAGAGGAAGATGTCCTGGGCGAAGCGGACGGCGTGCTCTTCGGGTAAGTTGATCCGGCGGTTAACGATCACCGACTCGAGCTCCGTGGCCGCCGCCTCGGCCATCCCGACCATCAGCTCCGCCTCGCGCAGGATCTCTTCACGCTCGGCCTCCGAGAGCACCTCCGGCTTCTCTGCCTTCTCTCGATGCTCCCGGAGGTACTGGATAAAGTCCCTGATGCCCAAGAATGCTCTCCTCCAGGTCTTTTTGGAGGTGGATTATACCGGTTGCTAGAAGCGACTCTCTTCGAGGATCTCCGGCGTCACCTCGGGTGAATCCAGCGCCCGGGCGTGCTCCTCGGCGAGCCTGCGTGCCCTTCCTCTCAAGAAAGCAGGTATCTCCTCCAGCTCTTCTAACGCCTCCTCGGTCCACTCGGGCTCTTGCGCCGCCTCCGCCTCCTGCGAGGGCTCTCTGCGTGGCCCCTTGGCAGGTGGCTTCAGCAGAACGCTGTTGAAGACATCGGCCAGGACGCTCGAGCCAGCGTAGCCCATGAGCGGTCTCTCAGTGAACGGGTGCTCAACGATGGGGGGACAAAAAGGAAGAAAGTGTACGCCCAGGGCATCAGCGACCTCTTTCTCCAGGTGAGTACCTACGAGAAGATCCGGCCTCGCCGCCTCGACGCGGGCGGCGACGTCTTCGGGGTCATCCGTAACAAACGCCTCGTCGGTGAAGGTGCCGGCGTGAAAGAGGAAATCCTTCTCTAGGTGTGTAAGGTACGTGCCTGCCCAGGTCACCTCAAGACCGACCTCGCGGGCCAAAGTGTAGCCGAGGCCCGTCGTGTATGTTAAGTCTCCAAATATAACCGCCCGGCGTCCCTGGAAGGTCTCGGGTCTCTCCAATCGAGCGTACCAGGGCAGCTTTGCCGTTCGGGCGAGCTCCGCCCACCCCGCCCGCTGTACTTCCTTTGGATCCAAAGAGCACAGTTCGCCGACGGTTCGTAGCATCGCCCCCGTCCCCACTGACCCAATCGGGGGCGTCGTCACTCGCGACATCCCGAACTCGTCCTGTAGGTGCAGCGACGCCGACTCGCCAGCCTCCCGGTAAAGCACCACGTTCGCCCATGCCCGGGGGAGACGCCAGAGATCCTCGACTGTAGCCCCGAACGGTGCCCGGACGTTCACGTCGACCCCGATGAGGTGCAGGATACGCTCTACCTCCGTGACCTCCGCCGCAGCGTTTGGTCCGAAAACGGGTGGCCCAAAGATGTTGACTGTCGGAGTTAAGCTCTTCGGTTGACGCCGGGCATAGGCTCGTACGAGTTCCGCGAGCGCCAGATCCGCTGCCTCCAACTCTCGTATGGTGGGAGACTCCCACTCGCAGAGCACGAGCTTCGGAGCCGGGGCGCTCTCCCTGTTTTCGGGGAGGGCGAGGATAGGTGACCCTTCGCCCGAGAGGAGTGCCGCCTCGGAGCGCGCGAAGAGCAGAACCTGTGCCTCGGGGTGGCGTCGTGCTATGTTCGAGAGGTCGCGGGCCGGGTTCCCAGCCCCCTGCGGCTCATCTGAATAGTCGTGTACCGGGCTCAGAGAGACCGGTGGCGTCTCCCCGGTACGCGTCCGGGCCGCGTAGAGCGCTGGGAAGTCTCCCTCACCCGGATACGCCCGCAGGACCGCATGCACCCCTCTCATGCTCGCCGCTATCCGCAAGATGCCGTGGCTTCCCGGCCCTTCGTATACGCCGCGCAGTATTCTCACAACTATCTCACAGGTTGAGGGTGTCCAGCTCTTCGGCCCGTTCGAAGGTCCGTGCGAAGAGCTCTAAGGTTCGACGAGCACCCTCGTAGCCGTGGACCCCTAAAGACGAAAGGTCTTGCGAGGAGCGGCACAGGTGCCCGCGTGCTACAAGCGGGGCGTAGAGTCCCGGACTTGTCACTACCACGTCCGGCCGGGTGGCTTCTATGCGCTTGAGTTGCGCCCGCCACTCCGGCGATTCGACTACGTCCACGTCCTCCCCCAACGCCGACAACTCTATTGCGAGAGAGTGCTTCTCTAGCCGTGGCGTCCCCACCTCAAGGACTACTGCCCCGGCGTTAGCCAGAAAACGGGCGAGCGGTACCTCGAGGCCCGTACCGCCGGTGAAAAAGACGCGCTTCCCTCTGATGCGGTTCCTCAAGGGCTCCAAGTCTGCCCAGACCTGGCGAGCTCGGTCCGCCTCGCGCGTCCCTTGCCCGACCGACGCAGCCACATCCTGAACAAAGCGGGCCGTGCCGTCCACTCCGATCGGCAGTAGGGTTCTAACTACCGTCGCCCCGCGCTCCTCGGCCGCCCGGAAGCTTCTGGTGAGGTAGGGATCCGCCGTCGCCAAGACCGTTCCCTCTCCGATAGCCGGCAGCCGATTAGCTTCAGTGTCTGGCACGATACCGTCCACCTCGACCCCAACCCGCGCCAGCTCGGCGGCGAGTTCTCTTTGGGGACCGGGGAGAGCGCCAAGGAGGACTACTGAGCGGCGGAACGCTGGAGAAGGGAGGGACGTCCGTTCTCTAGGGCGGTTCCGGAACTGGAATCTACCCAAGAGACCTCCTTTGGAGGAGGACCGTTCTTCCTCGAAGACGCCCTCGGGGCACAGCTCGATGAGGGCCCGGATCGCGCCATCCTCAAGATCTGTACTTAGAAGGCCGAAACCGCCGGTGTTGTGGGTGGGAATTATGGCCCTCACTGGTGGTCCTCCTAGGCGGCGCTCGGCCAGCGTGGCCTCAAATTCCCCATCTACTCCTAAAAGGCTCGCCGAGCGACACGTGATGATCAACACCACTCCAGGATGCTCGGAGCTCGCCATCTCGACTACGCGAGAGGCCAATGCACCACTGTCCGGCTCCTCGTCCGGCTCCAAAACTACGAGGATTACCCGTGGGTGTACGCTGAATCCGTTATAGTGTCGGTCCACGGGAGAGCCGGGGAGGGGGCCGGAGAGGGATTGGGCCAGGTAAGCATCCGCGCGTGTGCCCGCTACGACCAGTAGGGCGTCCGGGAGCCTCTGGGCGAGGCCGGCGAGCCCACCCAAAGGGGAGACAACGTCCGGTACTCCCGACTCGTTGAGGATCGTCAATCTCTCTCCCGAGGTTTTTCCGTGGGCTCCGCCCCCCTTGCGCGCTCAACGCACGCGCCGGTCCCAAATTTTCCCACTAGCTCCCCCCGAAGGGTCTCTAGTTTAAGGCGTTCAGGGTGTCGAGCGCTAGGGCCATCATATCGTCGACGGCGTCTTGCAGGCCCTCGTCGCTGATACGCGCGATTCTCTCGCCGATAACGTTAGAGACCGTCAGCAAGCACCCCGCCTTGACTCCGTGCGTCGCCGCTATGACGAAGATCGCCGCTGCCTCCATCTCGACCGCCAGAACCCCGAGGCTATTCCACAGGTCCGCTGGTTCCTCCTCCGGGTTGTAGAAAAGGTCCGAGGTGACTATTGGGCCTATAAACGTTTGCCTCCTCGATCTCTCGGCGACGTGATGGGCGGCGTGGACCACATCAAAGTGGGCTGCGGGAGCGTAGGGAATGCCCTGCGTGATAGATGAAACCGTCCCGTCCTGCGGGGCAGCGGCGGTGGCGACCACGAGGTCCCCGAGCTCCATCTCCGGGTGGTAGCTCCCGCAGGTCCCAACTCGGAGGAGGTTTTTGGCGCCGAGCTGAACAAGCTCCTCGGTCACGATCGCCGCGCTTGGGCATCCCATCCCCGTCGCTTGGACCGAAACCGGCGCTCCTTTGTAGGCTCCGGTGTAGCCGAGCATCCCCCGCTCCTTATTCACAAGCCTCGCTTCTTCAAAGAAATTCTCGGCGATGTATCGCGCCCGCCGGGGATCTCCTGGCAACAACACGCTCTCGGCGAAATCTCCCGGCTCCGCCCGTATATGAACGGGGCTCATTTTCCTCCTTCTTTTTAGAGCACTTAGCTGTCAGCTTTCAGCTTTTTGTTTTGCTGGTCACCGATCGCTTTCAATTACAGGCTCTCCAGGATAGCAGGAGGACGCCCGGCTGGTGTGTCTGAGATCTCCAGGGCTTGGACTAGCTCTTTAGCTTTCTCCACGTTTCGCCCACCGTATAGCCGCCCTACAGGTT
>DATHAB010000118.1:0-3849 GCA_035296885.1 Rubrobacteraceae bacterium
GGTCCAGACCTCCATCGGCTCGGGCGGTCTCGGCGCCTCGTGCTTCACTGGCACTACCGCTTCTCCTGTTAACCATTCGATGCGAAGACTGCCGCGTATCCTGTAGGGCCGCTCGAAAGGATTGCTGCGTTCCACCACGTCTAATGCGGCGGTGTGGCCTACTATCGGTACCCCACGCCTAACGAACGTTTCGGGTCTCAGAAGTGCGGTCGCCGCAGAAGTCATAAAGCGACCAGCCTCATCGCTCGATATCGTTGCTCCACCTAGCACCTTTGTGCGAAAGGAACGCACATCTCTGCTGGCAGAGGCGAGCTTTGCCCAAAACGTGCACAGCGCTTCTGCTCGCACAGCTATAGAGTTGTCAGGCGGGAGGTCGGCCTCGACCGATGTTCGCTTCTGTCTTTGTTGCGTGGTCCAAGGGGTAATGTCACCTTGTAGACGTACCACGCTTCTTATGTCCTCCTGAAGCAAGGTGACTAACCTGTCCTGAACCTCGCTTCGCTCGGCCGTGGAGCTAGCGCGATCCCATAACTGGACAAACTGGCGCGTTATGCCCTTGTTCCACAAATCGTCGGGTACGTCACTAAGTTTGAGGCGCTGGGCCGCATAATGCCTAAGTTGATGTGTGTCGTAATAACTAGAGTCCACAAGACACACACTAACATGGAGGCGTGAATACTTCTAGGGTTGAAACAGCGCCATACCATATAAGCGAAGCTAGTCGCCAACTTGGAGTGAGCCCTGAGCACCTGCGGGCTCTAGAGCGCGAACAACGTATTCCGCCGGCTCGCCGCGACTTCATCGGCCGTATCTACTCCGAGTTCGACATAGCCCTGCTCAAGAGACTGGGCGTCGGCTCCCGGCCCCGCAGGCTCAAGGCGCCGGAAGAGGTGCTCGGTGGATAAGCCTGTCATCGCTTACGCTCCCCGTGCGAACGCTCTTCCCGAAACCGAGATCACCGTGCTCGCAAGTATCTACCGCTTCATCCTCGATTGTCATGCAAAGAAAATGGCCGCCGAGCCCGCCCCTGAGCCCGACGGCCACGACGGAACCAAGCTTCAAGGAGATTCCGCCGATGCACACATTATATCCCGCTAACCCCAACCTACGCGACTCATGGGACGTGCTGCCTATGGTCCGTGATCTCCATAGCCGCCGACCTGAAAAGCAGGACCTGGAGCCGTGGGAACTCCAGACGATGCTGTGGCCCTCGAACTACACCAATGAGTTGCTGCCTGAGAACGAGATCGCGGCGGCAGTCGAGGCGGCGCGTACCCTCTTCGACCCGGACGAGGGGCTGGCGTGAGAGAGGTTTATGGTGCGCGCACCATAAAGAAGCGCGGGCGCCGGACCAAGGCCGAGATGAAAGCCCTAAGGGAGGCACTCTTCGAGATAGTCGCCGAGAACGAGCCGGCGACCGTTCGGGGTGTCTTTTACCTGGCCTCCAGTGCGGGCGTGGTGCCTAAGACCGAAAATGAAGGATACCGGCCGGTCCAGCGGGAGCTACTCAAGATGCGTCGGGAGGGGATCATACCGTGGGGCTGGATCACCGACGGATCGAGGTCCCGTTTCGGCTACAGGCGCTACGGCGGACTGGACTCCTACGCGCGTCACGTGGCGGCCAACTATAGGCGCGATTACTGGCACGATTCTGAGGAGTACGTCGAGATCTGGATCGAGAAAGAGGCGTTAAGGGGCGTCATAAGCCCTGTGGTCATAGAGGAGTTCGGCCTAGACCTCTACGTCACAAAGGGACAACCCTCGGTCAGCTACCTCTACGATGCGGCCGAGGACATCATCTCCGACGGCAGACCGACCCACGTCTACGTGCTCGCCGATTGGGATCCAGGTGGCCTGCGCATCTTCGACCGCATCGAGCAAGAACTCATCGGGTTCGTGGGCGACGCTGCTGACCTTCACGTTCGACGCTTGGCGCTAACGCCATACCAGATAGAGGCATACGAGCTTCCCACCCGACCCGGCAAGGAGAAAGACCCGAACGCGGCTGACTTCGCACGCAGGTTCGGGGACAGATGCGTCGAACTGGACGCCATGCCACCCAACACCCTGCGCGGTCTAGTACGCGAGTGCCTGGAGGCTCACATGGACCCCGTCTTTTTGCAGGGCCTGAAGCTGGCCGAGCGAGAAGAGCGTCGTGGCTTGCGGGAGATACAGAACCTGCTCGGAGGCGCTGCATGAAGCCGGTCGAGAAGGTTCTGGGTCGTTTGGAGGGTGTCGTCGAGTCGAGTAGCTCCTGGAAGGCGCTGTGCTCGGCACACGATGCCCGGGAGCCTAGCCTGTCTTCTTCGAGGCTGACGACGGTCGAACGCTCATCAAGTGCTTCGCTGGGTGCGAAGCGATCGAGATCGTTGCCAAGCTTGGCTTGGAGAAGGGAGACCTCTTTGAGCGCCGCAATGGGCACAGAAAAACCCTCACTCTACCTCCCGAAAACGACACTGTTGGAGGCGAGGACATTCCCCACTCCCGCTCCACAGAGAGAACGCAGTTTCCTCCTACACCCAGAAAGGAGGTGTCGGATGGGTCCTTAGCATAGATTCTGAAGAGAAGGCAATAGTAGGCCAGAAAAGGAGAAGAACGACAAAATGACGTGGAGAATGGACGTCAGGAAGGATGAGCCTGTACCACCAGGGTGGTATGAGGCGGAGTGTCGGAAGGTAGAGGATGCGGACACTAGCTTCGGAATGCGGCTTCGCTGGATGTACTGGCTCCCGAAGATCGGTGCCGAAGTCAGCGGATGGACCTCTATGTCGCCGAGCACCAAGGCTCGTGCTTATCAGTGGGCCGAAACCCTGAATGGTGGGCCGATAGACCCCAAGGTCGGCTGGGGACCGGAGACGGTCGAAAGCAAGCGCTGCTGGGTGAAGGTGGAGGCCTACAAGGACTCGAAGGGCGAGACCAGGACGAAGGTGGCGGAGATTGCGCCAATCGACGAAGAGCCCGGGGAGGAGGTGGACTTCTCGGACATCAGCGCCTGAAGGGCCTGTATGGGCGGCGGGTTAAGCAGCTCGCCGCCTCCTCTTTGAGAGTAGATCCGCTAGGAGTTTAACACCTCGTGAAAGAGCTAGCTCAATGGATCAACTGGCGCTACGAAGAAAGGGACGGCAAGCGCACCAAGGTGCCCCTCTGCCCACACACCGGAAAGCTAGCTAGGGTAGATCAACCGGAGACCTGGGGAAGCTACGAAGAGGCGCTAGAAGCCTCGAAGAAGTATGGTTGTGGTGGCGTTGGGTTCGTCTTCACTGAAGTAGATCCATACGCCGGTATCGACCTGGACGATATCCGGGACTCGCAGACCGGTGAGATAGAAGAATCCGCCAGAAAGATCATCGAGCAACTGAATTCCTACGCGGAGCTCTCTCCTTCTGGGAGCGGGATCCATGTCCTCGTCAAGGCCGAAGTACCACCCGGCGGACGACGCAAAGGTCAGGTCGAGGTTTACGACTCCGGACGCTTCTTCACGGTAACCGGCACACACCTGCCGGGCACGCCCAAAAGGATCGAAGAGCGTCAGGTGGAAGTCGAAATCCTTCACAGGAAGATCTTTGACTTTACCAAAGGGGACGCCAACGGCCAAGGCTCGCATGGCCCTGGCAACGACCTCTCGGACGCGGAGGTACTTGCCAAGGCCGGACAAGCATCGAACGGTGAAGCGTTCGAAAAATTATGGGCCGGGGACACCTCTGATTACGCGTCCGGGAGCGAGGCGGACTTGGCGCTCTGCTCGCGCCTCGTGTTCTGGACCAGCGGTGATTCAGACCGGATCGACAAGCTGTTTAGGCAATCGGGACTCTACCGCCCCAAGTGGGATGAGCGCCACTACGGCGACGG
>DATHAB010000119.1:0-2107 GCA_035296885.1 Rubrobacteraceae bacterium
CGAAGAAGGGGAGATAGTGGGCCACCTAGCGGCGACGCCTCAGTTCTACCGGATAAACGGACAGCGAGTCCTCGCTCACACGCCCGCAGATTACCAGGCCCTCCCCCAGTACGGTTTTCACGCACTGTTGTTGATGCGCAAATTCTTCCGCACCGTCCAAAACTGCGTGGCCTGTGACATGTTGCCGACAGTCATAAGCGTCGAGACGCGGCTGGGGGCCGAGGTGGTGGGGGGCCTGAACTACGCGGCGAAGCTGCTGAACGTCTCGAGGCTCCCGGCTCCGCCGATCCCGGCGCCGGTAAGGAGGCTACTAAGACTTCAAGAGCCGTCTACGCCGGGAGACGCAGACGGGGCCGGAGTGCTGGGTCAAGAGCCGGTTGTGCCGCAGCCGCGGCCACGTGCGCCGATACCCAAGCCCCTAAAAGGGCTCCTTAATGGGGGGCTTCAGGTGATCGATGAAACGCTTGGAAGCATTTTCGGGGGCAGGTTGAGGGTGGAAGTGCTGGAGGGTTTCGACGAGTCCTTCGACGAGCTGTTCGAGAAAATCGCCTCGAGAGTACCCTGCTTGCCGGAGAAGGACGCGGCTTTCCTGCGTTGGCGTTACGGGCCTGGTTCCCCTCAGGCACCGGTGCTCATCCTCGGGGTGAGAGACGAGGAGGGTCTTCTCGGTTACGCCGTGCTTCGGGTGACCAGGAAAAGCCTAGATGGATTGCATGACGCTTACATACTCGACCTCATGGCTCTTCCGGAGCGCCGCGACGTGGCGCGGGCGCTACTTCAGGAGTCGATCCGTTTCTTCCGGCGGGCAGGGGTACCCATCGTCAGGTACCGGTTCCTCATGTCGTCCACCTCGCCCCGGTCGAGCGACTTGTGGCGTTTGGGCTTCTTCTACCGTAACGAGCGGCGCAACAAGCTACTGGTGAAGTTCGCGGATCGTGGACTGCACAAGATGGTTATTGACCTCGCCAACTGGTCGTACAGTGTTGGCGATGGGGAAGCGACTTTCTGGGTTAGATAGGAGGTAGTATCAGATATGGCTGTTCACACCGCAGACGATGCAGTTCCCGAGATACGTGGGTGGATCCAGGAGAACGTGACGGGGAGTCAAGATATACCAGAATACTACCCGCTCATCGAGAACGGCGTCTTGACGTCGTTACAGACTGTCGAGCTGGTCATGTTCCTTGAGGACAGATTCGGCATCAATATCGAGGACGAAGAGTTCAGCGAGGAGAATTTCGGATCCGTCAGGGCTATTGCCGAGCTGGTGGAGAGCAAGACGGCGTGACCATGCACCCGGAGTTCACCGTTCACCGTCTTTTAGACAACGCCGTAGAGCTAGATCCCGACAAGGTGGCGATCGTCGAGGGCGGCAAGGAGTACACCTACGAGGAGCTGGCGCGAAGTAGCGCCGCTTTATCCGCTGCTTTGATGGACGCAGGGGTCGGGAAGGGCGATCGGGTTGGCGTCTACCTGGAGAAGTCCTGGGAAGCGGTGGTGGCGATGCTGGCTGCTTCGCAGGCCGGCGCTGCCTTCGTAAACATCAACCCCCTTCTGAAGTCGCCTCAGGTTCAGTACATCGTGGGGGACTGCGACGTTCGTGCCCTGATCGGGGATTTCGGCAGGCTCGAGGCTTTGGAACCAGGCATGGTCGGAACGGCGTTCTACAAGGGCGACAAACCCTCCACGGGCATTGCTGGCTCCCTTGTAGACCTCGCAGAGGTACTCCGGCAGGGCAGCGACAGCTATCCTGAAAGGACGGTGCTCGAGACGGACCTGGGAACTATTCTGTACACGTCGGGTTCGACGGGGTTGCCGAAAGGGGTGGCCACGAGCCAGCGCAACCTCGTGGTTGGCGCCCAAATCGTCTCGACGTATCTTGAGAATACAAAAGAGGACCGGATACTCTCGGCGCTCCCTTTTAGCTTCGACTACGGGCTGAACCAGCTGATGACCTCCTTAAGGGTGGGGGCTACTTTGATCCTCCAGAGCTCTGCGTTTCCTGGGGATCTCCTGCGAGGTCTGCGCAGGCACGAGGCTACGGGACTCGCCGGCGTACCGCCGCTGTGGGCGCTCTTACTCCGGAGCGCGAAGGCTTTGGAGGAGC
>DATHAB010000120.1:0-4551 GCA_035296885.1 Rubrobacteraceae bacterium
TCCCATCCGGCGTAGTGCGACCTGAACTTGCTCACGTCGCTGATCCACCAGATGTGGTCGCCGCTTCGATTCGACTCCGAGTAATCCCAATCCAGCTGTCTACCGGCGATTTCTTCGCACAGCCGCACAGCCTCTAACATCGAACAGTTGCTGAAGCGGCTTCCACCTACGTTGTAGACCTCCCCAACGCGCGGATCTCGATAGAAGTGATAGAGGGCGTTTACCAGATCATGGCTATGAACATTGTCCCGCACCTGCTTGCCTTTATAACCAAACACCGTGTATGGCTTCCCCGTTACCGTGCACTTCATCAGGTAGGAGAGGAAGCCGTGCAGCTGTGCTCCCGAGTGGCCCGGCCCGGTGAGGCAACCACCCCTAAAGCAGGCGGTTTTCATGTCGAAGTACCGGCCATACTCCTGGACCATGAGGTCCGCCGCCGCTTTAGACGCCCCGAAGATCGAGTGCTTGGATTGGTCTATTGTCATCGTCTCGTCTATACCCTCTCGATAGGGGTGGGAAGGATCCACCTCCCAGCGGGTCTCCTCTTCGACCAGGGGAAGGTAGTTAGGCGTATCCCCGTAGACCTTGTTGGTCGAGAGGTAGATAAAGACCGCCTCCGGGCAGTACCTGCGGGTGCATTCCAGCAGTACCAGCGTGCCGTTAGCGTTGACGCTAAAGTCGGTGAAGGGCTCTTTGGCGGCCCAATCGTGGGATGGCTGGGCCGCAGCATGGATGATGAGGGAGATGTCCGTTGCGTAGCTTCGGAAAATCTCGGCTATAGCCTCCTCGTCGCGGATGTCCACGTCGTGGTGGATATAGTTGTCTAACTTCTCCAGCAACTGGTCCCGATTCCAAAGGGTCGAAGCTCCCTGGCCGAAGAAATACTGGCGCATGTTGTTATCGAGGCCGACCACCTGGTAGCCCAGCCCGGCAAAGAATCGGACCGCTTCAGAGCCGATCAGACCGGCAGACCCGGTGATTAGTACGACGCTCATACATTCACCCCGACCATGAGCGTCTGCTTGCCAAAGGGCTTCCAGAAGGGCGGCATCTTGAGGTAGATCCTGAGCAGCTTGGTGGACCTGGGAATCCTGGAGTTGACCGAGAAGGGCATGAACCGGGGGATGCACTCGGCTATCCGGTAGCCGGTGACCATCAAGGCCTCCCCTAAGCTGTTCTCGGTGAGGGGCAGGTGATGGTCTATGAAGTCCCAGTATTCTCGGTAGGCGTACTTTATGTTGGGCTGCATGATGAGGAGCTTCCCGCCCCCCCTGAGCACCCGCCGTATCTCGGCGAGGACCTCGAAGAGGATATCCTTTGACGGTAGGTGTTCGAAGAAGTTGCTCGCAAAAGCGACGTCTAGGCTCCCGTCGGGCAAGGCGCTTATCTCGCTCGCGTCGGACATAATGATCTCTACCTCAGGGTCAGCGTATCTCTTCACGTCCGGGTTCAGATCGATAACGTACTTCTTCCGGCAACGTACGGCGTTGATGAACTCGCAGTACCCGCCACCGATGTCCGCCACCGCGGCATCAGCCGGTATGTAGCGCTGAAGGAACTGCTCCACGAAGACGTTCCAAAGCTCCCTCTTTGCCTTTATCGTGACCTGATCGAACCGGGCCTGGTAGATCTTATCTATCATCGGGCCCTCCTACCGTGCGCCTTTGTATTGAGGCGACACTTCACGAGGTCAGAGTAGCACGGACGAGGTCTTCGTTCTCACGGATCCAATAGTAGATGTCGCTCAGGGTCTGTTTGGATCCCCGAGAGGGCTGCCAGCCGCATAGCTCGGTAACTTTGCGGTGGTCCGAGATGTACAACGGCACGTCCGCTACCCGTGTTTCGGGACGTGGGTGTATCGTGATGCTGTTCCCGGTAATCTGCTCGCACAGGTGGGTGGTCTCCAGCAAAGAGAGGCTGTTCTCCAAGCCCCCGCCCACGTTGAACGTCTGGCCGTCGGAGAGGTTCAGGTTTCGTATCTGCGCGTCCACCAGCTCGAAGAGGTCCGCAACGTGCAAGAAGTCTCGCACCTGCTTGCCGGTCCCGCCGTATCCGAAGTAGCTCAGCTCGCCGCCGAAGTAGTGCCGGGCCATCCAGAGGGCGAAGACGCCCTGGTCTACCTTGCCCATCTGCCACGGACCCGTTATTACCCCGCAGCGGTTCACAACGGCTTTTATCCCGTAGGCCGCCCGGTACTCCTCGACGAACATCTCCGAGGCCAGCTTTGTCGCCCCGTAGAGAGACCGGGCACCCCCGAGCGGGAAGTCCTCGGCGATGCCGTGCGCGGAGGCCCCCGGGTACGGCTGCTCGTCGGCGAGCGCGAACCGCGACTCGTCTTCCTCGTGTCGCAAGTCGCCCAGGGCGTGTATCGGGTAGACGCGGCTGGTCGAGAGGAAGACGAAGCCTGCCCCTTGTCGGCGGGCGAGCTCCAGGCAGTTGAGGGTGCCGACGAGGTTCGTGTTCAGCAAGTAGTCGGGCGAGCCGTCGTAGCCCGCGAGCACCGAGGGTTCGGCAGAGCACTCCAAGATCGTATTTATGTCGAAGTTCGGGAGATCCTCTTTGTTGCGGATGTCGCCGTGGATAAACTCGACCCCCGCCCGGTGGAGTCGCGGGAGGTTGAGCTCCGAGCCCCGGCGCTTGAGGTTGTCCAGCGCGCTAACCCGCATCCCGGGGTGGCGCTCTTTTAGCTTGATTGCCAGGTTTGAGCCGACGAAACCAGCCCCGCCGGTGACCAGGACCGAGAGGTCCGTCACTGCTCCCCCCGGACGATCACCCGATCGTCCTCCGTGGCGGCCGCCCGCCGGTAGTCGCCCCGCGAGAGATGCTTCTCCAGGAACAGGTACAAGACTATGAACAGGTAACGGCTGCCCATCTCCTGGATCTTCAGTTTAGAGGTACCGGTTTTGCGGTTGGTCCAGCTGATGGGTACGATAGCGTAGCTGTAGCCCCGGATGATCGCCTTGAGCGGCAGCTCGACGGTGAGGTTGAAGTGCTTGGAGATGAGCGGCTGGGCGCCCTCGACGACCTCCCTTCGGTAACACTTGAACGCGTTGGTCGTGTCGTTATAGCCAAAGGTAAACAGCGTTCTCACAAAGAAGTTGGCGAGGCGGTTGATCAGCAGCTTGTGCTTTGGGTAGTCGATGATCCGACTGCCCTTTATGAAACGTGACCCGAAGACGCACTCGTAGCCTTCTTCCAGCTTGCGGAAACACCGCACCACGTCCTCCGGGCTATCTGAGCCGTCGCCCATCACGACCGCCACCGCATCGCCCGTGAACAGATCCAAGCCCCTCCGAACGGCGAGCCCGAAACCGTTGGGAGGCGGGTTGTTGACGTAGCGGAAGGTTGGGTAGAGGTTCTCTAGCTCTTCGAGCACCGCCTCGGTCCGGTCTGTGCTGTTATCGTTGACCACGAGGACTTCGTGGTCGATGTCCTCGGAGGAGAGCTTACGGATCAAGGGCTCCACGGTCCCGGCAATTGAGCCTTCTTCGTTGTGGGCCGGAATAACAACGGATAGCTTCATATAGTCTTTCTGTTCGTGGAATCTTTGAAAACAAAATTGTCGGTCAAGACGTAGTTGGCAGCCGCCCCGGCCACGATACCCAGAGCGATGTTGAGTAGATAATGCACCCCCATTAATTGCAGAAGAGGGAAGAGGAGAGTGCGAACTAGAAAACCGGTCCCGGCAGACAGATGGTAAAGGGGCAACTGCCGAAAAAAGATCTGGTTGGCCTCCCAGGTTTTGATCCTCCAAACAAAGGTACGGTATATGAAAAAGCTATAAACCAGCGAAATCTCCATCGCTACAAGATTAACGTAGTTCTGTTGCAAGTCGGAACTAAGCCCCAAGAGATCTACACCGATGTAGGCTAAGATCAGGTTGAGTATCGCAGCGGAGCAGCCGCCAACGAGGAACAGCAAGGTCCGCTCTAGTTTTGGAGAAACGTAAGGAAGTCTCATACGCGCATCTCTAATTTAGCTCAGCGTCATCTTGCGACCGGTCCGCACTGGTGATGCTAAGATTCACCAACGCGGCGAGTACCTCGGCAAAAGAACTATGGCCCGCCGCTTCTTCTATGCTCTTTTTGCATTGAGTACACTGTACCTAGTCCTGAAGCCTCGCGCCAACGGGCAGATTGCCTCTATTCGCTGAGATGCCGAAAAGGCGTGTTCTCGGAAACTCAAGCAGACGGGCTTAACCGCAACCCCAACTTTCATCCCAGTTGGGGCACCTCGGAGCCCAGCGCACCTGTACATCACTACTCTCCCTAGACTTCTTACCGGGAGGGTCTGGTCTGGTCGCTTCTTCGGCCTTGACCTGCCCGTCAACTAAGATTTGCGCCTTGAGACTACCTTGCGCGGCCCTAGAAAGGCCGACATTGGTTATTCTGCAGGTAGCATGAACAAAGTCTAATCCACGGTACCTGTGTCGATAGCCTGGGATGCGTACTCTACCGGCTCGGCACTTAATATTCCTTCGCCCTCTAATTCATACCTCACAGGGTCGCGGTCGCCTTCCTGAAAAGCAAAGGAGCTATAGGTACATCGCTA
>DATHAB010000121.1:0-15601 GCA_035296885.1 Rubrobacteraceae bacterium
AGCCCGGGTTGCCGAAGATGGTAGTTATCCCGAGCTTGCGCAACAGATCGAAGGTAGCCTCGCGGACGGTTGCCATATTGTCTTTCTAACCCCTTTCCTACAACAGCTCTTTGCCCCTGTATAAAAAGCCACTATAACAGAGTGAACACCCCGGCAACGCTTACGATATGAAACGCGCTAACTCTACAGAAAAGGTAAGGTGGGAGGTAGGTTAGATAAAGCGCTCACGATAGCCCTCGGAACGGCTGAGCACGCTAACGTACAGGTCTTTAAAGGAATCAGTCGATTAAGCAGACCGGGCCTTCGCAATCTTCGCCGGCAACCTCGTCTTCTTCGCTTTCGGCCTCGCGTTCTTTGTCTTTCTTAAATTCTTTGGGTTTATTATTCGACGCGGCGTTCGGCTGCTCGGTAGGCACTTCAGGCGTCGCCTGTGGAGGGGCCGGAGTGCTACCGTCGTTCGGTGTGCTACCTGGAACGGCGCTGTCGGCGTTGCCCGAGACTTGAGCGGGGTTACCGGGGCCTATACCAACGGCAGTACCTGTCCCCATTGTGTTTCCTGCCGTAGCTCTCTGATCGATCACCTCGCCCGCAGAGGCGTTGCCGCTCGGGATGTCGCTCCAGTTTCCTATTCCCTCGACAGCTGAGGTATCTACCGCCTCCGATCCGTACTCGAGATCGGGGAGCTTCGCCTCCTCCGCTCCACTGTGCTCGGCGCTGGAAGTGCTGTTCGAGCCGCTCGATCCCGTCGGGTCGAAGTCCTCGGAGAGGCCTTGACCAAAGGCAAGGACACCGAGCAGGGCCACTACGAGGAGAAGCGCGGCCAGCAGGGGTAGTAGCCTGCCCCGGCGTCTTCCATCGCGTCCAGGGACCGGTTGGGCGACCGCGGCGGGCGGGCGGGCAGCGGTTTTCCGTGTTCTTCCTTCCGGCCTCGGAAGGAGTGGCGCGGTTGCGGCTTCGGTCTTCTCTTGTCCTGCCTCAGTAATAAATCCCGAGTGTAGTATCCGCTCGAGGTCATTCGCTAAAGCAGTGGCGCTCGGGTAGCGATCCTCGGGATTCTTGGCAAGGAGCTTTATTGTCAGTGCGTCGAATGCCTCTGGGATCTCCAGGTTCGCTTTCTTTGGGGAGGGTGGTGGCTGGTTTACGTGTTTCATCGCCTGGGCACAGACGCTGTCGGCGTTGTAGGGAAGGTTGCCGGTTAGCATCTCGTAGAGGACTATCCCCAAAGAGTACAGGTCGCTCCCTGGCCCCACAGGCTCTCCCTTTGCCTGCTCAGGGGACATGTAGCCTGCAGTGCCAAGTACCATGCCCGTGCGGGTCTGCGTCGACGCCGAGGCGGCTCTCGCTATACCAAAGTCTGTCACCTTCACGTCGCCGCTGCTGGTAACGAGTACGTTCTGGGGCTTTATGTCGCGGTGGATCACGCCCTTCTCATGGGCTACCTGAAGGGCGCTAGCGATCTGCAAGGCAACCCCGCCCGCTGCCTCTGGGGCAAGCGCCCCCTCACGCTTGATCCAGTCCTTGAGCGCCCCACGGGGTACGTATTCCATCGCCATGTAGTAGGAGCCGTCCTCCGCGCGGCCCTGGTCGTAGACGGGAACGATGTTCGGGTGCGAGAGCGAGGCAGCGCTGCGGGCCTCCTGGCGGAAGCGCTCGACGAACTCCTCGTCGTCGGCGTACTGGCCCCGCAGGATCTTGATGGCCACGTCCCGGCCCAAGATCTCGTCCTGGGCTAGATACACCCGCGCCATGCCCCCGCCACCGAGAGGCTCGACGATGGTGTAACGGTTGTCTATGACAGCTTGCTGCACACCACAGTTTATAACCCCTGCTGACCCCCCGGAAAAGGAACATTACGAGTTACCTCAACAAGAGGCGGCAGCACCCCGCTCACCAGTACAATGGCGCATAAAGGAGATTGAGAGAACCCTACACGTCCAGGGGGTGAGGTCATGAAGGCCATCAGAGTACACGAGTATGGCGGGCCGGAGGTCTTGAGCTACGAGGACCTAGACGTTCCGGAGCCCGGGGAGGGAGAGGCACGCGTCCGGCTGGCGGCCTCCGGGGTCAACTTCATAGACGTCTACCGGCGCACGGGCACCTACCCGGGAGATCTACCGTTTATCCTGGGCATGGAGGGAGCCGGAGAGGTCGAGGCCGTCGGCGAGGGGGTAGAGGAGGTCTCGCCCGGAGACTACGTCGCCTTTGCGGGGGTGCCGGGCGCCTACGCGGAGTACGTCGTCGGCTCCGTGGACAGGCTCGTCCCCTTTAACGTCACCCTCGTCGAGGCCCGGATGGCGGCGGCGGTGATGCTCCAGGGCATGACGGCCCACTACCTGACCCACAGTACCTTCCCCCTGGAGGAGGGGCAGACCACGCTCGTGCACGCGGCCGCCGGGGGCGTGGGGCTCTTGCTCTGCCAGATGGCCAAGATGCGCGGAGCCACCGTCATCGGCACCGTCTCGACCGAGGAGAAGGCGCAACTCGCCAGAGACGCCGGGGCGGACGAGGTGATCCTGTACACCGAGCAGGATTTCGTCGAGGAGACGGAGCGCATCACTGACGGCGAGGGTGTTCACGTCGTCTACGACTCCGTCGGTAAAGATACCTTCTATAGAAGCCTCGATGCTTTAAGGCCCCGAGGCTATATGGTGCTCTTTGGCCAGTCAAGCGGCGCGGTGGAGCCCTTGGACGTCCAGATCCTCAACCAGAAGGGCGGCCTGTACGTCACCCGTCCCGCCCTTGGCCAATACACCGCGACACGCGAGGAGCTCCTGTGGCGAGCCGAGAGCCTTTTTTCCTGGATCGGGCAGAACAACCTGAGTATCCGTCTTGGCGGCACTTACAGGCTCTCGGAGGCGGATCAGGCGCACAGGGATCTCGAAGGTCGCAAGACCACCGGCAAGCTCATCCTTATCCCATAACGTAGACTTCATCGTAGCCTATATCTGTGTACCGGCGAATGGCCTTCTGGTGATGTCCCCGGTTCGGCGCGCACACAAAGGCTCAAGCCTGGCGCCTCCGCGCCGGATAGGGTCCAATCCCTTCGCTCGGAGGCCGCTGGGTAGTCTATCTCGGGTAGACTAGCTCGTAGCTAGCGGTGAGACGGTCGCCGCTGTCGGCGTGGACAATATCGTAGCCTGGGCCGCAGGAGATGTAGCCCTGGACGACCTCAACCCGGGTTAAGGGAACGCAAACTGCAGGTTAAAAGTTTGTGAACGGGCGTGAAACAAGAAGATCCGGGCCCGGGAACCGCATCATCGCCTTTGAGGCGACGGCGGAGACGCTCGAAGCTGGTGGCTTAGCTGAGCAGCCGCAACCCTACGGCTTCAAGACGCACTTGATGGCGCCGTCCTGCTTTTTCTGGAAAATCTCATAGCCCAACGGAGCGTCTTCCAGCGGCATAGTGTGTGTCTTCAGGTCCTCGGTGCCCAGAAGGTCCTCGTCACTCAAGAGCGGCATAATTTCGTCGACCCACATGCGTACGTTGGCTTGGCCCATCCTCACCTGGATCTGCATGTCGAATAGGTCTCCAAGCTCGAACATCTGTATCGGGCCGGCGTAGACGCCGCTTATCGAAAGGGTTCCGCCACGCCGGATGGAGGCCATGCACTCACGCAAGGCGTTCGCCCTGTCGAACTGTAGCTTTGTCGTCTGGAGGATCGCGGCGACCACCGACCCGGACGCTTCCATGCCGACCGCGTCTATGGCGGCGTCCACGCCCCGTCCCTCGGTTATCTCAAGCACGACGTCCTTTACATCGTCTACCGCCGAGAAGTCTATGGTCTCCACGCCGTATTTCGAGGCGAGCGCCAACCTCTCGGGGACGTAGTCTATCCCGATCACACGTCCCGCCCCGAGATGGTAGCCGATCCTGGCGCACATTTGCCCTATCGGTCCCAGGCCCCACACTCCTAGCGTCCCGCCCTCGGGCACATCAGCGTAAGCCACCGCCTGCCAGGAGGTTGGCAAGACGTCCGAGAGGTAGAGAAATCTCTCGTCGGGAGGGCCCTCTGGCACCTTTATAGGACCGAAGTGGGCCTGCGGGACGCGCAGGTACTCTGCCTGCCCCCCGGGGACCGCGCCATAAAGATGCGTATAGCCGAATAAGCTCGCACCCTTGCCCCGACCTAGCAGGCTGGCGGCTTGGGGCAGCTTACCCTGATTCTGCGTCGTCTCGCACTGGGAGTAGAGCTGCTGGTCGCACATGTAGCAGTGCCCGCAGGAGATGTTGAACGGGATCACGACCCTGTCGCCACGGCTTATGTGCTCCACGTCCCTGCCGACCTCCTCGACGATGCCTATCGGCTCGTGGCCGATGATGTCACCCTCTCGCATGACGGGGTAGAGCTTGCTATAGAGGTGGAGGTCCGATCCGCAGATCGCGGTGGAGGTTATGCGGACAACGGCGTCCGTGGGCTCCTGGACGATCGGGTCCGGCACGTTGTCCACCCGGACGTCTTCTTTGCCATGCCACACTACGGCCTTCATGGCTCCCTCCTTCCGACGCCGGTGAGTAGTTCGCGGATCCTGAACGGTCCGCTGGTCTCCTTCGAGAGCACCGGTGTGTCGAGGCCTGCCCCTTCGTGCAGCCCTGCCAGCAAGTCGAGAAGGGCATCTGCAGAGCTGCGCTGGGGTGTCCAGCCGAGCTCCTCGCGGGCCCGGGTCGTGTCCATGAGCGGGACGTTGAGCGCGAGATCCAACCACCCCGGTGGCACCGGCTGCAGGTGCAGGCTCCACGACAGCTGGGCGCCTGCGCGGGCGAGCTGGGCAGAGAGCGGGAAAGTACGCGCGTTCAGGATACGCCCGACCTCCTCAGCGTCTAGGACGGGTTCGGTGGCCAGGTTAAAGGCACCCCTCGCCTCGCCCACGATAGCTAACCGGAAAGCCTCCCCTACGTCGTACGAATGTACGACCTGCGACCGCAAATCTTCTATTTTCGGGATGAGGTTGATGAATTCCGGCCGGGCGAGGAAGCCGGGGAAGAACGGCCCCCCGAAGAGCCGCCGGATGCCCTGCGCCGCCTCCCTCTTAAAGACGAGCCCCGGCCGCATCCGGACCACCCGCACGTTTGGATTTTTCTTCTGAAAGTAGTCGTACCGGCGCTCGACCTCAGCCTTCTCTCGGGCATAATAGGAAGTGGAGATACCGTCCCTGGACCAGCTCTCGTCCACGAAGCGGTCCTTCGGCCCCGGTGAATACACCCCGACCGACGAGGAGTACAAGAGCGCGGGCACCCCCGCCTCCTCCACCGCCCGCACCAGGCGCGAGTTCCCCTCGACGTTCACCATCCACAGCTTGTTCAGGTCCCGCGAGGGCTGTATTAGCCAATGAAGGGAAACCACGGCGTCTGCACCGCGAAAATGCCCCACGAGATCGTCTCTCGTAACGTCGGCCTCGGCCCACTCGACCTTTGGCATGTGGAGTGAGGGACGGCGGCGGGCCAGCCCGAGGACGGACTCGACACGGTCCTCGTTCTCAAGCGAGCGCAGAAGGCTCGTCCCAATATTACCCGTAGCGCCGACAACTACTACCCGCATACGGCGCTCTTACCCCACGCATCGCCCCACGAAACTCAGCATTGAAGCAGAACGCGGAGTAGCTACCTGCGTTCGAGGTGGCGTTCGGTGGGTCCAGAGGGCTCGGTGGAGGTTACGGAGTAGCCGGCGGCGGCGAGGCTCCCGGCGATGCCGGAGGGATCGGTGGTCTCGAGGCGCAGCACGATGGTGCGGTAGGTGGCCCTGCTAGCCGGGGCGAGGAAGACGCTCGCTATGTTGACGTGCCGGTCCCGGATGATGTCGGTCACCTCGGCCAGCATACCCGCTTCGTTCGGGACTTCGACCTCGACCCAGCTGCCCGGCCCGTGCGCGCCAACGAGCTCGATAAGGGTATGCATCATGTCTGAGGAGGTGATCATACCGACCAGTTCACCCTCGGCGACCACGGGAAGGCAGTGTATTTTGCGGTCTGAGAGCTGGCGCGCCGCGTGCTCTATGGTATCCAACGGGTGTACCGTCGTCAGATCGGTCGACATGATGTCTCGCACCCGCACCCATCCCAAAGTGTTCTCCTCGTCTGCGGTGTTCCTCGGAGGGCTTACGTCTCTCAAATCTCGGTCAGAGATCAACCCCACAATCCGCCCCTTCTCAACGATCGGCAGGTGCCGAATGTTGTGTACCCGGCACAGGCCCAGAGCCCGGGCCGCGCTCTCCTCAGGCCCTAGCGTCACAACCTCTCTAGTCATGGCGTCCCTTACCCGCAGCATCCCTCGTCCTCCTCAGCTCGCTCCCCACCTCCGCGGACACCCGAAACCCCCAAGCACCCGCCGAAACCACCCGGAGCTTACCAGTAGCCCGAAATCCGCGCCAGCATTGGAGCGGTCTCAACGTTGACAATGGAGATTAACGCAACTTAATCTCCAATTATAGAGCTCAAAGCCGAGACTACGGAGGGGAATTATGCGGGTTCATCGCTATGCCGGCTTTGCGGCTCTAGGGTTGACCCTGGGCCTTGTTCTCATCCTCGCTCCCGTTCCGGAGAAGGCCCGGGCCTTGGAGCTCATAAACGGACACCGGGAGGCTAACCGCCTCGCGCCACTCGTCCCGTCAGAGGCGCTCTCTACGGCCCGCGAGCGACACTTGGATGATATGGCAACCTACAACTTTTTCTCCCACAACTCCGAGGCGAGCTCTTACTATCCTACAGGTTTTGCCTACCGTGACCGCACACCCCTGGAGGGCTACCCTGCGGACGCCCACACCTCCGGGAACACATAGCGTGGTTCAACACCCCCGACGAGACCTTTGAAACCTGGCTTCAATCGGAGGTACACAACGGCTACATGCTCGACCCGGACTTTACGTCCATAGGCGTAGGGCAAGTCGGCTCCTATTGGACTGTAGACTTCGGCTCCGTATCGGCCCCGTAGTCGCCCCCTCCCCCTCGTTCCTATTTCGTTAGACGGAGCGGGGCACCTGAGTACTTCTCCGAGCCCGACGAGGTACAATCCGTGGCGTCGGCGAACTTTGCGGAGGGAGTGGCTCCTTGCAGATCCTCGATGAGCGTTGGCGGCAACTCGTCGATCGTGAGCGTGGCCTCCTTGGAGATCTAGCGGAGTTTCTTGAGGGCTTCGGTGCCCCGTCCGAGGATACTTCTCTCGTGCGCCGGAAGCTTGCGGACGTCGAGGAACTCTTTCTACTCGTTATCGTCGGCGAGTTTAACTCCGGAAAATCGGCGTTCATCAACTCCTTGCTCGGTGTGGATCTCTCCGAAGAAGGCGTCACGCCGACGACCGATCGTATCACGGTCCTCAGATACGGTGAGCAGCCCGCTCAACGGGAGCAGCGCGAAGGCATCCTCGAGAAAGAGTACCCAAACGAGTTCTTACGCCAGGTCGCCATCGTGGACACCCCGGGGACGAACGCGATTATCCGCCACCACGAGGAGCTAAGCCGCGGCTTTGTCCCCCGCTCGGACCTCGTCCTCTTCGTCACCTCCTCCGACAGACCCTTTACCGAGAGCGAGCGTGAGTATCTGCAGCTCATCCGTGACTGGGGCAAGAAGATCCTGCTCGTCGTAAACAAGGCGGACCTGCTGCGCGAGGAGGAGGACCGGGAGGAGGTGCGACGCTTCGTTGAGGACGGCGTACGCTCGATGCTCGGTCTGAAGCCCCCGATCTTCTTCGTCTCGGCCTACCTCGCCAAGAAGGCCAAGGCTACCAGCTCCGGCCTTGAGGCCAATGCTCTTTTGCAAGCAAGTGGCTTTGAGGAGCTAGAGCGTTACATCACAGATCTTCTGGACGAAGAGGGCCGCGTACGGTAAAACTCGAGAGTCCTTTGGGTGTCGTGGAAGAGCTCGGCAGGCGTTACGGGCTCACGATAGACGAGCGGATGAGCCTGCTCGAGGACGACTTCAAGATGTCCGAGAACGTCGAGTCGCAGCTAGAGCTCTACAAAGAGGACATGAAGCGCGACTTCGAGGCCCGGATGGCCGAGATCGAGAACATCATCCTCTCCATGAACGAGCGGGGCGACGAGTGGTTCGAGGAGAACATCCGCCTCGCCAACGTCGCAGAGTTGGTGCAGCGCAACAAGGTCCAGGACCGCTTTCAGAAGGAGGTCGTCGCCGACACCGAGAGCCTCATCAACGAGCGGGTAGACGAGCTAATAGACTGGATGGTCGACCGGAACTTGAAACAGTGGCGAGCCATCGTCGAGTACGTCAACCGCCGCAGGCAGGCTAAGTACGACGAGCATATTATCGGGGAGGTCGGCGACAACTTCGAGTTCAACCGGAGCCAGCTCTTGCGGTCCGTCGGCGATAACGCCACAAAGGTGGTCCGGCGCTACGACCGCGAGTACGAATCGCAGCAGCTTGCCCTTTCACTTCAGGGCGCCGTCGCCCAGACGGCGGCAGTCGAAGTCGGCGCCCTGGGTCTTGGGGCGGTGGCGGTGGCGGTTGCCACGACGGCGGCGGCTGACGTGACGGGGATAACGGCAGCGCTCCTTATCGCCGGTTTGGGGCTTTTTATACTGCCCGCGAGACGCCGCGAGGCACGCTCCGAGTTCCGGGAGAAGACCGAGGCTCTGCGTAAGCGTCTTGGCGAGGTGGTAAGGAGGCAGTTCGATACAGAGATCGAGCGCTCACTCGAGACGATGCGCGAGGCGATAGCTCCCTACACCCGCTTTGTCCGCACCGAGCACGTCCGTATGACGGAGGCCCGCTCGGCCCTGGCGAGGATAACCGCAGAAGCTGAGGCTCTGCGCGCCGAGATCGGGGCGCCCGGCGTCGAGGAGTCCTAACCTCGCGTTCGTCCGGCTGCTATCACGCGCACTATCGGGTACTTACACTCCTGACTTATAGTTGGGCTTTGCACGATGCTACTTTGAGGAAGCCGTTGTTTGGAGGTGATTCTCTCATGGACTTTGAGACGGTAACGAAAAAGCGGAGGATGTGCCGAGAATACCTGGACAAAGAGGTGCCGCAGGAGAAGATCGACCGGATCCTGGACCTGGCCTCCCGATATCCTTCGGCCGGACACACGCAACCACAGGAATTTATCGTGGTGCGCGACCAGCGGGTAAAAGAGGCGCTGGCGCGGGCCGCCCTTGGCCAGATGTACGTCGCTCAAGCTCCGCTGGTTATCGTGGTCGTCTCGGATACCCGTCGGTCCGCTCCACGGTACGGAAAGCGAGGCGTCGATTTCTACAGCGTCATCGACGGCAGCTTCGCCGCTATGCTCATCTTGCTCGCGGTGGTAGACGAGGGTTTGGGCGCCTGTTTCGTCGGAGCATTCCACGATAAGGAAGTGCGACACGTCTTGGGCTTGCCGCGAGGCGTTCGCCCCATCGGGATTATCTCTATCGGTTACTGCGTTGAAGGGCCACAGAAGTTCCCGCGCCGATCCAAAACGCAGATCATCCACCGCAATCGGTACGGAAACGAATAGCTCTTCTTACACGCTTATCCTGAGGCAGTACCTTTAGTGTAGGCGTTCTAGCTGAGGTAGAAGGCTCGGGACGTGCCTTAGGGCGAACGAATCTATGTCTGAGAGTATCAATTAAGTGAGATTCAAACCCGAATCGCTAGATCTCTAATTGAGTTCGAAGGGCTCTCAGTTAAAGTGCCTGGTTTACGGCACGAAGTAGTAGGAGTCTGGTACTGCTTCCGTAAACTTATCTCCGCCCAAGCTTCCTACTAGGGGCCAGACCTTCTGAGGAGTCTACAGCTACTGCGCCGAGCGCTGGTACACGAGGTTCTTTCACCTCAAAAAACTCCCTTTCGAGGCAGCTTAGCTAATAAAGCTGAACGCGCTCTATATCGTAGAGCATATAACCTTGTACAGGCAGAGAAATTAGACTTACTAGCGAGTCTTCGAGAGGACCTGTTAGCGGCAACAAGCGCACCTTGGTGCAAACGCTTTGGCAAACTTGAGAATAGTGTTTCATCTCAATCTAAGGTTAGAAGCCTTTGCGCGGGGGTAAACCCAGCCTCATGAGCGAGAATACTAGCTTTCCAGAAGTGGTGGGGACAGAGCTGTCGAGCGCCGAGGAGGGCCGTGCCGTTGTCAACCTGCAGGCCGATGAGTGGCATCTCAACGCTATGGGTGCAGTCCACGGGGGCCTCATTTCGACCCTGATCGACGTCTCTATGGCCGAGGCTCTGGGTACGATTGCCGAAGAAGGCGAACAGCCCTTCACGATCCAGATCACGGTCAACTACATGAAGCCAGCCAAGCAGGGTACGCTTACCTCAACAGCTGAGGTGCGTATGGGGGGCGAGCGGGTGACCATCGTTGAGGCCGAGGTGATGCAGGACGACGACGGCAACGAGGAGGTCGTGGCGTTGGCTACCGGCACTTACGCCCCCGTCGGCTAGAAGGCGGATTTTCAGTATGGCTGCTCTTGGAGTAGCTCAATAAGGAGACGTCGAAGGTGAGCCTAGAGAAGGAGGCCGTTACTTAAGATGATGAACGTAGATCTCGAAGCCCTGCCCGTAGGAGAAGATGCTCCTGAGGTAGTCAACGCTATCGTAGAGGTCCCGGTAGAAAGCCGCAACAAGTATGAGTACGAACCCGAGATGGGGGCCGTCATGCTCGACCGGGTCCTGCCGGGCAACGTTCGCTACCCGGCCGATTACGGCTTTATACCCTCGACGATAAGCACCGACGGCGAGCCTATAGACATCGTGGTCGCCGCCTACGACCCCGTGTTCCCCGGGTGCTTGATCCAGGCCCGGATCTTAGGGGCCCTAGACACGCTAACGAGCGCAGGCACCGAGCCTAACATCTTCGCCGTCCCCCACGACGACCCGCGCTTTGACGACATGCACTCCCTTGAGGACGTGCCCGACCAGATCCTGCACGACGTCGAGAACTTCTTCGTAACCTTCATGCGCCTGGAGGGGGACGAGGAGGCCGAAGTGCAGGGCTGGCACGGGTTGGAAGAGACCCACGAGATAATTCGCGAGGGCAGCCGAGCCTGGCAAGAAGACAGGGCTTACCAACCAAAAGATTGAGCCCTCACGGTACCTGGTACTCTTTGTGCCCTTCGACTTACGAGCTTCCGAGAATCGGCGATAGGTCTCTGAGGTTTGCAGGAGATTAGTTTTAGATTGGGGGTCGCCGATAACCGGGGCCAGGCTACACGCTTTCACTCGCCGGGTTTGTACAAACAGCACGAGACGCGCCGCGCCGCTATGATAGGTACGCTTCGAGTAGACCTGGGGGGGTAGCAAGCGAGGCTGCAAGGTTGAGGATAAGTTGGCGCGAAGTTTTGGGGCTTCTGATCGGGTTGGGAATATGCTACGGCTTGGTTACTTATGCCTTGACCAACGCACCCCAAATCCGCGAGATAGCTCAGGAGCAGAAAAAGGAGAACTTACAGCGCGGCGCAACACAACAGCAGACCGCCTCCACGGTTTCTGAGGAGAACACAAAAACGGTGACCGTCCGGGTAGCGGGCTCCAAGGGTGAAGAGTTTGGCGGCAACATTGGCAACCTCCGCTCGAGCCGCTCAGTCGAAGGGGCAGTTCCTGCCGAGTACGAGGTTACAGTTCGCACCGACCCCCTCTCCGGCGACTACGTCTCCGTCACAGCGTGGAAGAACGCAGAGAATACGAAAGAGTTGAAGGTACAGATCATAGATGATGGCCGGGTAATCAGAGAAAGCAGCACCACCAAGGACTACGGAGCTACGGGCGTCCGTTGGAACCCTAACGAGCCGCAACCGAGCGAAACTACGACGAGCACGGAGAAGAAGGCTGGGCAGGATAAGAAATCCCGGTCCTAGGGGTGTGTGGCCATCTCGTCTCACCGCTACCTCCAGCAAACCAAAAACAGGAACCCCAAGGAAGCTTGGACCTAACGAGGTCGGCTCCCACCAGGCCTTCCCCACGAGCCGCAGATGCGACGCGCGTTGTAGACTTGGGCGCCGGTTGGAAGACCAAAAAGATCGAGGAGGCCGAAGTGACAGATCGCCAAACAAAGGAACGCAAGCTCGTAGCCCTGATGGTTAACGACCTAGAGGCCGCCAGCCTTAACGAGTCGGAAGTAGTCGAGATCGAAGAAGAAGCACGTTCCCTCCCCGATGAGGAGCTGAACAAGATACTGGCTTCCCGCCTTGATCTGCCCTACCCGGTAGATGACGAGGTCCTGGGTCGAGCGCTCACGCGTGTCGAGGAGCCCGAACGCATTACGCAAGGGGAGTTGGGCAACTTCACCAGCGCCCCGGACATGAGCCACGAGCCGGGCCCTGGGGAACGCGAGGGCTAGGAGCGGCCTTAGAGGATGGTCTTGCGCTGAGGAAACCCACCCCCGGCGCCCACCCAAAGCGTACCTCCACCTCGTCGGCAAACCGGACACATAACGTTAGCTCGCAGGTTTTGTTTTCCGCAATCGGCGTCTGAATGCCGCTTGGCTTAACAGGCACACATTAGGAAACGGCTTCGAGGAACCAACTAGAAGCCATCTGCCTCTGTTGACATCCTTCAGTAAGATCAGTTTTCGCACATTTCAAGCCGGGCAGGCCTGAGCCGGTACAGGTTATAAGCTAATCCCAGCAGTAGTAGTGCCTGCACCCGTTGCGTTTCGAGGCTTCGGCCCGGTGTTCGTGTAGAGAGAGCCTGCGCTTTACCGCCGACAGAAGACGCTCTCAACCAACGCCCGCTGCCAATACAAGTGGCTCTTGGAAAGGTGGCCGCATCTTTGCTCGATAGCCTTGCACCTGCCACGTTGGCTTACCCCCCCCGCTTCGTCGGGATCACACTCGATGACTTAAGAGCCGCTCACGCACGTGGCGCGGTGCTTCTCTGCTCACTATCGAACTCCTCCGCATCCGCCAGAACCAGGCCAAGCGGAGCAACTTCGCGTGCGGCGTCTACCAGCGGACGCAGAGCACCGCTGAGCCGTTATAAGGACCCGAAAGCAGGCCTCTTGCGCTTCATCACCTCTGACTGCCAGGGTGCAACCTTCGGATGAAGATGTCAACAAAGCCAACCTGTCTCATAAATGATTCCGAACAGTTTTCGATGAGGCCGGCGAGTTTAAAACCCAGAATGCTTTGCATCCTAAAGGGCATCGTGCGGCGCGATGCGGCGGTAGCGGGCGACGGCGACCATGAGTAGGCCGTAGGCCACCAGCCCGACGGCCACGACGCCCAGGAGGAAATGCCCGAAAAAGGCTGCTCGAGAATCGCCGACAGGGCGCCGCCGAGGCTCCGGACCTCTTGCTCGTCGGTCCGGAGAGCCGCTAGGACGAGAAACACCCCGGCAATGATAAAGACTACCCCGCGGGCCGCGACACCGAACCGGCCGCCGTGCTCGATCCACCCGGGCTCTCCATCGCTCAGAGCGCCGAGCTTAAGGTACTTTTTGAACTTGGAGTGGTAGGCCTCGTAGATCTGGTACAGGCCCACGCCTACGATCCCGATCCCGGTCGTCGCGATGAGCAACCATCCGAGAGGTAGCGACAAGAACCATCCGGTCCACTCCTCGGCAGACGACCCCCAGTCGCCTCCCGCTCCCGCCGCTAGGTTTGCGGCCGTAAACGCAAAGAACGTGTGGAGAAGGGCGCTTCCGGCGTAGCCAATCCGTTTGAGGACTCCCTTCGGCTCCAAGCCCTCCCCGTCTGGGTCCGCCACGGCCTGTATAGAACGCCAGAGCACGTATCCCATCAGCCCGACGGCAACCACGCCGAGCAGCACCTGCCCGAACGGCGCCTCCTCGATGGTCTGAAAGGCACCGTTCTGGTCGGTCGTGCTCCCCCCTCCCGCGTTCACGGCCGCCAGCACCGCTAGGACCCCCATGACCACGTACACCACCCCCTTGGCAACGTACCCGAACCGCGCCATCCGCTCTACCCAGGGGCTTGCGCACCGCGCAGCCTCTTCGGCGTATTCCCCGGCGTCCCTACCCGCGTCACGAGCGGAGGAATCTCCACCGGCCATGTACGTTACCTCCTACACGTTGATCCAGGATACTTTCGTCTACATTATCTTCTAAAGACAGTCCCAACGCCGACACAAGCCGTCGAATGCCGTGCAGGTTCTTCCGGGGGCGCTGAGTAGCGCCTATATAGGACCCATGCCGAGACCCATCTCACAAATACTTGAGTAGGATGACCGCGCAGCCCAACTGCACGAACCCCAGGTCGTTCTCCGCTCTTCGTTCCTAGCGAACCACCAAACGACGGAAGTTCCCCAGCCGGGCGAAGATACGCTTCACTTTCCAACGCCTCTTGTAGCGCCTTAGCTCGCGCCCGTGTTGCGTTTTGGCCTTCTTGCGATTCTTCCTGTGTGGGGCGATCATTTCGATGTCTTTAGCTAGTAACTGCTCGTCGAGTAGAGCGCAGTCATAAGCCCAGCCACCGATCAAGCGCTGCAGCTTCCTGTCAAGGAAGCTCCGAGCCGATACAGCTCAACAGCTACAACGACTAGGGTGATGTCGGAGAGGACCAGGGTGATGTCGGAGAGGGCCAGCAGGAGATCGCCCGATCCTACGATCTCCTGCCAGACCCTCCAGAGAAACATGAAGGCTAGAGCGAGCAGCGTAAGGGCCAGCAGGATAACCGCGGCATCCTGCAGAAGCTCCATGGGGTAGCTTAGCCTGCGATTACTTCCGTGTGCTCCGGCTCCGAATATCCCGGAGCTGGAACATAAGCCTCCTCGGATAAGTTGGCCGGGGCTTTCGAACCCTCGTCTCCGGTATTCACTCGGCCTCACCGGCGACAGCAGCCGCTTCCTCCTCGAGGACCTCGAAGGTGAGCCTGCCTTCTTCGGCGCCAACCACCACGCTGACACCAGGATTGAGCGACCCTTCCAGGACCATCTTAGAGAGCTCGTTGTCTACCCCGCGTTGGATAGTCCCGTCGTAACGGCCGCGCCCCGAACTCCGGGTCGAAGCCCTCCTCGGCCAGGAGGTTCACGGCCTCGTCGGTAAACTCGACCTCGATGTCCTGGGCATGTAGACGCCGCTCGGTCTGGTCCAAAAGGAGTCGGGCGATATCGGCTATCTGCTCCCTGGTAAGGGCCCTGAAGACAATGGTCTCATCTATGCGGTTTACGAACTCGGGCCTCAAGGTGTTGCGCAAGATCTGCTGCATGTCCTCTTTTAGCTCCTCGAAGGACTCGTTACGCCGCGCGTCGGCCTGTATCCTCTCTGCTCCCAGGTTAGAAGTCATGATGATGACCGTGTTCTTGAAGTCCACCGTGCGCCCCTGGGAGTCTGTGAGACGACCGTCGTCTAGGATCTGCAAAAGGATGTTGAAGACGTCTGGGTGAGCCTTCTCTATCTCATCTAGCAGCAATACCGAGTACGGCTTGCGCCTTACGCTCTCGGTTAGCTGTCCGGCCTCCTCGTAGCCGACGTAGCCCGGAGGAGCACCGACGAGCCTTGAGACCGTGTGCCTCTCCTGGAACTCGCTCATGTCTATACGCACCATCGCCGCTTCTTCCCCGAAGAGGGCCTCCGCTAGAGTACGCGCAAGCTCGGTCTTGCCCACTCCTGTAGGTCCCAAGAACAGGAAGCTCCCTATCGGACGGTTGGGGTCCGCAAGGCCGGCCCGAGCCCGCCTTACTGCCTCGGCGACCGCTTCGACAGCCTCCTCTTG
>DATHAB010000122.1:0-14666 GCA_035296885.1 Rubrobacteraceae bacterium
CGCTATAGCCGTGGGGGAGACCGCGAGCGAGGCTTACTCTAGAGCCAAGGTCCTGGAAGAGATGCCCGAGGTTTATTACCGGGCCAGGCTGGCGGGGGAGCCCGTGCTTCTCACCCCCGAACAGGTACAAGAGGCATCAGCCAAGACAACTACCTATGGCCAGTCCAAGGCCTTACCGCCCGAAGCAGAGTAATAGCGATCTAAAAGCTCGTAGCCAGAAGACCTAGTCCTGGGCTTGGTGTTTACGCACTAGCGTTTCTTTTCATGCTAGTTCGTGTTCGACCGGTGTTTAGAGCCGCCCAAACCTTCGCTTTCGGGCTATCCGGGTGTAATGTCTCCGAGGACTACCACCAGTAGAAGATCGTGTACGCGCCCGTCAAGAGCAAAACTGCTTCGAGCGTGATTGCTACTAGAAAGAGGTGAAGCAAATGAGTCATCGTGAATTTAGGGCAACGATGTCGCCGGTTTTCGCTTCCCGAATTAGTTGTCGGCGCGGAACTATCCAAAAGTCATAGCAGGCTAGTTCTACTAATAGTGCTGAATAAGTGATCTATAGTGCTGAATAAGTGATCTGCCGCCGTTGTATCGGGCAAAACAGTAGCGCGACGCTAGCGACCAGAGGTGATTTTTATCACCTGCCTTCGAACCGGTAGCTAGCATTACGCACGGTCGCAAAGAACCTACAGCCCCCGCCGGGTTAAGAGAAACGCGAACAGCAGAAAGTGTGTGAAAGCTATGGCAGGCGCAAGAGCCCTCTGGTGGTACACATATAGTGTGTAGAAAGCCGCACAGATTTCATACTTTTTCGACTCTCGGGCAGCCTTTGGCAGGATGCAGGAGAGAAGAACCAGACCTTTAGGAGGATTTAGTGGACAGAGATACTACGCGTACGCGGACAAGAGTTTCAAATGTTCTTGTCATAGGCTCGGGGGCGGCGGGCTTGCGTGCCGCGATCGCCGCCCACGAGGCCGGTACAGAGGTTATGGTTGTCGGCACGCGGCCGCGCAAAGACGCCCACACTGTACTAGCTGCCGGCGGTATTAACGCGGCTCTAGGTACCCGTGACCCCGAGGACGCCTGGCAGCAGCACTTCGCGGACACTTTAAAGGAGGGCTACAACCTCTCCGACCCGCGTGCGGTCGAGATCATGGCCAAAGAAGCGCCACAGGCAATTCTAGAGCTGGCCGAATGGGGTTGTCCCTTCGCGAGGACCCCGTCGGGCGAGCTGGATCAGCGCTTTTTTGGGGCCCACAAGTACCGTCGCACCTGCTATGCGGGTGACTACACCGGCCGGGCGATGCTCTACACGCTGGTCGACAAGGTCGAGTCCTTGAACATCCCTATACACGAGGGGCAGTACGTCTCCAGGCTGCTCGTCCACGAAGGGCGGTGTTTCGGAGCGTACGCCTTCGACGTAAACTCCGGGGAGCGCACCGTCTACCTCGCCGACGCTGTCATACTCGCCACGGGTGGCCATACGCGGCTCTGGCGCGTGAGCTCCTCCAGGCGCGACGAGAACACCGGAAGCGGGCTCTACCTAGCCTTGGAGGCCGGTTGCAGGCTCTCGGATATGGAGCTCGTCCAGTTCCACCCCACGGGCATGGTCTACCCCGAGGAGTGGGTCGGCACGCTCGCGACCGAGGCCATCCGTGGCGAGGGGGGCAGGCTATACAACGCGTTGGGCGAGCGTTACATGGAGCGCTACGACCCCGAGCGTATGGAGCTCTCGACCCGCGACAGGATAGCCCTGGCGAACTACACCGAGATCTCCGAAGGGCGCGGCACCGAGCACGGCGGCGTCTACCTCGATATCTCTCACCGCCCGAAGAAGTACATACTCGAGAAGCTCCCCAGGATGTACCGCCAGTTCCTCGATGCTCTGATGCTCGACATCTCGAAAGAGCCGATGGAGGTGGCGCCGACCGCCCACTACACGATGGGCGGCATCGTGGTCGAGCCCGAGACCCACGCTACGGATATCGAGGGCCTCTATGGCGCCGGCGAGAATACCTCAGGGCTGCACGGGGCGAACCGTCTCGGGGGCAACTCGCTCTCGGAGACGATGGTCTTTGGGCGGCGCGCGGGCGAGGCGGCCGCGGCCTACTCGCAGGAGAGCGACGTCCAGCTTAGGTCCCGCCACGTTATCAAGGCGGCGGGTGAGGAACTTGACTCGTGCATCAAGGAGGGCGACGAGTTTGCACGTCCGCTGCAGCGCGCTCTTCGCAACACCATGCAGGAGACCTGCGGTGTAGTAAGGAGCGAGGAGAAGCTCAAGGAAGGGCTACAGCGACTCGCGAAGATTCGGACCGCCTCCGAGGACGTAGACGTCCGGCCTACTTCGGAGGGCTTCGGCGACCTGGCCTACGCCCTGGACCTGCGCGGCTCGCTAGTAGTTGCCGAGGCGACTATCCTGGGTGCCATAGACCGCCAGGAGACGCGTGGAGCCCACAATCGCTCCGACTATCCAGAGCTCGACCCGAACCTCAAGGCCAACTTCTTAATAGGAAAGGACGAAGGAGGCGAGCTCGCCGTGACCTGCAAGCAGGTGCAGGTGATCCCCGAGTACCTGGAAGAGTGGGCGAAATCCGACGAGGAGTACCAGGTCACCGGCCGCCTGGTCGAGTAGCAACGACAGATGCGCCGGTGGCGCCTGTCGTCTGCCGCCAGCGCTCGGATCTCCGTCGGAAGCTGCGCTAAGATGAGTAGAGAGTCTAGGCGTTTAGTTTGGAGGTTGGAAAAGCGCGATGATATCCGAAGAAGAGGTGCGCCACGTCGCGAACCTGGCCCGTCTGGGGCTCACAGAAGACGAGGTGAAGAAGATGAGCGGCCAGCTCGGGGCTATCCTGGAAAGTATCGAGCAGATAGGGGAGCTGGACCTCAAAGGGGTCCCGCCGACGGCTAACGCCTTGAACCTGACGAACGTTCTCAGGCCCGACGAGCCGCGTAAAAGCTTTCCGCAGGACGTGGCCCTCTCGACGGCCCCCGATCCCGTGGACGGTCTCTTCGCCGTCCCGAGGATAGATTAGGATGCCGGACGAGCTGCTAGGTCTCTCGGCCTACGAGCTGGCGAAGAAGATAGAATCCCGCGAGGTCTCCGCCCGCGAGGCCGCCGAGGCAGCTAACGCCCGCATTGACGAGGTTGAGGGCGACGTACACGCCTTCGTCACCACCACCCCCGAACTCGCTATAAAACGGGCCGAAAGGACGGACGCCCGTGCGAAGAACGGCGGCATCAAGCTTTGGGAGGGTGTGCCCATAGCCGTAAAGGACGTGCTCTCTACCGAAGGCGTGCGTACGACCTGCGGTTCGAAGATCCTCGAGAACTTCGATCCCCTTTACGACGCCTCGGCACTCCTCAACTACGGCGATGACATGATCGTGGTGGGCAAGGCCAACTGCGACGAGTTCGCGATGGGATCCTCGACGGAGAACTCCGCCTACGGCGTGACTCGAAACCCCTGGCGTCTGAATCGTGTGCCGGGCGGCTCTTCCGGGGGCTCGGCGGCAGCGGTCGCCGCTGGCGAGGGCTGGTGGGCTTTAGGGACGGACACCGGCGGCTCCGTCAGGCAGCCTGCCTCTCTTTGCGGCATCGTCGGTCTAAAGCCAACCTACGGGCGCGTCTCACGTTACGGGCTTATAGCTTTCGCCTCTTCGCTTGACCAGATCGGTCCGATGACCCGCGACGTGCGCGACGCGGCGCTGCTCCTGCAGGCCGTCGCCGGCCACGACCCCCGCGACTCCACGAGCGCCAAGGTCGAGGTCCCGGACTACCTGGCTGGGCTCGAAGGAGGCGTTGCGGGGCTCAGAGTCGGGGTGGTAAAGGAGCTCATGGACGAGCGCATAGACGCCCCGGTGCGTAAGATTGTCGAGAACGTAGCGCAGGGCCTGGAGGTCGCGGGCGCCAAGGTGGGGGAGGTGAGCCTGTCGCACTCACGCTACGCCTTGCCCGCCTACTACATCATCGCACCCGCGGAGGTGTCCTCGAACCTGGCCCGTTTCGATGGTGTGCGCTACGGCTTGAGGGTCCCGGCAGAAGGTGTACACGGGATGTATCGCCGGACACGCGAGGAGGGCTTCGGGGAAGAGGCCAAGCGCCGCATCATGCTCGGTACCTACGCCCTCTCGGCGGGCTACTACGATGCCTACTACGCCCAGGCCCAGAAAGTCCGCACCAAAACTATCGAGGACTTTCGAGAGGGCTTCTCTCGATACGACGTGCTCATTTCCCCGACCTCGCCCATAGTGGCGTTCGAGATCGGGGCGAAGGTAAACGATCCTCTGGCAATGTACCTCTCGGATATCTGCACCATACCCGTGAACTTGACCGGCATTCCGGCTATAAGCGTCCCCGGCGGACTCTCCGAAGGTCTACCGGTAGGCGTCCAGCTTATGAGCGACCACTTCACGGAGCCGATGCTCCTCCGCGCCGCTCGCGCCGTCGAGGAGGTCGCGCATTTCGATTTTGAGCTGAAACCTTGATATTCCAGGGCTCGCGTTAACCGATACCGTTCAGGTAGAGCGTGAGGGAGCAGGTGCTACCGAGAGGGAGGCCCCGAACGAGCCTTTAGAGAGGTCCAATGTAGTTAGAGAGCCTCTGCAGGGCCGGGTCGCGGTGGTAACCGGGGCCTCAAGCAGCATCGGCGCGGCTGTAGCACGCACGGCCGGTGGTCGGTCTTCACGTTCTCTGTCCGTCTAATCGCTTACGTGGTTGCCTCCGGCCCGCTTGGCTCTATAGAGGGCCTCATCGGCGGCGTGGGTGAGAGCCTTGCGCGTAGCACCGTCTTCGGGGTAAGCGGCGACGCCTACGGATAGAGTAGGGTTGGCGAGGGTGCCCTCGTGCATAAAGGCGTACTCCTCCACCCGGCGTCGGACCTCCTTGGCCACCGTAAGCGCCTCTTCTTTAGCGAGGTTTGGTAGTAAGGTCTGGTACTCGTCGCCCCCGAAGCGGGTCGCCAGTCTACCGCCTTCCGTATGAAGCTCGCTGATGATGCGGCCGACCGCGCCGACCACGAACTCGCCCAAAAGGTGGCCGTGCTGGTCGTTGATCTTCTTGAGGTTGTCTATATCGGCCATGAGAACGCTCAAAGGCTTGCCCTCCGCTGTCGTCGCGCTCAAGCAATGCTCGAACTCTTCGTCGAAGCGCTTTTTAGCAAGTAGGCCGGTCAGGTAGTCTCGGTTGATCAGGTGATTCAGAGCTTCGTGGAACTGTGCTTTTACGGGATCTCCTTGCGAGAACTCGAGCACGGAATCGCCAAGGGAGATGCGGTCTCCATCGCGTAAAAAGCGCTGTCCCGAATCTTGGAGGAGTTTATCGTTTACTACAATCTTTTCGCCACTGCTCAAGCCACGCACGGCGTAAGCGTACGAACCCGGCTCGCGGGAGATGCTCGCGTGCCTCGGCGCGACCTCCACGTCCCGCACCACAATGTCGGCTCGAAACGGGTCGCTCCCCAGGACGAGCTCCTCCCCGTCCAAAGAGTAGAAGTCACCGAGTCCCGGTCCCCGCAAGACCACTAGGTGCCCGGCCGAGCCGCCGTAAGTAGAGATAACGCCTCCTTTGAGCCCGCCAGAGTTAGAGCGATTCTAGCATCCGGCCCCAATGCTAGAATGGCTATGAAACGCAGGCAAGCGAGGCGCGAGGACTTACCACTTGCAGACACAGGAGAAAAGAACTTACCAGGCGGTCATCGGACTCGAGTTTCATGTCCATCTCGCTACCCAAACAAAGATGTTCTGTTCTTGCCGGGTCACCTATGGCGAGCAACCCAACACCCACACTTGCCCGGTCTGCCTCGGACACCCGGGCGCGCTCCCGGTCACCAACGAAAAGGCCATCGAACTCGGGATGATGGCGGGTTTAGCTCTGAACTGCGAGGTTGCGCCAAGGGCAGTCTTTGCACGTAAGAACTACTTCTATCCGGACTTGCCAAAGGGGTACCAGATCTCCCAGTACGACGCTCCCATCTGCAACAACGGCTACCTCGACGTCCCGACCTCGGACGGCGGAACTCTACGCGTCGGCATCACGCGTCTCCACTTAGAAGAGGACGCCGCCAAGAACGTGCACGTCGGAGAGTCGGGCCGGATGCACGGTTCCGTCGGCTCGCTCGTAGACTTCAACCGGGGTGGTACGCCCCTCATAGAGATAGTAACCGAGCCAGACATCCCCTCACCCGAAGCTGCCCGTGCGACGGCGAACCACCTTAAGTCCATCCTCCGGGCGATAGGCGTCTCAGAGGCAGACATGGAGAAGGGCCAGATGCGCTGCGACGCTAACGTGAGCATCCGCAAGCCCGACGGATCTTTCGGCACCAAGACCGAGCTCAAGAACATAAACTCTTTTCGTTTCGTCGAACGAGGACTTGCGCGCGAACTCGAGCGCCAGCGGTACATCCTGGAGGCTGGCGGCCACGTCGAGCAGGCGACGATGCACTACGACCCCGAAACCGACGAGGTGCATGAGCTCAGGAGTAAGGAGTATGCCCACGACTACCGCTACTTCCCCGAGCCTGACCTTTTGCCTTTAGAGCTCACCGCGGCGTGGGTTCGCGAGATAAATAGTCGCCTCCCCGAACTGCCCGAGCACAAAAGGGCACGCTTCGTCGAGCAGTACGGGCTCTCGGAGTACGACGCAGGGGTCCTCACCGCCGACGCCGAGCTGGCAGCGTTCTACGAGGAGGTCGCCGAAAGTGCGGACCCAAAGCAGGCCGCCAACTGGGTCTCGGGCGAGCTCCGCGCGCAGCTCAACGAGGCGGGGGTAAGCATCTCTGGTTCAAAGGTCTCCCCCGAGTCGATGATCGAGCTCGTCGGGCTCGTCGAGAACGGCACAATCTCCCGCTCCGCCGCCAAAGACGTCCTCACTCGTGTCTTCGAGACCGGCGGCTCTCCCTCCGTTATCGTCGAACACGAGGGCCTTGCTTCGATGGGCGGCGATGAGCTTTCCGGGATGGTGGACGAGGTTATAGCGGCCAACGCAAACGAGGCCGAGCGCGTAAAGGCCGGCGACAATAAGGTTATAGGCTTTCTCGTAGGCCAGGTGATGAGGGCGACCCGAGGCAACGCCGATGGCGGCCGGGTGCGCCAGCTCCTCCTGGAGAAGCTAAACAGCTAGAAGTCGCGTGCCACGCGTAGGCGTCCTGGCGTCCAAGGCGTCGAAAGCCGACTCCGTCCGGGAAGCGGGCGGGGAGTCGACGCCGCTCGTTTTGCCGGTGGCGCGCCCGCTGGGTGGCGCCGCACTGTACCGAGAATGGGTTGCGGACTGGGCTCAGATCTCTTGCGTCGGTAAGAATTTCGACGCCCTGCTCGTGGACGCCACCGATCCTGCGGCACTCGCGGGCCTGCTGATAGCCGCGCTGCGGATCGACCTTCCGGTAGTTGTTGCCACGCCCCTCAAACATCCCTTCGCCGTCGCTCTTGCGGCTTTAGGCTTCGCGCCGCTCAGAGAGGAACCGGCTGAGATAGTTGTCGCCGCGGCACGGAGCGGGAGGACGGGCTCCTGTGAGCTGGTCGAGAGTTTCTCTTTAGCAAACGCGCTGCGAACGGGTCTGGCTTTAAAGGGCGGGCCGGAGTTGCTCGTGCATCTGGCGGCCATCGCACGAGAGGCCGGGGTGGCCGGATTCCCGCAGATGATCCGCGTTCTCGCCCCCGAGTGCCCCGAGGTTGCCGTGACCGGCTCCCCCTGGTTTGAGACCTACGGCGCCGCGGGGCTGCTCGGCCATCTTGGTGGCTTGCACGATACGTCAACGGTGGCGGGACAGCTCAAAGAGGCCCTCCCGGCTGCAACACCCCCTGCTCCAGAAACGGCTGGCTCGCGCCTGGTCTTCGTCCGGGGCCGAGCATCCGGCACGGAGGTCGTCTGCCGGACCGACGAAGCGAGTGAGGAGGTCTACGGTTCATGCCGCGTCTACGACTCCGAAGGGGCGGCAGTCCGGGCTGTGGAGAGTGGTACGGTTGACCCTTCCGACTTGCTCGTTGTAGGTGGTTGCGGGCCGCGTGGGGGGCCGGGGCTCCTCCGGCTCGACCGTTTGGGGAGCACCCTCGCCGATGACGGCCTGTTCGTCCCGGTCCTTACCGACGGACTTCCCCCCGAAAACGCTGCAGGCACCTGGGCTTCGCTGGCGACGCCTGAGACCGCGGCGGGCGGCGTCCTCGGCCGTCTGCGAGACGGAGACCTTTTACGGTTGGATCTTGCAGAGGGTCTTATCCGGGTCGGCGCCGGAGCCGGCGAGCTCGATCATGGAGAGCCATTCGCGGCTCAAACCCCCTCCGAATTTGGTTACGCCGCCCGGTACGCCCGTGCGGCACTACCCGCTCTCGAAGGAGCCGGGTTCGGTTAACGTCTCCTTTTGTGGACCACCAGCGTGCCGCTGGCAGGATAAATAGAGGGTAAATAGAGGGCGCAGAACAACAGCACGAACAAAAGCAGCAGAACCGAAAACACGATCAAACTCTGTTCCACCAACAACAGCGGCCCTAACGCCACGAGCGAGGGGACCGCGACAAGAGAACAATCGAATAAAAAGGCCAACACTAGGTCGTCCTATCATCTCGACGTCCCGTCCAGAAAGGGATAAGGGTATGCGCACAGCCGTGTCTCCGAACAGACCAGGAGCGTAAGGATTCAACGAACAGTGGTTGTCTCTGATGTGGTTCGATCCCTTAAGATCACAACATCATGAGGATCGTCCCGAATTTTCTTGAAGCTCGGATAGGAAACGTTAGAGTTATTCCTCGAACTAGACAATAGCGACGCAAGAGCGTTTCGGTAAGGCTATTCCTAGGAGGGGGGGTGCATTCTGAAGGTTCTACAGGTCTGCCTGGGACTATGAACCGCCAGGAGTTCCTTAGGATGAGCGGGTTCGGTATCGTTGGTGCGGTGCTGTTTGGGGTAACGGGCAAGGTTTTGGCCAACCCTTCGCCGGGCTCTTCACTTGCGAGGGAGTTCGAGGAGGCGGCCGAGGAGTATGACGTACCGGTGGAGTTGCTATTAGCGATGGGCTACGTTAATACCCGCTGGGAGATGCCCCCGCCGGAGACCAGCGCCCACGAGCCCGGAAATCCCCACGGGCGTGGCGCGTACGGGATCATGCAACTCGTTCAGAAGGACTTCGCGGACACTTTAGGCGAGGCGTCGAGGCTTACCGGCATCCCCGAAGAGGAGCTCAAAACGGACCGCAGGGCGAACATTTTAGGCGGGGCGGCGCTTTTGGCGGAGTCTCAGGGGGAGAAGCCTCCCCGTCTGGGCGACTACTTCGGGGCGGTGGCCGGCAAGGGGGGACGCGGAAAGTACTACGAAGCGGTGGCCGGGGTCGGGGCCGGCGAGCACTTTGCCGAGCAGGTCTTCCGGACCCTCAAGAAGGGTTCCTCGGCGACGAATCTGAAGGGCGAGCAGATCGAGCTTACAGCCCGGGAGGGGCAACTCTGATGGCTGGCACCTACTATGCCTACTATCCGGCGAACTCTAACAACTACACGGGGGCGAACCGCCCAAACTCGCACCTGGTAGACAAGATAATCATTCATGTCGCCCAGGGTTCCTGGTCGAGCGCCATAAACTGGTTTCAAAACTCCTATGCGGGGGCTTCAGCCCACTACACCATCCGCTCCTCCGATGGGTTTATCGGACAGTCGGTTTTGGAGAGAAACATCGCCTGGCATGCGGGGAACTGGTACTACAACCAGACGAGCATAGGCATCGAGCACGAGGGCTTTGTAGACAACCCGGCCTGGTTTACTGACACCATGTACGACTACTCGTCTTGGCTCACAGCCTGGCTCTGCTACAAGTACGGCATCCCGATCGACCGCTACCACATAATCGGGCACTATGAGGTACCCGACCCGTACGACAGAACTTCCTACGGGGGAGCCGGCAACCATACCGACCCGGGCTTGAACTGGGACTGGTACAAGTACATGAGCTGGGTCGCCTACTACGCTGGCGTATGACCGCTTACCCGTAGGTGACCGACAGGTCCTACTTTCGTACCCGTATGAGCCCCGTCCACCATAAAAAGGAGTAGGCAGGGGGTATGAGGGTTTTTGGAATTGTGATTTGGGCTGCTTTGTTGGCGGCCGTTCTGGCCGTCGGGTGCGCACAGGACAGCCGTGAGGAGCAAGGACCCGGAACTACCGAAAGTTTGTCTACCGTACCAGAGAGTCAAGCTCGGCAGGAGATGGCTCCGAAAGAGGAGACGGCGCGGGCATCGGCTCCGGGCGGCGAGACCGCCGAAGGAGAAGCTGCCGAGGCGTCGTTTACCGCGGCTCCCGAGATGAACGGGGGGTCGGAGGGAGCGGCGGACGGCATTCGGGAGGTAAGGTTCGGCAAGTACGAGGGCTATGAGCGGGCGGTTGTAGAGTTCGACTCGGGGGCCGCTCCCGCTTCGCAGGTTCCGGTCTGGTCGCTTAGCAGCCCCACCGGAGAGGGGTATGCGCGGATCTCGTTCCCGGGCCTCGACTATGCCTCGGAGACCGAGGGGGTGTTCGGTAGTTCTATCCTGGACAACTTCTACGTGGTCCGCGCTCCTGGCAGGGGCATGTTCGTAGACATTTTCGCCGCAGGAGCGTTCCAGTACCGGGTGACGGAGCTCTCCGATCCAGGGCGCTTGGCAGTCGACTACCGCCCCGCAAACGTGGGGTTAGGCTTCCCGATACCTGCCCAAAGTGAGAGGACGGTTCTCTTTCAACCCCGCGAGGGGGAAGCCATAACCAGCCCGCTAAGGGTGAGCGGATACTCACGCAACTTCGAGGCCTCGAACACTATCGTGCTGAGCGACTCGGGCGGCAACGTTCTCTCCCGAGCTACCGCCTTGTCAAACGACTGGGCCGAGACTTGGGGATACTTCGAGACCTCGTTGGAGTTTGCAGCCTTCGAGGGTGGAGCGACCCTCAGGGTCGGCAGCCGGAGCCCACGCGACGGCTCGTTCGAAGGAGTTGAGGTGCCGGTTACTTACGGCGGAGGCTAGGATAATAGGCGGCGCTCATCGGAACCTGTAAACGGTTGCGAAGACCTTCGTAGGGCTGTGAGCGACGGTTTCCGCTTTTGGAGACCGACCCGAGTACGGGGTCTCCTGCGTCGTCTGGGTATGTGGCCTCTGCGAGGTATCTGGCAGATGCTCGACGAGAAAGCAACAGTTTGTAAATACTCTGCCCCAGAATGTAGCCATCTCGAACGATTGTGGCTAGAATAGATGGGCGCGAGTTGTCCGCTGCACGAGAGGAAACTTCAAAACCTATGATGAACAAGTACCGCTTAATGTCGCCGGGCCCCACGCCCATCCCGCCGGAGGTTTCGGCGGCGGGGGCTATGCCGATCATCCACCACCGCACGCCGGAGTTCGGCGAGGTCTTTACGCGGGTTAACGAGAACCTCAAGAGGGTCTTTCTTACCGAGAACGACATCTTTACCTACGCGTCGAGCGGGACAGGGGCTTTTGAGGGTGCTATCCAGAATCTCTTCTCGCCCGGCGACAGGGTGCTCGTCGTAAACAACGGCAACTTCGGGAACCGCTGGGTGAAGATGAGCCAGGCGTTTGGGCTGGAGGTCACCGAGCTTAAGTACGACTGGGGCGCGAAGGCCGACAACGACGAGGTCGCGGGGGCTATCGCTGCCGACCCAAGCATCAAGGCCGCCATCTGCGTACTCTCGGAGACTTCCACGGGGACGGTGAACGACATCGAGGGCTTTGCCCGGGCGACGGAGAACGTGGTCACGGTCGTTGATGCGGTCTCGGGCTTGGGAGCCGTTCCTTTGAGGACGGACGAGTGGGGGGTGGACGTGGTCGTCGCCGGGTCGCAGAAGGCGCTGATGACGCCGCCGGGACTGGGATTCGTGAGCGTTAGTGAGCGGGCGATGCGGGCACACGAGGAGTCAAGGATGCCGCGCTTCTACTTCGACTGGACGGCGGCGAAAAAGGCTTATGCCAAGACCCCACCTCAAACGCCGTGGACCCCGGCAGTTAGCGTGATCATCCAGCTAGATATCGCCCTGCAGCAGATCTTGGCCGAGGGTGTCGAGGAGGTCTTCCAGCGTCACATCCTCTTGGGTCGCGCCTCGCGCGCGGGCATCAAGGGCATGGGCCTCAGGCTCTTCGGACCGGATGAGGACATGAACTCCGCCGTTACGGGGGCGTGGGTGCCCGACGGGATAGATGGTAAAACCTTGGTCCGACTGATGTTCCGGGAGCACGGGATACAGGTCGCCGGTGGTCAGGGTCCGATGGAGGGTAGGATCTTCCGTATCGGCCATTGCGGCTACTTCGACTCCTACGACATTATCGCGACGGTAGCCGCCGCCGAACTGGCTTTGGAGGCCCTGGACTACCCCGTAGAGCTCGGCAGGGGCGTAGGCGCGGCGCAGCGGGTATTCTCAAGGAGCGGGGTGACGGCTTAATGAAGATCCTCATAACGGAAGCGCTCGCCGAGAGTGGCGTCGAGCTTCTCAAGAAAGAGTTCGACGTAGACGTCGTCCTCGGCCTCTCGCCCGAGGAGCTTTTAGAGAAGATCGGGTCCTACGACGGCCTCATCATCCGGAGCGCCACAAAGGTGACGGCCGAGGTCATCGAGCGGGCGCAGAACCTCAAGGCGATCGGTCGGGCCGGCATCGGAGTAGATAACATAGATATCGAGGCGGCGACGAAGAGGGGCATCCTGGTCGCTAACGCCCCGGAGAGCAACACTATAGCGGCGGGCGAGCACACTCTGGGTCTGATGCTCGCGGCGGCGCGGCACATCCCGGCCGCCGATACCACCCTGCGCGCCGGCGAGTGGAAGCGAAGTGCCTTCAAAGGTGTCGAGGTCGCAGGGAAGACTCTCGGGCTCGTAGGCCTGGGGCACGTAGGCTCGATCGTGGCGCGCGGCGCAGTGGGGATGAGGATGAACGTCCTCGCTTACGACCCTTATGTATCGGAGGACCGGATGCGCGCCATGAACGTGACCCGCGCCGAGAGCGTGGATGAGGTGCTCGAAGGATCCGATTTCATCTCGCTGCACGTCCCGCGCACGCCGGAGACGACGGGAATGATAAACGAGGACGCTCTGGAGAGGATGAAGCCTTCCGCGTACCTCATAAACGTCGCCCGCGGCGGCATCGTGGACGAGACCGACCTGTACAACGCGCTAAAGGAGGGCAGGATCGCAGGCGCCGCCATCGACGTGTTCCGGGAGGAGCCGACAACGAATTCTCCGTTGTTTGCGCTCCCGAATGTCGTCGTCACCCCGCACCTTGGGGCGAGCACGGTTGAGGCCCAAGACCGGGCGGGTGTGATAGCCGCCGAGCAGGTGGCTTCGGCTTTGCGCGGCGAGGTTCCTATGAACGCGATAAACGCGCCGGTTCCGGTGGGCGAGGGGGCGGAGTTCGTAGCCCATTTTTCGGAGCTTTGTGAGATATTAGGGAGGCTGCTCTATCAACTCACGGACAAGCCTGGGAGTGTTTTGAGGATCGAGTATCAAGGGGAGATCGCGGGCTACGACACCCGGCTTCTGGATGTCTCCGCCCAGAGGGGCCTCCTGGCGGGTATGGTGCACGAACCTTTAAACTTCGTGAACACGCCGGCGCTCGCCAGAGAGAGAGGCTTAAAGGTCGAGACCTCGCACGTGCGGGAGAGCACGGACTACACGAGCCTGGTAACGCTGAGCTTGCCGGGCGAGGGGGGGGAGAGCCTCGTTAGCGGTACGCTCCTCGGTCCCCGGATGCAGCCGCGGATTATCGAGGCTTTGAGCTTTATCGTCGACCTCGTCCCTCAAAAGCACACGCTCTTTATCCGCAACGAGGACATGCCCGGCATGATCGGCAAGATCGGGACCGTCTTGGGCGAGCACGGAATCAACATCGGCAACATGGCTGTCGGGCGCGGAGCCGCCGGCTCACGCGCCGCTATGGCGATAACGATCGACGAGCCCGTCCCCGAGCAGGTCCTCAAGGATCTGCTTGAGATCCCCGGCTTCACCGACGCCCGAACCGTGAGCTTGTAGGCGGAGGACCTTGTGCAGCCGAACATCGAGGACATACTCTCCCGCTACCGGCCCTACGGCCCGGTCTTCAAGCCGGGCGAGAAGGCCCCCGTCTCCGGTACCTACGTCTGCCACCGGGGTACGATGCTACCCCCGGTTCGCGTCCAGCTCACGAAGGGCGAAGAGTTTCCGGAGGCCGAAGGCCTCGGCGCCCACACCCGCTGGCGCGAGACTAACATTCAGGGCTAAGGCTCTATACCCCTAGCTCTCCTCACCTCCGCTAAAAATGGGGGCGTGAGGTTTGGTGGCCCCACGCGGCAATAGGGGCGGTGTTCTTAGCGACGCGAAACCTTGCCTCAAGTTCTCCTTCGATACGCTCCTCTCGACCCCGTCCAGGCAAGAGATATAAACTGCAGGGAGTTTTGGGCGTATCGGAGCTCGGAGATCCTACTGATACAAGAAAAGGGCGGGGTAACTTCCACCCCACCCTTTTTGCACGTTCTCTATGAAAATTTGGGCGGGCCCCCGAAGGGACCCGCCCAGCCCAAGTTACGTTAGACTAACATTACGTTAGACTAACATGTTTCCGCTAGAGTCGCTTACCGGCGGGACCTGCGGACCAGCAGACCGGCGCCGACGAGCAGGGCGGTAGCGCCCAGACCCATAAACGCAGCAGCACCGAAGTCGAAGCCACCGCTCTTCGGCATCTCCTTCTT